>PMCK01000214.1 GCA_003154095.1 Myxococcales bacterium | reverse complement strand
TCCAAATGTGCCGATGGCTCAGGAATAACCCGGAACACTCCCTAATTTCCTTTTGAGGCGCGACGGGCGTCGATTTCGGCTGCGTGCGTGAGAAACTGCTGAAATGCGGCTTTTTGCAGCACTGTGGGAACGCCCTTGTAAGAGTACACGGTATGTCGGCCCTGCGACATGAGACAGGTAATAGCCTCGTCATAGGCGTGAACCGCGGATGATATGTCGCCCGATTTCGTGCTTAGGTTGGCGATATTCGTCACTACGGTTTGTAGCTGTTGGCACCATCCAGTGGTTACCGGAAGTTTGACAACGGGTGGCTCGTGGCAGCAGTTTCTTTGAACAATTGCCGTGGCCAACAGTTCATACCAGCCAAGTTGCCAGGTTCTTGTCGTCGTTCCGGCCGTTACTACCAGCGCGCCGGAACTTTCCGGCCGAGCCGGTCGCTGATTTGCTACGACGCTCCCGCTGTCGGGCATATTGCCATCGAGCGTGTCGGCCGATATCAATACCGCAAGTGTGTTTAGCTGCTGAGTAACTTCAACTAGATCTTCATTTTTACAAACGAATCCGAGGTCTGGATCAGTTGCAAAGGCGTCGGTTGGATAATACGACCGAATACAAGAATCTTGCTCTTTGCGGGGATTGACACGTTCGCGAACCCTTGCCGAGGCGACCGGCAACGAGGAAACACGCTGCTGGACGGCTTTCACTAGGCTGCGCGCCGGACTTCCAGCATTGCCTACCAATGATACGACAGCCGCGCCGACGACCCCGCCGACGAGAGCCACGAGTACTGCCAACACACCCCAGCGTGGCCGGCGGCGCAACCTTAGCGAAAACGCGTCGGAGGATAACCGCCGACGCGCGGGCTCCCCAGTAATCGTCGATGGACGATGCGTCGTAAAACCTTCACTTACTGCGGCCATCGGTCGTTGCTCGGCGCTCGCCGTTAACGACTTTGCGTAGACGCTGGCCCGGGCGTCTTCAATTTCGGCTAACGACGCCTCTATGTTGGTGGGGATCTGGTTTTCGTCGAGGACAAGTTCATCCCAAACAGCAAGCTTTGCCGCCTGATTCAGCGCATTTCGATCGACGACGGCGGGTACCGCCGGCTGAATCGACATCGGACTGCGTCGCTCCCAGCGATCCAAGATGTCAATCACGTCGTCGATGCTTGCCGGACGACGGCGCCGCTGGGGCGCAATCAGGCGCATGACGATTACCTCCAGTTCACGCAAGAAGGTCCCGCTCATTGCGGAAAAGTGGTTGATTTCGGTCTGCTGGATCGACTTGATTAGAGCTGAAGGTGAATCGCCCTGGTACGGCAATGAACCTGTTACCAAGAAATATAGGAGCACGCCGAGGGCCCAAAGGTCGTCGTTCGGCGATGGCCCTTCTCCCGATAGTCGTTCTGGACTAGCGAAGGTGCCTAATTGCGGCAAAAGGAGCTGCGTTACTACTGGAGAAATTGCGCGGCCACGTGCTTCAGATAAAATACTATGCGGCGATAGGGCGCCATGTGCGGCACCCCGCGAGTGTAGGCTTCGGATGGCTTCGGCAATGCGCAGAGTCCAGGCTACTGAACGATCCAAACCCAAAGGCTCTCGTTTGATGTGCTCATGCAGGCTGGGGCCACGCAAGGCTTCGGCGACAATCGCCTGCGTGCCGGCTGCAAGTGAAGCCGTGAGGGGAAATGCCAGAGGGTCGGGGCTATCGATCACGTCGATTACGGACGCGAGATAGCGATGAGCTGCACCGCGGGCAGCTGCCAGCCATCTTGACCGAGGAGGCGCAGCCAAACGGACCACGACTGACCGGCCCGCCGTGGTGTCGATGCCGAAATAGCAGCTAGATGCTTGGTCGCCGGGGACCGAATTAACAATCTCGTATCGGGAAGCTAGGAGTACTCGTGGCTGTCGCATGTCTCGGTCGTGGTTCGGCGTCGGCGGCCCGAGCACTCACGTTACCAGAGGCCGCTGCGATTCAAATTCCGATTGTGGGACTTTTCGGTGTAGGACTCATTCCGACTCGCCCTCACTCTTTCGAGAACGTCAATTCTTGGCGGTCCTCACTCAGGTACCCATGGGCCGGACCAGTCCCCCTATTAACAACGCTTCTACTAGGTCGGGATATTGCCGTTGCGTTTGGGCCACGTGAGGTCGCGGCGGTGCGCTACGTGGCTGAAAAGCTTGGTGAGCTTGCGCCGTGTCTCGGCCGGATCGATGACGGCATCGATGAACCCGCGTTCTGCAGCCTGGCGCGGCGAGAGGAAGAGTTCCTCATACTCTCGATTGCGCTTTTGGGCTTCGGCCTTCGGATCTTCGGCGGCACTGATCTCTCTCTTGTAGAGGATTTCCACTGCACCCTTCGCACCCATTACGGCAATTTCAGCGGATGGCCAGGCCATTACCACGTCACCGCCGACATGTTTCGAACTCATCACTATGTAAGCGCCGCCGTATGATTTTTTCAAAATGACCGACAATTTGGGTACGCTGGATTCACAATACGCGTATAAAAGCTTGGCACCGTGAACGATAGCGCCTCCGTGCTCTTGATCCTGACCTGGCAAGAATCCCGGTACATCAACGAATGACACAAGTGGGATTCTAAAGGCGTTACAGGTTCGAATGAACCGCCCTGCTTTGCGGGATGCATCGATGTTAAGGACCCCGGCAAGCACCGCTGGTTGATTGGCTATGATACCGACGCTCTTGCCAGCGAGACGCGCAAAACCAACGACTATATTGCCAGCGAAATTCTCCTGGACTTCTAGAAATGTGCCCCGATCAACAACGGAATTGATGACGATTCGAACATCGTAAGGCTGCTGAGGATCTGCTGGAATGATCGATCGGAGCTCATCGCACAGTCGATCGGGCGGATCGGTGCAGCGGATATCGGGCGGTGGTTCCTGGCAATTCTCGGGCAAATATCCGAGCAAACGGCGTGCTTGCTCAATGGCTTCCACGTCATCCTTTGCGGTAAAGTGAGCCAACCCAGTCTTCGACGCGTGGACGCTGGCGCCACCCAATGCCTCGACGCTGACGTCCTCGAACGTGACCGTCTTGACGACCTTGGGTCCGGTCAAGAACATGTAGCTGCGCCCCGTGGCCATGATGACGAAATCGGTCAACGCGGGGCTATACACGGCGCCGCCCGCCGCTGGCCCCAAGATCAGCGAGATTTGGGGGATTACACCGGAACAGCGGACGTTACGATAAAATATGTCACCGTATCCAGCCAGGGAGTTGACCCCCTCTTGAATACGCGCTCCGCCGGAATCGCAGATCCCGACTACTGGAGAACCGTTTCGAGCAGCCATGTCCATGACCTTGCAGATCTTTGCGGCATGCACTTCTCCCAAAGACCCGCCTAAGACGGAACGATCCTGCGAGTAGGCGTAGACAGTGCGAGACGCGACCGTTCCGACACCGGTGATCACTCCGTCACCGGGTAACCTCTTTTTGGCCATGCCGAACGCTTCGGTGCGGTGCACGACAGCCGCATCGAATTCTTCGAAGGAGCCCGCGTCGAACAGTACTTCGAGCCTGGCTCTTGCCAAATTCTTGCTGACGGCGCCGCTCAACGCAGCTTCCTTTTCATTGGGCGTTTTCGTCATATCCCCGCAACCTCTGAGTCAATGGCAGCCAGCAGGTCCCCCGATCTAACCACTTGCCCAGCTCGCACCAAATAGTGAATCGTGCCGGAAAGCGGCGCTGCAATCGTGTTCTGCATCTTCATAGCCTCAAGGAGGATGATGGCAGTGCCCTCGGTCACGAGCGCCCCTTCAGCGACGCAAAGCGCAATTACGTTACCCGCGATGGGTGCTTCGATCTGACCCGAATGCTCGACAGGAGGTGGAGGTGGTTGGCTCGCAATGACAGTCCGCCATTCGCGAGATTCGGCCAACTCGACGCGTGCACGATGAAGCTTGCCGTCGGCGGTTTCGGCGACAAGGGATCCATCTTCGTAACGAAGGGTTAGCGGCAACCGCTGCCCATCTCCCGTAGTCAGCACTAGCCCAAGTGGGCTCGTGGCAACATCAACGTCAGAGTCTACACCGTCTATTGTCAGGTTTGATGGATCGTCGGGGTCGATATGGACGTTGAAATGCGTTCCATCATCGAACTCCACGACATAATGGAGCAGTTGTGGGGCCATTGGGTGTTCCGCGTTTTAGCGGAATCACCGGAGCGCACAAGGTCCTTAACGCAACGCTAAGCGCTTACGCGAGGGCTGCTCGACGAGGCCACGATGTACCGCTAGCGCAATTGCTGCAGCTAGTTGCGAGGCAGACGGCGCCCGTGAAACATCATTGAAGAACCCCGATCGACGCGACGATTCCGTTTCATTTCGGAATTCCGTGGGGATGCGGGCTTGCCTGGGTACTGACGCTAGTGCTCGCTGCATGAATTTCGGACCTTATCGACGGACGGCTCGAACCGCCCAGCTGGCACCCGCAAATAGCAAAATTCGGTCCAAATGGACAAGAGACTGACCAACCGATCGGCTCAAGGTCCATCTAGGTATTATTGCGGAGTATTCTCGCAAACATTCCGGACGATGAGCCCCGATTACGCCGACTGCGTTGCGGTGTTCGCAGTAGCTCCAGATATTGCTGCAACAGGACCTACACAGTCGCTACTGCCCCTATGCAGTCAATTCCTGGAAATTTTTGCGCCCTGCGCGTTCACTGATGTCCAGCTGAGCCGGCACCTGGAGCGGAAAAGTCTCATCTAAGTAGGCGTCGACATTGAGGAGCCGCTGCGTCCGCCATAAGACCCGCGCTAAGACTGCAATTTGGCTCGCAGTTAGACCGCGTACCCAGCGCATCCAATGGCCCGCATGGCGCGCCCCAAGCACGTTGCGTCGCCAGCACTCCACGAACAATTCGAAGAATCGGCGGCGGCCAAGCCTAGGTTCGTAAAGAACATGGTGCATGTCCCACTTCGACCAGTCCCAATCCNNCTTCAGACGGTCGACCATCGCCCAAAGGTTTTCGAAGTCGCGCTCGTCCCAGTCGGGATCGATTACGAAGTTACCCGTCACTCCGTAACCGTAGTGCCTCGCCACTTTTACCCCTTCTTCAATGGCGTCCGACGTCATGTCCTTGTTGAGCGAGGAGAGCTGTGCATCTGTGGGCGCCTCGAAGCCACAGAACAAGTCGATGTTCTCGGCCAAGTTACGCCATTTTTCGAGTAGCAGTGGGTTCTTCGCAATCGTGTCCAAACGTGTTTGCACCAAGATCCAAGACTTTCGAATGCTTGTCCTTATCAAGGCATTGGCCAGCTCGGCACTATGGTGGGACGGTGAAAAGAATAGGTCATCTATGATAAACAAGTTGGGGCCCGTGCGCTCAAAGTCCTCGACGACAGTCGAATATTCGCGCAATCGATGTTGTCGGTCATGACGGAGAGACGTCGAGCAAAAACTGCATCGGTAGGGGCAGCCGCGCGCGGTCTCCACAGCCCAGATCGGCTGCTTGTGAACGCACAAGTATTCGTGGCGAAATTCCTCCACCAGGTGACGCGCTGGAAGTGGAACGGTGCGTAGCTCGTCACCGCCATTGTTCCACGGCGATAAGCTAAAACGGCTCCTGCCCCTCCCCTCGTCAATACGTGCCCAGAAGCCAGGCCATTGACCGCTGTGCGTGACATTGTCAAGCTCAGCAACGAATTGCGGAAATGCGATTTCTCCGTCTACGACGCACAACGCGTCAACGTCGGGCTCGAAGAACGGATCGGGATAAATCGCGACAACGTGCCCTCCCATTACGACTTTTGCCCGCGGGTAGGCTTGCTTCACTGTCGTGCTAGCGGCGAGAGCCGTTGGAATGTCAACCGTATGCATGCAGCTGATGCCGACGACATCCGGCTGAAACTCCGCCACCTGCCGCTGCAGTGGAATTGCGAACCGCTCGTCAGTGATTCGAACCAGGTGTCCTGCCGCTTCCAAAGCCGCGGCTACGTATTCGAGCCCCAGGGGTTCGACTCTGAAGAACGGACCTAGACCAAATCGTTCGTTTGGTGATCGGGGCCTGACTAGGAGAATTCGCCTGGGTGAAGTGGCCATGCTGGTTGCTGGTTGCTGACGTACCCCGAGTGTACACGTCGGCCAACGTTTTTTGGCAATTTGCTCGTTAGCCTACCTAAAACCGCTTTGAAGACTTCAAAAGTCGAGGCAAAGTAGCGCGTCATGAGCCTGGTCCCTTTGCTAGATTGCGCAAACCCCAACTTTACCGAGGATGTCACCGCCCTGCGCCGCCTGCTGCGCGGCGGAGCTCTCACGGCTCGAACCGAACAGCCAAGTCTGGATGTACCAGAAATTGTGCGCAATATCATCGCTGACGTCGGAGCCCGAGGTGACGTTGCAGTAACTGCGTTGACCAACAGGTTCGACAAGGTATCGCTGACCGATGAGTCTTTGCGCGTTCCGCAAGCTTTGCTCGATAGTGCTCGGGCTAACTGCGATCCCGAATTCATGGATCTAATGCGCAGGGCAATTTCCAATATCCGTGAATACCAAGAGCATATATTGGTGCGCGCTCCAGAGCCCCTGCTACGGGGCGGTCGGGTTCTTGGCCTGCGGTACACTCCGATCGATCGTGTAGGCGTATATGTGCCCGGAGGGCGCGCGCTCTATCCTTCCACGGTGCTCATGACCGTCGTGCCGGCTCAAGTGGCCAAGGTACGTGAGATAGTAATGGTAAGTCCACCGACGGGAGGAGATATCAACCCAATGGCCCTCGCCATTGCCGCGGAGCTGGGTGTTCGCGAGGTTTATCGGGTTGGCGGTGCAGTGGCTATTGCGGCATTAGCCCTCGGAACGCCACAGATACGCGCGGTGGACAAGATCGTCGGGCCCGGCAACGCGTTCGTAACCGAAGCCAAGCGTCAACTGTTCGGTCGTGTGGGCATAGATTCGATAGCCGGCCCCAGTGAGGTATTCGTCGTGGCCGATGACTCGGCAAATCCAGACTGGGTCGCCGCCGATATGATCGCGCAGGCCGAACATGATCCCGGATCGGCCATCCTTGCAACACCCTCACGGGCACTTGCACAATCCGTATGCGCGGCCATTGAAGCTCAGCTTGAACAATTGGAGCGCCGCGACGCCATTGCGGCAGCCCTCAGTCGGTACAGCGCAGTTCTGATCACCTCGAGCCTGGAGCAGTCCTGCGAATTTGCGAATCTTTTCGCTACCGAACACCTTCAACTACAAACGCATGATGACGCGCGTTGCCTCGGTCAGATCCGTCATGCAGGCGCAATATTCATTGGAGCACACACGCCAGTGCCACTGGGCGACTACTTTGCCGGCCCTTCACATGTGTTACCTACTGGCGCGACTGCCAGATTCTTCAGTCCACTTTCGGCCAACGACTTTCTCAAGTCGTCGAGCCTATTGCACTACGAAGCGGCAGCTCTGTCGGAAGACGCCGCGGCGGTCATTGATTTTGCGACTCGCGAAGGCCTAACGGCCCACGCGGCGGCGGTCCGGAAGCGACAATGCTAGGGGAAAGCCTCCACCGGCCCCGACAACTTTCGCCGTTTTCGTTCAATTGTTGCGGACTTGGCCAGCGGGGTGCATATCACCCGCGCCATGAGCGAGCGTTCAACAACACCCGACTCCGATTCCCCAGCCACCAACTTCGTTCGAGAACTCGTTGAAGCAGACGTAAAAGCCGGCAAGGCTCGCGGCCGAGTCGGCACCCGCTTCCCGCCCGAGCCCAATGGTTACTTGCACATTGGCCACGCCAAGAGCATCTGTCTAAATTTCGGTCTGGCGCAGAAGTTTGGCGGCACATGCAATTTGCGATTGGATGACACAAATCCACTTGCAGAAAGTGAAGAATACGTTCGCTCGATCATTGAGGACGTACATTGGCTGGGCTTCGATTTTGGCGAGAGGCTCTATTTTGCTTCCGATTACTTTCTGCAAATCTACGAATGGGCAGAACAGCTCGTGCGCCAGGGCAAGGCATACGTCGATGATCGCGGTCTCGAGGAGATCCGATCATCGCGTGGGAACTTTTATGCCGTGGGTCAAGAGAGCCCCTATAGAAGCCGCAGCATCGAAGAAAACTTGGATTTGCTAAAGCGAATGCGCGCGGGTGAGTTCGGGGATGGCGAACGGGTGCTGAGAGCGAAGATCGACATGAGCTCTGCCAACCAAAACATGCGCGATCCGGTAATGTACCGAATCCGACACGCTACCCATCACAGAACCGGCGACACCTGGTGCCTGTACCCGATGTACGACTGGGCGCATGGGCTTTGCGACGCAATCGAGAACATCACGCATTCCGTGTGCACGTTGGAATTCGAGGATCATCGGCCACTTTACGATTGGTTCTTGCTGACGCTTGGCATTGAAGGCGACAAAAAGCCCCAGCAAATCGAGTTTGCCCGCCTCAATTTGACGTATACGGTACTCAGCAAGCGACGTTTGCAGCAATTGGTCGAGGAGAAGCTCGTGTCGAGTTGGGATGACCCACGCATGCCGACACTGGCCGGTATGCGTCGAAGGGGCTTCACCCCCGAGTCGATCCGAAAATTCTGCGATCAAATTGGGGTTTCCAAACGCGAAGGAACTGTCGAAGTTCAATTGCTCGAGTTCATACAGCGCGAGGACTTGAACCAGCGCTGTCGCAGAGCCATGGGGGTCCTGCGGCCACTCAAGGTCACGATCGAGAATTGGCCTAGTGATCGCACCGAGTACGTAGAATTGCTCAACCACCCCGAATACCCTGAACGAGGCACTCGCCGTGTGCCGTTCTCGGGCACATTATTCGTGGAACAAGATGATTTTCGCGAAGTCGCACCACCCAAGTGGTATCGGCTCACACCGGGACAGGAAGTTCGATTGCGGGGTGCCTGCCTCGTCACTTGTAAGAGCGTGAGGAAGGATGCGGATGGCAAGGTGGTCGAGCTGCGTTGCGAGTACGACCCGAATTCTTGGGGCGGGCAAGCCCCCGATGGCCGACGCGTCAAAGGTACCCTGCATTGGGTCTCGGCAGCTCACGCCGTTGACGCCGAGGTGCGCCTCTACGATCGCCTGTTTAGTACGGAGTATCCGATGGCTGGGCCAGAGGGGACAAACTGGAGAAACGCCGTCAATCAGAATTCTCTCGAAATCTGTCCCGACGCCAAGCTCGAAGCATCACTCGCCAGCGCCCCGGTGCTTGACCGCCTTCAATTGGAAAGACTGGGATATTTTTGCGTCGATCGTGAAACCACCCCAGAGCGCGTGGTCCTCAACCGAACCCTGGAATTGAAGGACGCATGGGCAAAGCTCGAGAAAAAGCTGGGGTGCCCTTAGAGCTACCCCCTAAAATCCTGCGATTTCGAGAGACGTCCCATCAACCTGAACCGCGACGCCGCGCCTGAGCAATGATTTCTCGTGTCGATGATGTACCGATACGAGACGCACCGGCATCGAGAAACCTCTCCAACTTCTCGAGCGATCGAATCCCGCCGGAGGCCTTGACCTTGCATATGGGGACACACTCGCGGACCATGAGTTCCACATCATGGATGCTCGCTCCGACCGAATCTTGCGGGCCAGCGCC
>PMCK01000490.1 GCA_003154095.1 Myxococcales bacterium | reverse complement strand
AGCCACTTCCGAATGATGATCGCGGCAGTGGCAGGATCGTCAGAGGCGAATTGCAGAGCCCTAGAGCGCAAAGCCGGACTGTCGAGTTTATGACTGCCTGAGAGTCCTTCCATTGACGCAAAGTTGGCCGCCGGAAGGCCGTTGGCGTCGCTCATGCCTGCGATATGGCCGGAAAGTTCGGCATTGGCGTCGAGCCCCTGACCCATGAGCGCAAGGGGCATGGCTTTAGGATTTTTCTTACCCCGTCGCCAAGCCAAAACAATTAGTGCGAGAGCCACAATGCCCGCCAAACCCGCTATCAAATACGGGAGAAGTCGCTTCCAGCCGCGTTCTTCGCTATTGCCAATTTCGACGTCGGCATCCACGTGGGCGAATGACGCGGCAGCAACATGAACGCTGTCACCGCGTTCTACACTGAATCCAACGGCCCGCTTAACCAATTCCTCGATCTGTGCAAGTTCCTGAGCCGTACGGGGCGTATTCACCCACTGTTTACCACGGCGCTCGAAATGGTCATTCACCAGTACGGCCACACTCAATCGGTCGATAGTACCGGGTGGGGTAGTGGTCTTCTGGCTCACTTTGTCGACTTCCCAATTCCTAGTCTGGGAAAGCCGCGATACGGCACCGTCACCACCTCCGGGCGCCTCCGTGACATCGGCACCCGCCTGACGGGCATCCGGCAAGTTCGTCAGCGCGCCAGGAACACCAGCCACTCCCGCTTGACCGGCGCCGGTAAGCTCCTGAACCTTTTGTTCGCTGCGCAGCGCAGTCTTGCTAGGTTCGTAATGTTCCTCGACTTTTTCCCGAGCTGAAGAGTCAAGCTTGAGATTGACACGAACATCAGCATTATTGGGGCCGACGATTCGTTCGATTTGCGCTCGAACGTCGTTTTCCATTTGGCCCGCTAGCGCGTGCGCATGTTCTGACGCGTTATCGGAGTCATCACTCGAACTGCCAGTTTCGCCCGTGTTCGGACGGTGTAAAGTAATTCCATCCGTGCTCACGACGGAAACTCGGTCTCGGTGAAGATTCGGGACGGCCGCCGATACCAAGTGCACAATCCCCGCGACCTCGCGCGGGCTAAAACCAGCCGGATTCCTGAGTTTCAGTACAACAGATGCCGATGCCTGCTGTTCGCGCGCAACAAAAAGGCGCCGCTCGGGCATTACCAAATGCACGCGCGCCGCCTGAACGCCGTCGATAGTCAAAATCGAGCGAACGAGTTCGCCCTCCAAGGCGCGTCGGAGATTTACTTGCTGTTCAAATTCCGTGGCACCAATTTGGGTGTGATCGAACAGCTCGAACCCGACGCCTCCGCCGTGCGGCAAACCGGCAGCTGCTAATTCCAGGCGTAGTGCCGCGACCCGTTCCTCCGGGACTTGAATTGCCGTGCCATTTGCTGCAAGTTGAAACGGAACCTGCATGGCTTTGAGTTTTTCGACGATTCCGGCAGCATCCTGGCTCTCTAGGCCGGTGTAAAGATAACCATAGTGAACCTGCGAGCCGACATAACTGACCAATAATGTTATTGCGAGCGCCAGCGTTGTCAGACCCACCAGGGCAATCCGCTTTGGTGTAGGCAGAGCCGCCCAAAATGCTGCGATTTGCTTAGCTATGGTCCGTAACTTATCCATTGATCACACTGTTTTAGATTTGCATGCGCCAGAGTTCGTAAAATGCGTCAATAACCTTGTTTCTTACAGTTCCAACCAAATGTAGTTCAATGTCCGCCTTGCTTATTGCAATCATGGTGCCGTGAATATCATCTCGGGCGCCCGCGGCGAAGGCCTGCGACATTCCGTCAGCAAATCGTGCGCTTTCATTGGCGTTTGCTACGAGCCCCTCGAACACGTTGGAGAAATTGCCATCTCGCAGCGGCGAATTGGGCGCAGCAATGCCCCCATCGCGAAGCACCTCACTCTGAATTGGTGGTATCCCAGCTGCGATTGTGGAGCTCATGAGCTACCTCATCGACCTATTTCCAGCGCAGAGCGAGCCATTTGCTTGATGCTATTGATTGACGTAACGCCCGCCTCGTAGGCGCGAGTCGCGGTAATCATGTTGACCATCTCTTCAACGGCGTTCACGTTGGGATAGGTGACGTATCCCTGCCCGTTTGCGTCTGGGTGGGAGGGGTCATACACCATCGTTCCGGGCCGCTGGTCTTCCTGAATTTTCGAGACACGAACCAATGAGACTCCGCGCTGCATCGACGGAAGGCCGCGCAATCGGTCTAACCCGACGGCTTCGAACACTGGGTCCAACCGACGAAAAGGTCCGCCTTGTGCGGTCCGAGTCGTTCTCGCATTGGCCAGATTGGATGCCGTCGTATTCATCCTAATCCGCTCTGCTGATAGTCCGGATGCCGAGACTTCTAATGCGCTAAAGACACCAAGCATAATAGTTCTCCTCAGCCTTTACCGTCATTGGCTGCGTACATTAGCCCCTTGATCTCTGATGCAACGATTGTTGAGACGACATCATATCGAAGGTGATTCGCCGCTAGTTTAGTGGCTTCACGATCGAGCGACACTCCATTGCCGTCATTGCCGAACCCGGCGGAAACGTCCTCGAAGATTCTTCCAACCTGAGCCTGCGAGCTTTCGCTTGCACCGTTGATGTGTCCCTCTGCGGTACGCTGCATTTCTATGTTGAACACTGCCGCAAATTGTCCACCGTCGACGCGGGCCAGGTCACTAGGTCGATATCCGGGGGTGTCGACGTGAGCAACGTTGGAGGCCAACACGTTGTGTCGTTCCAAGTGATAGTCGAGAGCTTGATGCAGCGTTTGGAGATTACCGAACAGGTCAATCACGCTTCGCGCTCAAGCATGGCGCATGCCACCGCGAATCATCGAGTGATACGAAACGATTCGACCGGCCAAGTGCGATCGCTACGGTGTAAGATCGAGTAGGTGGCAATAGGATTGTAGCGTCGAGGGTATGACTCATTTGTGATAACGGATTCGAATTTCGTTCCAGCATTTCTGTCGGGCACCGTTCAGCGCGACGCGACCGGCAATTAATTCGCCCTTTGAATCGCGCGAAAAGATTCCCAGCGACCCAGCAGTGGGTATTTTGACACCCCACGAGGGTCTCCTGTGACCCTCCCGAGGCCGGCAGTAGGTGGGTATGCGGCGACTGCCCTTTCCTTGCGCTTTTTGCCGTATTGTTCATCGAACCAGGTGCGAGGCCCTGGGTTTGCGTGAACCCACGCGCGAAACGCTAAGCTCTGGAAAATTACGGCAATAGTCTCAGTTCAGAGTCAATTGGAATCGAGTCAAGTCGCTGGCACGTCAGTTGCTCAACGCTCCGATGCACAACCTCTTGACGCAGCCGCAAGTAACAAATCTTGTCGAACGCGGCAGCCGTACGGGAGGATCGGAGTGATCTATGTCCGTAGGACTCGCACACCCACTTCACGATAACACCGAACCCCTGAATCCAATCGCCAGCATGCGCATCAGCGACATGTTTGCCGTCGGCGATAGCGATGAACCAACAACGCAGGTAGTCGAGCGCCGTAGTCAATTCCCTTCGCTTAGTCCGCCGCGCTGCATGCGTGGGGTCGTTGGACGCTCGGAAGGGCTCACTGACGTATATCGCGTGATCGATCGAGTTGCTGATACCAACTGTACGGTCCTAATCACGGGTGAAAGTGGCACGGGGAAAGAATTGGTAGCTCGCGCTGTGCACGATTCGAGTCAGCGATCGGATGCTCCATTCGTGGCGGTCAACTCTGGTGCCATTCCAGAGTCAATGCTCGAAAGCGAGTAGTACGGTCACGCGAAGGGGGCCTTCACTGGCGCCCATGC
>PMCK01000310.1 GCA_003154095.1 Myxococcales bacterium | reverse complement strand
GAAAATTCGGCCTTCGACTGGGCAAGCCGTTGGTTCGGGTGCATACTCTGGGTATGCCTCTCGCTGAGAAGCTGGACCCTGTAATGGCAGCACTTCTGAACGCGCCGCCCTCGGATGAGCCCGAGACGGACGAAGAGCGCGCCGCAGTTGCTGCCGCAAAGGCCTCATTGCGCGCAGGGGAACCTACAAGCACGCTCGAAGAGCTTGCGGATGAGTGGGGCTTGGCGAATGGCGCGTGCGACTCTCGCTGGACGCTGCCCGTGGCGAACTTGTAGTCCTTCACATTTTGAATCGGCGCGACGCCTATCGGGAATAGTGCATCTCGGTTGCCGTGGCACCACAGGTGCTGTTGCAGTTGCCCGGTGAAGGTCCCCCCAGCCCCTGCCCCCGCAACAGGGCCTGCCCCCGCAACACCACCTGCAACAGAACCCGCCCCTGCAACAGAATCCGCATCTGCCTCTGCAACGGCTACTGCAGCAGAACCCGCCCTGCCACCGAATCCGCATCTGCCCCTGCAACGGTCCCTGCAACAGAACCCGCTTCCGAAATATCGCGTGCCGTCAACATGACTCCCAAGCATCAACGGTAGCACGTGCCGACACACCCACAAGTGCCCGCAGGCGACTCGAACTTTCGACACAATCCTGGTCGCGTTCCCCCCAGCCCTTGCGCTCGTGTCGGAAGGACGCCACGCTTGCTCGGCTATCGCCATGCCTCGGTCCCCATCCGTCAACGGCACATCTTCTCGTTCGAAAGCCAAAACAGGCGGACGGACGCATTGGTCCGTGACGGTAACGACCGTGGACGCAAACGACGACCTCGATCGAGAGTTCTGGCTAGGAATGTCTCCAAACGCGCGTGTTGGCCTCGTGGCAGACTGCCTACTCGACTGCGAAAAAACCAAAGGTCGCAATGTTCTACCCAGATTTCGAAGAGTTCATCGAGTCCTTGAACGCCCGGCGAGTGAAGTACCTAATCATTGGGGGGTACGCGGTCCAGCAGCTCGCCCGCAAGATAATGCCGATTTGGCCGTCCTCGAGCGGTCCTTGTCTTCAAGAGACAATCGGCTGCGCAAGAAAGCCGTGAGACGCAAGGTCAAGGCTTAGACAGAACGTACTTGTTGGGTCATGACGGCATGTGGGCACGCTTCACGGTGACCCGATCGGACATGCGTCAAGCGCACATTCAGTGGCAAGCTATGGCACACTTGGCACAGCGCTCGCTATCGAATTCAAGCTTGTTTTGTATTCGGTGAGGGGCCTATCCGCTGGCACAATACGTGCTTGACTGTGATACCATGGCGCACACGTCCTTGAGGAATCGGTCACTGCTATTGTTTGGGCTGATAGCAATGCTCCCCGTAGTTGGCTGCGGTGACAGCAACAACGGAACCACAAGAGGTGCAGGTGGCAACCAGACTAGCGACAATGGCGGAAGAAACGATGCGGGCACAGGCGGTATCTATTGTGGCTGGGGGGGATGCTTGGCGTCGTACTTGACTATCGGTCTTGACGTGAGCTCTGCGGATGATGGGGGCGCAATCAGTGGCATCGAAGCAACGCTTTCGGGCCCGGCGATGGTGACCATGTCGTGTGAGCCCAGCTCGAACGTGCCGACCGTGGTAGTCTGTCGATGGCCCACTTATGACGTTGCCGCGGGAAGTTACTCGCTGCTTGTTACCGCGCCGGGGTTCCAGCCAGCGAACGTCAGTGCAACGGTAACATTGACAACGAGTGGTTGCGGATGCGTATATGCAGGGCTGCAACCGTCCGCAGTGATTCTCGATCCCGCTTGAGCATCATCGCTGTTGCCTTTGACGTCTTGCGCCGAGCGAAGGAACTTAATTCACCGGTATCGGAAGCGTTGGTGTACGCGACCACTCGCTCTCCCGTAGCAGTTGCCGTGGCAGCCACAGGTGCTGGTGCAGAACCCGCCCCAGCAGCAGAAACCGCCCCTGCATCTGGAGCTGCTACAGAATCTGCCCCTGCAACGGTCCCTGCCCCGGCCGCAGAAAGCAAAACCCGCACCCGAATAAGCCCCTGCCACAGCACCTGCCTCGCCACCTGGCTACTCTACGGGATACGCTTCGCGAAGCTTTGGGACAGCTTGAACGAGTCTTGGAATCTTAGCTGAGACTACGTCCCAGACTATGTCGAGATCCACACCAAAGTACTCATGTATGAGAATATCACGCATTCCCGCGATAGCTTTCCAATCGATCTCNNCGATGTACAATTCGACTGCACGTGTCACGCCACCAATACCGCCTCACGCTCTATAATCTTCTTCAATCGCGGCTTGACGCCCTTGGACGTAACGAGATCCACTCGCGTTTGTAGTACTTCCTCCAACCGCTCCTTCAACGTCAAATACGCGTCCAACGTGGCTGGGCCTTCAAACTCCACAAGCACGTCCACATCGCTGTCGAGACGGGCCTCCCCTCGCGCTGTGGAGCCGAAAATCGATAAAGCACGAACACCCAGGGTGCGCAATTCCGCGCCGTGGGGACGAAGTCTCGTTAATGCTTCGGCAAGGTTCATTCGGACAAATGATAGGATTTCGCCCACGGCAGCGCAACATGGGCGACCTTTGCAACAGCGGCGGGCCTGGAAATGCCGAGCGAAGGCCGCCAAAAGTGGGACCAGCACACCCTGCGCACAATCATCAGCTCGTTAGGTGCAGGTGCCCATAGCGGTTACTGAGGCAGCCACAGGTGCAGGTGCAGAACCCGCCCCTGCAGCAGAATCTGCCCCTGCAGCAGAACCCGCAACAGAACCTGCCCCTGCCCCTGCAACAGTCCCTGCAACAGAACCTGCGCCTGCACCGGTCCCCGCAACAGAACCCGCCCCTGCATCGGTCACGGCGACTGAGTGTGTCCAAGTGCCGTCAAGACCATAAAAGTCGGACTCACACCGAGTCCCGTCGTTTCAACAGAATCAGAATGAGCAAGAATTGCACGACCATCATGGTTGCCAAAACGGCGGCGGGCAGCCACGGGTTGGCGTAGTTGACGAAACCCCAGGCGCCGGTCAAATCCGGACTTGCCACCTGGGCGATGGCGCACTGAAACTTGCCGTTGGTAATGAAGTTGTCCACGCTATTCATGTCAGGCTTGTTCAAATTGACGATCCAAGCGGGCATGGAAGCAACCGCGATGCGTTCCTGCGCTACAACGCCCTGAAAACCCCAACGCGCCGGCATGATCAACATGGGCCACTTGAGCCACGGCACGGTGGTCATGGGCACCATCAGCCCGCCGAGCACGACCTGAGGAATGAGCGCAATCGGTGTGAGAGCCATGGCGGCTTCGCTCGACGCGACCATAGTCGAGAGCAGGAGGCCCGTGGCAGCCGAGGACATGGATGTTACGACCAACGTCAGTAATTGCACGCCAAACGCCAGGGGCCCACCGGAGAACCCAAGCGCAAAAAACGCGATTGCCAGCAGCACCGTGCATTGAATCACGCAAAATAGGCTCAGGAGAACGAATTTGGAGAGCACATAGTTAATGAGCTTCAAATTCACCATTCGCTCGCGTACATAGATGGCCCGCTCACTGACAATCTCGCGTGCCGCGTTGCTGGTGCCGAACCACACAGCGGCGACGACGAGGAAGAATATCGCCGCCGAGTTGTCGGCGGTTGCCGGCATACTACGCAGAACGTCACTGCTATTTCCGGAGGCGTCGCCGGAACGCGACGACAGGTCCTGAAGTGCCCCTAAGCACCAGTAAGGAATCGAGGCCTTCTGCCCTCCAAAGACCGCCGCCAGCAAAACGCCGATAATTGGAGCTTGCAGCAACATAATCGCCGTCCCACCCACGTCGCGCATCTTCGTCTTCATATATCGGCTGACGAGCAACCCGAATTGCCCGGATGTGGCCGGCTTGCTTTGGGGAATCCCCTGCTGTGGGGTGCCAACTCCGACGGCGCGCCGTCCGGAGTACATCTTCTGAAATA
Source organism: Myxococcales bacterium (assembly GCA_003154095.1). GTDB lineage: Bacteria > Myxococcota_A > Polyangia > Polyangiales > Polyangiaceae > FEN-1139. Next base: position 2,637 of record PMCK01000310.1, on the reverse strand, counting down.
TCGGGTTTTGCTGATTGAAGAACTCGGCATTCCACTCGCGAGCGGCTTGCTGACGTGCTGCAAATCGTGTGGCCTGCGGATCCTGCGCCCGCATGGCCTCGAATAGAGGGCGCTCGCGTTGATTGAGCATGTCGAACATATCACGAGGATTGTTAATCGTGTTTGTTTTACCTTGACGCGCGAGCAGCGACCCAAAGAAGGTGTACCCATCGGTAGTTGGACCGAAATAGATCGGAATGCCGCCGGGACCCATAATCAAGGCCAAGTTGAATTTCTCGTATTCATTCTTGGCGGGTTGGTGAATCGTCGTGATGATTGTTTTGCCGGTTTGTCGCGCGAGATCCGCTAGCAATTGCACGAGTGCCGTCGTATCGTCTGCCGCCAATCCACTCGTTGGCTCGTCGAGGAATAGGATGACCGGATCGGTCACCAGTTCCATGGCAATATTGACGCGTTTGCGCTGCCCTCCCGAGAGGATCTTCTTCTCCGGTCGACCAATTTGAAGGTGTGCGACGCTTTCGAGACCCAGCTGAGCCAAGGTCACTGAAACGCGCTTGTCGATTTCTTCCTCAGCATAATCCGGCGGCAACCGCATGCGTGCGCTGTAGCGAACGGCCTCCCACACGGTGAGCTCGGGATGCACGATGTCGTCTTGTGGCACATATCCAATGCTCCCTCGCAGCGCGTCGTAGATGGCGTACAGGTCCTCGCCGTTGATGCGAACCTGGCCCGCCGTCGGTGGTGCATACCCGTTCAACGTCAAGAGCAACGTCGTCTTGCCTGCGCCACTCGGTCCCATCAGCGCGATTAGATCACCGGGCAGAGCTTTGAAGCTAACATGGTCGAGCAACGTTTTGGTGTCGCTTGGGTTATCTCGATCAGGCACCTGCATGACGAGATCCCAGGCTTCTATCTCGTACAGTGGGCGCCCCTGCCATTGTGCAGAATCTTCTACGATTACAGCTACTTCAGAGGCATCGACCTGGATGACGAGGGGCATCGGGCCGATGAATACTTTTTCGCCATTGTTGATGGCCACGCGCTGGCCGGCTGCCAACCGTTGTCCGCGAACATAAGTCCCGTTGGCACTGCCTCGATCCTCGAGAAACAGCTGATCATTGATGCGATGCAGCAGCGCGTGACGGCTCGAGACTTGCGGGTGCGAAATCTGAATATCATTGTCCGGCGTGCGACCGATCGAGCGAATCATTACCTGACCGGCGGCGCCGAATGAAAACTGACCAATAACCGTCTTATGTTTGCGCTTGGGTTGGGAATCGGTGGATGCGTCGCCGGCATCTGGGGCAGGTGTGAACGCAGCCGCGGGTGCCTGCACTACGTGCTCAGCCTGCGGAGCGCCGGGCGGTCCGACAAGGTTCAGGTCACCCGCGATTTCGATCAGTGACGCCACCGACAGCGGCACGGGGCCGACCGAGACGACTCCGTGCGCATCGACTTGCGTCGGGTTTTGGGGTGCTAATCGATTACCTGAAATCCAAGTTCCAGAGGTTGACCCCATGTCCACTACAAGCAGCGTGGCAGGAACGAATCCGAGGTGAACCCCCGAGACATTGGGATGTTTGACTACTAGGTGAACTCGCTGTGGGTCGCGACCGATGACCAACTGGCCACCGCTGGGGCCCAGTTGTCCACGCTGCATCAGCAGGGCAGCAATTGCTGGATGAGAATTGGGCACCGCTGCCGCGCCAATCATGAATTGACGCCGAAAATCGAAGCCCGTTTCCGAACCGGGCGGTATCGGGTTACCATCGACACTGCAAGGTCCCGCACCCAGGTCCACGAAGGTCAACTTGCCTGAGCCATCGTGAACTATGCGAGCGTGCTCCGGCTTAACTGAGTTACCTCCCAGTCGAATGTCACATTGGGAAGCCGAACCAACTAGTAGCGACTGTTTACCAAGTCCTGCAATCATGGCCTTTTTCTCGTAACAGACCGAGCGCTCGAGGGGAACCCCCCATGTGCCCAGGCGCTCATGGTCCCCAAGGCCTGGCCTAAATGTTCGCTGTTTGCGCGACTTTTTTGGAGCTGCGGCACACCCAAGGCGTGGCACATTAGTTTGCTAAGCCAAGACGGACTTACTCCAGTTCCAGCAAAGCCAGAACCAGACAGGCGATTTGGGCCATTAGCCGTCAACCTAAGGACCATACCCGCAAGACAGCGCCCATGCTGGGCGCACCAAAATTAAAAAATGGCGCACCGAGTAATCGGTGCGCCATCGATATCAGTCCGCAAATGTTAGATTAGTTTGCCGGACAATCGGTTGCCAATTTGGCCATTTCGGTCAAGCAACCCATGGCGCAAACGTCCGTCTGGGCGGATAAACAATTGTAATATGCGGACGCAGACGTCTGGCAGGCTGCGGGCGCCGTTCCCAATTTCGCAGTGCACTCAGTTTGCTCACATTCGGTCGCTGACGAGTAGGTTCCGGCATCCGCGCACTTGCTGCCCGACTTGGTACAATAGGCCTTGCACGCGTCGAGCGCACTTCCTGAGGACGCGGCAGGTGTGGAACTACTGCTGCAACCCACGGAAAGCATCGTAAGTAGGGCAGCGGCTAAACAGGTATATAAACTCTTCACTCTATCCTCCTGTGGGGCAGTTGCCCCGAGATTTGCC
>PMCK01000447.1 GCA_003154095.1 Myxococcales bacterium | reverse complement strand
CTTCAACCACTCCTCGGCGTCGTGGTTCTTCAACCACTCCTCGGCGTCGTGGGCCAGGTCTCTTGCTGGTAGCGCTCGGTTGCTTGCTAGGTGCAGCGTTCTGGTCCGGTCGGGCATCAGCTAGCGAAAGCGACATGCTGATACTGCCAGCACTGGTAACACCGGACGTCGACTGCGACTCGACGAAAAAGGATATCGCATCCGCCGATCCGTCCCTGAAGCGATTGGCCAAGCACGTAGATGCACTGCTGAGCGACTCAGTGCAAGATCTCGATCTGAGTCTAGAAATCGCCCCAACGGCTCATGTGCTCGAGGATAACGCAAAGGCACCGGCGCCGGATGATTCCCTGATTGCGCTTGCCGCAACGCGCTGGGTCGTAGCCCCTCGCCTAGTGGTGCAGGGGTCACACGTTGAACTCCGTCTCGTGGCCGTGGCGCCCGGGTCTCGGGTGGTTGCGACCCGAAGCCAAGCAATCGACTCGAGCAATGTGGATGTACGGGCCGTCGTCATGCTGGGCGAATTGGTCCAGTCCCTTCGAAAGGGCACGGCCGAATCCCCTCGACAAGTTTCGCCATTGTCGCCGAACCCAGCGCCCAAATCGGCGCGCTCGGAAGGCCGAGGCGTGTTGGCCGTGTCGACCGCGCTATTGGGAGGCTTTACCGGCTACTGGTTACAACGGGCAAGCGGTTCGAATGATCCACGCGTGACGTATCCCTTGGCTGCACTCGGTGCCGGTATTGGTCTCGGTGCATCGATGTTGGCAGCCGACGAATGGGACATCAGTGTCGACGACGCCTGGACCCTGAATGCAGGTATCGCNNATGCACAAAGCTACGCCCGGCAGCGTGGCTATTGTTCACTCAGGCGGCGCATTCGGCACATTCCTGGGAGCCCTGGCTGAGTGGACTTGGCACGGCACCACCGAGTTGCCGCCCAATACGGGTATGGGTGTTGGAGCAGGGCTCGGCGTACTTGCTGCGGGTGTCGCTGCCACGCAAATTGATACAACGAGTACGCGGGTGCTTTTCATTGACTTGGCCGCCAGCCTCGGCGCGTTGTCGGGCGCCGCCGCGGCGAGTTTCTTGCACGGCGTGGACACGGGCAAATTGCCTCTCAACCAGAATCGTACTTGGCTCGTCACTGTTGGAAGTGGAACCCTGTTAGGTGGCGGAGTTGGCTGGCTACTGACGCGCAATATGTCGCCGCGCAATACCGAGACGCGGCAATCGCTGAACTACATGCCCTACGTCGGGCGGTCATCAGCCACCAGCGACCCAACGCCATCGCGAAGCGACGGGTGGGTCGCCGGCGTGACTGGCACGTGGTGAACGAAGTTTGCACTCTGGTAGTCTCGGTGGACGAAGCGGGAACGCGGTTGGATCGCTGGCTCGTGGACAGGGTTCACGAGCTTTCACGCAAACGCGCCAAGCAATTGTGCGAAACGGGGTATGTCACGGTGGATGGCCGCGTGGGCAACAAGAACTTGAATTTGCGAGCTGGAGCAGAGGTTTGCTTCCCGATGCCCGCCGCACGTCGCGCCGTCGCCAATCCAAGCCTTGCTCTCGACATTCGCTTCCAAAATGAATTCTGCGTAGTCGTTTGCAAGCCCGCTGGGCTTGCTACGGCCCCGCTCGATGAGCATGATGATTCGGCATTGGCGAATGCTCTTTTGGCGCAATTTCCAGCGATGCAAGGGGTTGGATCGGGGCCACTCGAACCGGGCATTATTCACCGATTGGATAATGGTACCTCGGGGCTAGTCGTCGCTGCAAAAACGCACCCGGCCTTCGAAGAACTGCGCCTCGCATTGTCGAGGGGGCAGCTACACAAAGAATACTTAGCCGTAGTCGCCGACAATGACCTTCCTGCCCAGGGCACCATCCAGACCCATCTGCGCCCCAGCCCGCATAACACACGCCGCGTCGTCGTCGCTGAACCCAGTGCACCCGGGGCACGTCCCGCAAAAACCGACTATGCCGTGGTCGAGCGCTCGGGACAATTCGCGGTAGTCAGCGTGCATGCAAGTCGAGCATTGCGCCACCAGATCCGCGCTCACCTGACGAGCCTGGGTTGCCCATTGCTCAATGATACGCTGTACGGGGGAAGAACCGAAGCAACGCTTGCACCCGGGCGACACGCGCTTCACGCGCGGCGCGTCCAGTGGCTGGGCAATGAAACGATGCCGCCCTTCGACGTCGTGGCACCCCTGCCCCCGGATTTGCTCGATATGCTGAGAGAATTGGGCTTTCGCAAGTCATTGTCGCTCTGAATACTGTAAGTCCCCCGACTATTTTTCATGCTGCCTTATGTCGAGACGGCACGGAAACGCCGCTCATTCGCGCTTATTGTGACCCAAGACTTCAGATATCCGTACCGGTTCCACCATCTCGGATCTGTGTCCCCGACGGGCGCATCTACAACCTGAGGGTAAGGTCCGTGGCCGTGAAGCGTCGAACCGCAGCTGTTTCGAGACATCCGGACTTGCTTGTTCGATATTGTGCGCAATTCTTGGGGCTACCCACGTGGACGCAATCTCAGCCACAGAACACTACGCCAAACTACAGCGCATGTATTTGAATGCCGAGGCGAATCGTTACTACGCTCCAATGATGCGAGTCGAGCAGTCGCGCTGCGAGATTTCAATCGATGTGCGCAGCGACTTCTTTCACTCGGCGGGAGCAATACACGGCTCGGTGTGCTTCAAGCTACTCGACGATAGCGCTTACTTCGCTGCGGCGTCACTCGACCCGAAGAATCACCTGGTAACGACGCAATTTACAATCTACTTCGTTCGCCAGGTAAACCGTGGCACGTTGAGGTCAGTCGGTTCGGTCTTGTACCGCACCGGGCGCATCACCGTGGCCGAGGCGAAAGCATTCGATTACAAGGATAGGCTCGTCGCAACCGGAAGTGGAACGTTCATTCCGAGCCAATCATTGCTGAGTGAGCGAGTGGGTTACGTGTGAGGGACAGCTCACTGCAACTCGTTCATAACGCAGTCACCGGTAATTGCCGCGGTCGGTGTGATGCGTGCAGCCGCTTGCGCGGCGTGCAGCGAGTTGCACGAGCCTACGTGCAAGAATCTGCACGCGTCCAGCCGCCGCCTCAGAATAGCCCGCCACTTGCCTGAATTTGGCGTTTGGCACGCCGCGTGCTGTTGAGACAGGCACGCGGACTGTTTGCCCCATTCACACACGGGGCCCGGTGTCAGCCACGCAGGACGGCCGGCACTCGGCTGCCTGATTTATTGCTGCGAGTTCGAGGAGGTCACATGAATACAAAACAACGATTGCTTACTCAGGGTTGGTCACGTTCGAATCGCACGGGTTCAATTGACTCGCAGTGCTCAAGGGCTCCAAGCGCTCGCACACCGAGGGCTGCCAGGGCCACCTGGTTGGCACTCACGGTATTGAGCTTGACAGCATTCGCTTGCTCGTCGTCGCCGGAACATGGCACGAACATCGAGGATGCCGGAGTCGGAGGAGACGCGGGCACTGGCGGGAGCAGCTCGACTACCGAGATGCTCAATGGCCTGGGCATCACCGACACCCCAGCTCAATCGTACAAGAACTCGGCTGGGCTCACCGTGACGCCGCCATCGGATTGGCAGCCCATGCGCAAACCCGCCAGCGTTTTTTATCCAACCTCTGAGGTTTTCGTAGCGGGCACTTCGTATTCGGCGCAGCAGGACGGCAACTACAACGTCCTGTTCGACGACCTCTCGGTTGCGAATGTCACGCCGCGACTACTCGCGACCCCCTTCAGCTCGGTCCCTGGCCAGGCCGCGATGAAATCCCAGACCAAAGTGAGTGTTGCCGCAGACATCGATGGCAATGGCATCCAGGATATTATTGTTTTTTCCGTCGCGGGCAAGCCGAGCACTTTCATTGAAACGACCACCACGCAAGAGACCGTGGACAAGACGCAGAATCGAGAAATCGACTTCTTCGTATATCGGCACGATTCGGAGACCCCCACGGACGGCGGCAGTAGTGCCACGAGCTTTGGCCCGATCAACTCCAAGATCAGCTACGTGAGCAACGCGGACTTCGTGTCTGCGAAAACCCCGAGCTTAGACGGACACGTCTGGGCACCGATGTTTAGCGCGACCAAGGGCGACCTCAACGGTGATGGCATCGACGAAATCTTGCTTACGGCTGTAAACAAGGTCTACATCCTCAACGTGCCGACGTCTCCCGACGGGGTCTTGACGACCGTTGGCGAGCTCACCTTCGACACGGAGGTAACGAGTGTCGCAACCGGTGACGCCGATGGCGACGGCAAGGACGAATTCGTCGTCTGCGAGCGGTACAATCAATGCGCCTTCTACGACGGCTATGCCAAGGGCAATAGCTCGGCTCTTTGGTACTACACGAATACCGATACGGCAGTCTCGATGCTCGCGGCCGGCTTTGGCGACTTCGACGGCGACGGCGTGGNNCATCACCGGGATCAACGCCGTAACGGGGCTGGCAGCGGGCCTCAGCATCGGCAAACCCTTGACCACGGCACTGACCACCGCTTCGAACGAAGACACGACCATGACGTGCCGCAACGCCGGAAGCGAAGACTACTGGCCTTTGCAAGTCCGGGCGCTCGACATGGACGGCGATGGTAAGGACGAGCTTTACATGCACAACACCGTCTTTCGCAATGTACTCGGGTCGCCTACGACATTCCTGGTAAAGTCCGTGTTCGATGCACCCGCGGGCACTGAGACTGTATTGGATGTTCAAGTGGGTATGGTGAACAACGCCAACATCACGTCGGCATTGGGAAGCCGAACCCAGCGGGCCAAGGAGCATCTAGTGATGCTGTCGCTTTCACAAGCAGGCAATTGGTTGGACATTCTCAAGCTGCAGGCAATTGGCTTGAACACGTCTGCCTCGACGCCGGCGCTGGAGAGCGTCGAGAAGTACCTGACGACGGACAATAACCTGGGCGACACGACCACCGACATCTACCGCGGGTTCACGCAGTACAACCTCGCCGTCGGCAACTTCGACAACGACTCGCGTCGTATGAAGATCTTGTCGCACGAACTCACGTACTCCGACCCACTAGTGATGGCCGTCTTGTCTTCGGCACCTTACTGGCAATCGATCGCCGAAACCGATAACACGTACGCCGGCAACTTCCCGAACTGGACGACGTCTTTCGGCACGTCCACTGCCTATTCGACGGAGACGACGAACAGCGTTGGCGCTACAATCGGCTTTGGCATTGCGTACGAGGAATCTTTGAGCATATTCGGTTTCAATATCGAATCGTTCAAAACCTCCGTCGAATTCGAAGCCTCGGCGAATGTCGAGTGGGCGAATTCGAAGGAGATAACGACCTCGATCACGTTCACGGACGGCGGCGGCGAAGATCGCGTTATCTTCACGGCCGTGCCACTCGATAAGTACACTTACGAGATTCTTTCGTCACCGACCGCCTCTGAGATTGGTAAGACTCTCGATATCTCGATCCCACGCAAATTCTCGAAGTACTCGTTGCCGCTCGAGGAGTTCAACGACATAACCGGGCTCAAGATTCCGACGAGTCACACGCTGGGCATGCCGTTCACCTATCCTACGGCCGCCGACGCGAACGCGCTGCTCGCCAAGTACCCCGGCGGGTACGCTTCGGAGTCAGCCAACGCCAGCTCGGGGGGCTCCGCCGCGTCTCCCGGCATTACCGAACTTCAAATCGACGTTGCCGACGGCTCCACTACGACCTTCGGCACCGACGCCTCGGTGACAACGAGTATGGAAGCGGGCGCGGGCGGGCTCACTGTAATGAGTAAGCTCGGCTTCAATGTTGGCTACAGCTACGCGCAGTCAACCACGACGTCCACGACATTTGCAGGCACCGTGGGCTACCTCCCAACCGCTGCGTACAGTGACGACAACTACAAATACAGCTCGACGCTCTTCGTTTACCCGTACGAAAACACTTACACCGGGCATACGTATTGGGTCCTCGACTACGCGGTTGACGGAAACTGAAATCTCGTCCGACACGTTCACGTGCCGGTGTCGGCTCGCGCTCGAAGCGTGGGTTACGACACCGGCACGATGCGTTTTCCCGCTTGTTTCGCGCCTACTTTCAGCGATAGCCGTTCGGGACCAAGTACACGTACGCGATGCGGCTAGCTTCCGAGACAATCCGAGCTTCCGCGACGATACAACCATCCCCAATAAAGCCGTAGATGGTTGTGGCTCCCGGGGTCAAGTTTGCCAGGCCGCCAAGACCCGCGCTGCCCGTCGGTGTAGGCTCCGGAACCGAAAAGTCGCCTTGAATCGAGAAGTGCAGCCCCATCACTGGCGCCGTTGGGCTCGATCGTGCGGCGAACCGTACGCCGGAAGCCGCATTTCCCGAACAATCCTTGATACCGATGAGAGCTGACCCGTCCGCGGTGATTGGGATCAAAAGTGCCGAAGCCAGCGCCCGCACGACCGTGGAATTCACGAGTGGTACCGTGCCGATAAGCAACGATGAGGCGTGAGTGATCGTGTGCCACATCGTGCCACCGTACGCGGTGCTGCCCTCGTGCCAGTTGATGACGGCGCAGCCTTGTTGCGTCGAGGTGAAACTGAAGTCCGGAAGTGGTGACCGGGTGTCTTCGCAGGTGGCAAGGAAGATCGGACAGTAGTCGAGACTGTCGAATACCGTATTGCCGAACGTCGGTAGGAACTTACCGGAGACGACAACCCCCGGCGTATCAGTCGCGTTGTTCTTGGTGGATGTGACGCAGGTCCAATCCTGCGAAACCGAAGCGTCGGCACTGGCCATGGTTACCGAGTCGCAGTAGCCAAGGTTCAGAGGATTGCCTGCGTCACCCGCATCGGCTGGGGTGCCGCCGCTGCTCGCGCCACCGCTCGCCGCGGGCGTCGCACCTCCCGATGCTTGCTCACCCGCCGCTCCTGCATCGGCGACCGTCGCGCCGCCCGCGTTAGAGCCTCCCGATCCACCGATCGAACTCGAACCTGCCGAAGTACTTCCACCAGACACCGACCGGCGATCTTCGACGCTGTACCTACGTGCAAGGCAAGCCGAAGCCGTCGTCACCAACACGACGCAGCCGAGATGGACGAGGCACTCTCGCCGCAGCAGGCCATAGACCCGCCGGCACGCTCCCGAATTCGGAGCCTCGTCGATCGCTTTCATGGGCTTCAACCTACAGTACCCCGAGATACGCCGAATCGGAATTATCCCAGTAATTGCCGACTTCTGCCCGAAAAAGGTCCAGTGCCAAACGACCGGCCAAATCAATCGATGCCGGGGCGACGGGGGCAGTGGCCAACTGGGTCTGACTCGGGGACAATGCCGCGATCAAGCGATGGATTACGCCGGGCGCGTTTTGGGTGGCCGCTATCACCTCCTCGAGCAAATCGGAAATGGAGGGATGGGTTCCGTTTGGCGCGCGGAGCATGTCGAGCTCGGTTCNNGCCGCCGCATTGAGCAGCGACCACGTCGTAAGAACCTTTGACTACGGCGTCGACGAACAGACCCCATACATCGTGATGGAGCTACTCTCGGGTGAGAGCCTCGATCAACGATTGAAGCGCGTCGGTCGCCTGAGTGCGAACGAGCTGTCCGACGTGCTGGCTCAGGTCGCACTCGCGCTCGACCGCGCTCACGAGCAAGGCCTCGTGCACCGGGATCTTAAACCGGGCAATCTATTTATTTGCAAAGCCGACAATGGCAGCGATTGCGCTAAGGTCCTCGATTTCGGGATTGCCAAATCCCTGCGCAGTGAGGACGATCCCACGGTCGGCGCGACACGCACGGGAGCCATGGTGGGCTCCCCAGCGTACATGAGTCCGGAACAGCTCCGCAATGCTGCGGGCATCGATCCCGCGAGCGATATCTGGTCGCTCGGTGTCGTTGCCTTCGAGGCCCTTGTCGGTCAAAGGCCCTTTCTTGCCACCTCGATTGCCGATCTCACGGTGCGCATTTGTGCCGATCCGCTCCCGGTCCCCTCGTCTTTCGCGCAAGTGCCACAGGGCTTCGACGCCTGGTTTGCCAAAGCCTGCGACAGAAACGCTACCGCGCGTTTTTCGACGGCAACCGAGCTTGCCAAAGCCTTTCAAAGTCTACTCCTGACCGAGTCGGCGGCACCGACGCCGGCACCCGAGGGCGTGACCAGCATTGACATCCCGATGTCAACGAGCATTCACGAACAGTCGACGGGGCCGCTGGCGCGCACCGCCCATGATGCGCCAGAGCACACTTCGAAGCGGAGCACTTGGTTGATCGCGAGCGGGGTCCTCGTACTGCTTGTCACGGTGCTGCTGCGCAACCGGGCCGGCGTTACCGCAACTCGAGCGTCGGCGGAGGATCCCGCCCAGCCATCCGTCACCACTACTCACCTCGCCTCACCCCAATTGCCACCGATGCCTGAGGTTCTTGATGACGCGGGCTCACGGAAAGCCGAGCTGAAGACCGAAGCTAGTCCAAGCAATTCTGCAAATGTGCCGTCGCGTTCAAGCTCGAACGCGAACGCGAACGCGAACGCGAACGGAAGTCAGCGCCAGCGAGCCCGGATTTCCAACAAGCACACGCCGGCACCCGCGCCGAGCGCATCAACGCGGAAAATCGCTCCGGACGGCGTTTATGGCTTCTGATCGACTAAAGGGAGGGGCCACGTGAGGCGCACAGTTGCCGCACCCTGGCTGCTCGTCGTGGCCCAACTCGTCGCAGTTGCGGCGTGGGCACAGGACATCGACCCGCAGGAGCGGCAGGCCGCCCTCGAATTGGCAACGAGTGGCGATGCTCTGTTCGCGAGTGGTAACTACGCGACCGCCCTCGAAAGGTTCACGCGCGCTAGTGAGTTGGTGGCCGCGCCCACGTTGATGGTAAGGCAAGCCGAGTGCTTAGAAAAACTGGGGCGCCTCGTCGAGGCGGCCGCAACCTACCGCAAAGCCGCTCAGTTCCCCGTCGATGACAACGCGACTGAACCCTTTCGTCTCGCGGTGGCGGCGGCAAAGTCGCGCCTCGCCGCAGTCGAAGCGCGCACTTCGCACCTCGAGATCATCGTGCAAGCACCGAACCCTGACGCGGTGCTGGTCACACTGAATGACAAGGCCTTTTCCGTGCCGCAGCGGCAAAAGGCATTGGAATTGAACCCGGGGCGCTACAAGGTGCGAGCTACGGCGGGGAGCCAATCGGCGCTCGAAGAGGTAACGCTGGAAGAGGGCAGCCGTAGGCAAGTGACTCTGCGCCTGTTTCCGACTGCGCCTTCACCCGTGCTGCCGAATTCTCAGCCAGCCGTCGTGCACGATTCCCGAGCGCCCGAACCGAAACGCAGCACGTCGCTCCGGCCGACGCTGGGCTGGATTTCACTCGGTGTGGGTGCAGCAGGGCTGTTGACCGGGATCGGAACGGGCATCGAAGTCTTTCACTTGAAACGCGACCTGGACAAGAGCGGTTGCATCGACGGCGTGTGCGGCCGAGAGCTGCAAGGGGACGTTCACACGTACAATTCCCTGCGCGTCGTGTCAGCGGCGGGGTTCGTCGTAGGTGGTGTTGGGCTCGCGGTCGGCAGCGCGCTCTTCTATTTCGCTCCGCGCGAGGAGCGGGCGCATCGCGAGAAACTCATACCGTGGGTCGGTATCGGAAGCGCGGGCTTTTCCGGACGCTTCTAAAGCCTTTTCATAGAAGGGCAGCCGGGGTATAGACTGCAGATCGTGCCGACGACGCTCTTGTACGCTGACATCGACCCTGCCGCGTTGGCGCAAGCGGAGCGGTTGCTATGTAGACCTGATCTCGCCATCGTTACCGTCTCGAATCTCGAGGGTGTTGAGCGAGAAGTGGCGAGCGGTCGAATCGACGTGCTCGTCATCGATACGGCATTGCTCGGCGCGAAGTGGTCAGATTGGCTGAGCGCCGCCGTTAGCAGGTGGCCAGATTTGCCCATCGTGACCACGGCAAACGCCCCGAGTGATGCCGACTCGTACGTAGCGCTGCGCGCCGGGGCAGCCGGGTTCGTTGCCAAGCCGTTCGAAGGTCCCGAGTTGCGGCTTGCCGTAGATAACGGGATATCGTCGGCGGAGTTGTCCGCCAGCGCCCCGCCTTCGCAGTATTGCCGCACGAGCTCGAGCCAGGGACCGACGGGCACGCCGATGGTTGGGGATTCGTCGCCGATGCGCGAAGTCGAGTCGCTCATCCGGCGCGCCGCCGCGAGTACGGCGACGGTACTGGTTCGAGGCGAGAGTGGAACTGGCAAGGAGGTGATCGCTCGGCGCATTCACGAACTCGGGCCGCGCTGCGGCGGGCCGTTCGTAAAGGTTCACTGTGCCGCGCTCCCCGAGCCGCTGCTCGAGAATGAGCTTTTTGGTCACGAAAAGGGCGCTTTTACGGGGGCCACCTCGCGTAGGCCCGGACGGCTTGAAATCGCAGAAGGGGGGACACTGTTTCTCGACGAGATCGGGGACATCAGTGCGGCTATTCAAGTCAAGCTTTTGCGCGTGCTGCAAGATAAAGAGTACGAGCGCGTTGGCGCAACGCGTACGATCCGCGCCGATGTTCGCTTCGTGGCGGCCACGCATCGTCCGCTCGAAGAGATGTTGAAGCGCGGGGAGTTTCGCGAGGATCTTTACTATCGGCTCAACGTAATTTCCATCGTTGCCCCGCCGCTTCGCTCACGGCCCGAAGATATCGAGGCGCTCGCACGGCATTTCTGTGGGATCTTTGGCGCACAGAACGGTAAATCGCGAATCAGTATTGCGGTCGAGGCATTGCAGGTGCTGCGGGCTCAACCGTGGCCAGGCAACGTGCGACAGCTGCAAAACTTCGTTGAGCGGCTCGTCGTGTTCGCAGAAACCGACGAGATCGGGCTTCAGCTCGTGAAGTCGGAGCTGAATGCGGTTGGCGGCGCATCCCAAGCCAAACCTGCCGAGGTCGATTTTGGGATATCCGTATTCGAACTCGACGAAGTCGTGCGGCGCGCCGAGCGGCGGGCGCTCGAGAAGGCCCTGCGCAAATCAGGTGGGAACCGCACGGTTGCCGCACGCATCTTAGGCGTGAGCCGGCGCACGCTGTACAACAAGCTCGAGGAGCACGGGTTGATAAGTTCTTGATCGGAGGTTGTTCCATGGCAAGGTTTTGCGTCGTGTTGCTCATTGGGGTCTTTGGCTGCAGTGGGCGTCCTTCAGTCAATACCGATGGCGCGGGGGGTACGGGTGGCTCGGGTACCGATGGTGGACCGGACTCAACCGAATGCAGCGCCAGCTATTGCAACCCGACGCCGCCGAGCACGCTTTTGCCTGCGGGGACGACGTCGCTAGACTTCACGATGGCCACGGGCAGTGTAGCGCATTGCACTTGGACAATCGGCTCCAACGGTGCCGCCAGTACCTTCTCTGGCGGTGAAGGCACGAAAGCTCACTTTACGACATTCACCGACCTTTCCGCAGACACATCGGTGGTGAATGAAATCTACGTGACTTGCGACAGCGGCACGGGTTGGCCGCTGCATTTGCGCTACCGCGATTTGCCCTCGGTCAATCCCGGCTTTCCCCGGATCGGCAACTTATGGGGCTCTTGGGAAGTGGAGAAGAATGGCGGCATCCCGCATTGCGCGCGCATTCCACTGTGGTTGGGGGCAGGTTTTACCGAATCGGAAATGGCTCAGTTGCGCGGGCTCAACAAAGACGTTCTCGTGCTCGGCTCCATCAATACCGTGGAGCGCAATGGCGAGCCAGAAGTTCCCGAATCCGCATACCTTCACGATACCCATGGCAACCGCATCGAAGTCTGGCCCGGCGCGTGGCGGCTGAACTTGACGCGGCCCGAAGTGGCCACGATGCAAGCCCAATTTGCCTACGACCAGTTGATGAAGGTCAACCTGGCATTGGACGGCATGTTTTTCGACAATTTCTTCCTGAGCCAGTCCTGGCTCAAGACCGACTACAAGGGCAACGCGGTGGACGTGGATGCGGACGGCGACGGCAAGTTGGACGATCCCAAATGGCTCGACGCGGCGTGGAAAGCCGGAGTGCTGTCCGAGCTGGCGCAATGGCGTAAGCTCATGCCGCACGCCTATGCATCGGGGCACCTGCCGCGGCCTCCAGCGGTCGAGGTTGGTGCGCTCTTCAACGGCGACAGCATTGGTTTTCAGTCACCCGAGGCTATTGAAGCGAAAATCGGTTTCAATGATTTGTGGAGCACGTACAACAATTGGTGGGCTGTTGGCAGAAAACCCGTCATCACAATGATCGAGGGTGCCCCTCCCTACCAACTGGGTTACGGCTATGGCTACGAGCCGATGAAAGTCATTCCCGCCGCGGCGTTGCACTTCGCCCAGAACGATTACCGGTACATGCGCTTTGGCTTGGGCGTCGCCTTGATGAATGATGGCTACTACACCTATGAATTCGGTGACACATTTCACGGCAATGACTGGTGGTACGACGAGTTCGACGCGAGCTTGGGAGCGCCTTGCGGTTCGGCGCAACGTCTCGGCGTGGCCAATGCAATCCCAGCCACCGAGCACGTACGTGACGGAGGTTTCGAAGGGACTTTGTCAGCGAACTGGAGTCTTTGGGCCGACAGCACGACTGGTGCGGCCGCGACCGTTGCCACGGACAATGCACAACATAGCGCTGGCAATGCTTCGGCACGGGTGGATGTCAG
>PMCK01000178.1 GCA_003154095.1 Myxococcales bacterium | reverse complement strand
AAGCTCCTGCCAATATGCCCCAACACCTCCCTGCTTATTTTACCTACGCGCCCCGATTGGATTTTGTGGTACTTGGAACAATCGTCGAGGTATTGGGGCTTCAGAGGAAAAGGATAGTTGGTCTATGACGGCATTACGGCCTGTCGCATTTAGCTGTGTTCTCGTCTTGTTGAACGTGTCGTGCAGCGGCAGTNNGGGGCGCAACAAGTATTGGCGGAAGCACATCTTTAGCTGGAACGTCCGGTCTCGGTGGGAACCTGAGCACGGGCGGCACGGGTGCCTCGGGCGGCGTGGTACAGACCAGTAGCCCGACGTGCACGGCACCAACGGGAACCTGGACTGCCGCGGGCAATATGAATACTGCGCGTGCCTATCATGCAGCGGTATTGCTAAAAAATGGGAAGGTGCTCGTTATAGGTGGCATCACAGGGTACTCAAGCAATGGCAACGGCCTTCCCACCGCCAGTTCGGAGCTCTACGACCCGACAACTGGGAGTTGGTCTCAAACGGGAAGCTTGGCGGTCGGCAGGGCGGGCCCGGCCGTGCTGCTCCAAGACGGCAGGGTACTGTTGCCGGGAGGCTTCTCGAACACCGACTACACTGGAACAGCGCTTCCAGGAAGTTGTGGCACGTACAGCGCTTATCCTTCGTCGAGTGTGGAGATCTATGACCCAGCTACCGGGTTGTGGGCTTCTACTAGCGACATGACCTACCGACGGGCGCACCACACGGCCACGCTGCTTGCGAACGGCACAGTCTTGGTTGCTGGGGGCAACGCGATTCCGTTGGACGGGTCGACCATGGGAGTGCAGGTAGACCAGCTGGGAGCCAGTGCGGAGCTCTACGATCCATCTACCGGGAGCTGGACGCCAACTGGAAGCATGAGCAAGCCACGTCACTACCACACGGCTACGGCGCTTGCGGATGGTCGCGTACTGGTCGTGGGCGGCTCTTGGTATCAATCTAGTTCCTCCAGTTGCGTGACCGTCTACGCAGACGCAGAAATCTATGATCCTGCTAGCGGAACGTGGGCAGGTAAGTTAAACTTGGTACATCAGCGCGTCGAACACACGGCCACCCTTCTGTCTGATGGGAAGGTGCTGATCGCAGGGGGCAGCAACGCGATCGCAGAAATCTACAATCCTGCCACGGGAACCTCCATCGCTGCTGCAAGCATGAGCACCGTGCGAAGGAATGGCACGGCCTCGCTGCTGTGCAATGGCGCGGTACTAGCTACCGGCGGCTATTATCAAGACGCCTCTGCCGCTTATGTGGGCGTCACAAACGCAGAGCTATACGGTCCAACCGCGGTGACTTGGACTGTCGCGGCCTCGATGGGCACGGCAAGTGAAAGCCATGCAGCCGCGCGACTTGCAAACGGAGGCGTGTTGATAACCGGGGGTCATGTGATGGGAACATCGGCGGTTCTTTCGCGAGCAGAGGTGTACCAATGAAGCAGGGCCGCTGCAGGGAAATAGTTCGGGTGCTGCACCCTCGCCAAGGCTGACCACCAGCGGGAAGCGAGTCTTGGGCGGCCCGACGAGTCCGAAAGCGCGAAGGACGGCAGTCAAGCGTAGACAGCGAGTGAACAGGCCGTGTGATTGAGCCCCGAAATTTAGCTCATCGTGAGAGCCGACGTATTTGGTTTCACGGAAGGCAACGACCGAGCGCCACGAGGCGGCGAGACAGTGACCATGCTGTGGATTGAGGCACCTTGGGTTCTGGTTAGACCGATGCGGCGATTTACAAAATCACGTATCCCAATAGTATCGACCTTGTCGTTCGCGGCGCCTTCCAATTTTCCCGGGAGGGCCTTTCTGTTTCTTGTCTACATCTCGTTTCTTTCGGTGGCGACCAGTGCCGCCTGCAATCGCGAGAGGGAGCACAAGAAGACCGCGGCAAGCAGCACGATTCGGGACGGGTCACCATGCGTGTCCGTTTGTGGCACGGCTGCTTTCGCAGGGTGCGGCACTTCCGAACGACGTCGCTACGCGGTCGAACGGGCGATTATGGTCGTTGGGTCACAAGAGTTATCTCTGCACATACCGAAACCGACGACGTTTCCAGTGCCCAGCGTCTTGGTATTTCATTCGGCTGCAGGTCGGACCGAATCAGTCCTTGAGTGGTGCGACGAGTTGGCAAGGGCAGGCTTTGGTGCGGTGGCCCTAGATTTCTATGGCGGCAAAATCGCTACGAAGCCCGACGAAAGTAAAACTCTAAGGGATGGGGCTAATGCCCGGGAACCAGAACTGCAAAGGATGGTCGAGCAGACTTACGACTTGCTGCAGAACGATTCTCGGTTGCGGTCACAAAAGCGATTTCTCTTGGGGTGGTCATTTGGCGCGGCCTGGGCGACATTTGCCAGTGGCTTTCTTCCTAACGTCAAGGCCGTCGTTGCCTACTACGGCGAGGACTTCAGAATGAATCCTGGTCTATACGATAAGACCGAGGCCCCCATTCTCTTCGTGGGTGCACGAAGAGATACCGACCCGTCCCCAGAACAACTTCAAGAGATTGCTGACCACCTGACCGGAAAAGGTAAATCTGCTGAGCTATTGCTCGTAGACGCAACGCATGGATTCGCCGAACGAACTCATGCTGGTTATAATGAACAAGTGGCGAGCAATGTTTGGAAGAAAGTACTTTGCTTCCTGGAGGATGACGCGCGATAGACAAGTGCCGCGTGCACGCGTGCACATGTTGGTGTTGTCGGGCATTCTCCATCAAGCAATCGTCAAACGTGGCATCACCGTAGATGATTCCGTATTCATAGGTTGCCGTTGAGCGTCGGACCAGAGTAAAGCGGGGAAGTCGAGTAAGAAGCCTACCTCGCGTTAGTCTGTCATGTCGCTCTCGGAAGCCGTTGTGGTACTCTCCTGGAAGCAAGGCGTTGCCGTTATGTGGACCACGCAAACGAGAATCAGAGTTACCTTTCTTGCGCTCATGCTTATGCAAGCTCTGCACTCGGTCGAAGAGTACCTGTTCCGCTTCTATGCCGTCTTTCCCCCAGCGCGATTGCTCAATGCGCTCTTGCCCGGGTTTGCGCGGCCTGGCTTCATTGCCTTCAACGTGTTTCTGGTCTTGCTCGGGTTTTGGTGCTTTTCCTATCGCATCCGTCCTAGACACAAACACGCTCGCCGATGGATGTGGCTTTGGGTTGCCATTGAACTTTTCAACGGAGTCGGGCATCCCGTGTGGGCCATCATCTGCCGCGCGTATGTGCCTGGGCTTGTGACAGCCATCCCCATGCTTTGTTTGGCTGCGTACTTGGCCCACCTCCTGACGGAGCAGGTCGAAGCGGGGTTGTGACCAAGCGGCGGTGGCGATTGTGAACCTCGTCGCGCTTCGAAAATGTGGGACTTTCGGTGACTGCGTCCAGTTTTGCTTCCCGACGGCAGAGGCATCAGGCGATGACTGCAGGCTGCGGCCGGTGAGGTGAACACGCTCGCCGCGGACGCCTCTTCACATGCGAGGATGCCAGTGTGTGCTCGGACCAAACCGCGAGCCAGCGGTCGTCTTTGGACCAGCAATGCCCGCGAACGTTGCCAATGCTCGGAGCGAATGACAGCTGAGTCGGAGGTGGACTTGGCCTACCTTTCCACCTGAGCAAAAATTCGGTCCATCAACCCCGGCTCGCGCAAAGCCGCAATACATCGTTCGAGCGGAAGCTTCTGCTGCCCCCAATTGCACGTCAACATCGTGCGAAGGTTTGCGGCAGGTATCGTGGTCTCGAATTTGCCGTTCGTGTGCGTGAATAGGTACCCCGTCGAGTCCACGAACAATTCTCCGACGGGTTCCGTGGATGGAAGTTGCCACACCCGGATTCGGCTTTCATCGCTGGCAACGAGCAGCCCACCGGGCCCGAAAGCAGCCGAAGTCAATTGGAGTGCAGGCCACCGTGCAATGACGTCTCCCGAAACAAGGTTGTAAAGAGTTGCTTCTTTGCCTGTTAAGAGGGCTCGTTGGCTGTCCACGTCCGCGGCGAGAATGTGTTCCTTGGGCGGCACCTTCCACTCTGCAGATCTTGCGCCGGAGGCGGCATCTATCGTTACGACCGATGAATTGGCGAGCGCGACGATGGTATGGGGTCCCGCGAATCGCACGCCGTGCAACTCGTCATGGATTTCGGTGGTCCGGTGCTCTCCCACGAACCAAATCCGAGACGCGCCGGTCTGTTGGGAAGTCACCACCGCAAGGGATCCATCCGCATTGACGGCCGCGACGGAATGGGGCCCCTTGAGATCCAGAGCCCCAAGCTCGCTACCGGAACGAACATCACACAGTAAAACGCGGTGACCCCCGTCGGTCACGTTGGCCCCAATGAAATGCGAGCCAACCAGGGTTCGATCGCCCTTGCCGCAAGGCTGAGTGGCGGTTCCGCGGGCAAGTTGCGGTTCTGCCTTCTTGCCGAACTCAAGGGAAGCCCAATTGAATATCTGCCATTCCGGCGAGTTCGACATCCACAGCCGTCCGTCACCGAACCCGCTAACGGCAACGGGTTCGTGCTGAACGAGCACATGCTCTGGCGCCTCCTTCGATGGTTGCGCAATTACCATTTGCTCTGTGTTTTGGAGCGTCAGGTAGCGCTGCCGCGGGCTCGCGGCGAGCCCGGCACCCGCCGGAATGCTTCGCCGGTAAGTCTCGTGAGTCTTGAGGTCGACGAACAAGGGCTTCTTGTAACACTTGACGAAAACGCCATCGCCTACGGCTAGCAATGAGTGCCCGCACATCAAATCCAAGTCGCAGTCTTTCAGCGATACGGAGACAACTTCGTGCAAGGCGAACTGTGCATCGAGCGTCTGTAGGCGCACACTTGCATCAGGTCGTAGCGATTCCTGCAAAGCTAAGACCTCAGAGCCTTGAACCATCACCTCAGCAGAACCGCGACCGATCAGACGTCGATTTTCGACGTCCCAAAGCGCGGAGTCCACCACGAGCCCCCGATCACCGTTGAACCAGGCCACGGGCACCACCGGGCCGCCCGCGTCGGGCGGCAAGGGCTGCCGCAGAACCGTCTTCAGGCGCCCGGTACTCGTTTCCCACAAGCACGCTCCCGTGTTTCCAGAGCTTGCCAATGTGAGTTCGTCACTGGAAAACACGAACCTGCTTGTAGAAAAGTAGGTTGACGAACGCGGCATGCAACGCGAGTCCAACAACTTTAGCGGCCGTTCTCTGTCGGGACTCCACAGGCTGAAGCCATCCTTTTCTGCCCACGCGACCGAGTCACCTTGACTCGCTAAAACGGGCTCGCTCCAGGAATCATAGTGCTCGACTCGACCCGCATTCCCATCGACGACCCACGATTGGCCACTGGTCGAGACGACGAGGACCCTGCCGCTCTGACTCCATTCGAGCTTCCAGAACTGCCGGCTATTCGCATCCGGCAGCTCAAACTGGCGCGACGCCCCCCCTGCATCGAGCGAATCTACGTGAAGGCGCATGCCTAACTCATGGTCCGTGCCCGCCTCCAACCACGCCAAGGCGCTGCTATTCCGAACTATTTTCCAACTCCCGAAGGACACCGCGGGGACCGTGCGCACCACCGTGCCTGCGGCGGTAAAGATTCGAAGCTTGGTGGTCGCCACTTCCTCCAAATCACGACTCTCTACGGCAAACCACCGCCCGTCGGGACTGAATTCAACGTTGGCGATGTATTCAGCGTTGTCGAGCTCGTGCGTAAGGAGTTTACGTTCGCTCGCCACGTCGAAAACAATGAAAGTGTGATCGGACCAAACAACGAGCGAACGGTCGTCTTCGGACCAGCGGTGGTTGCGAATGGGGCCCATCATTGGATTGAACGATAGCCGCAGGGGCGCGTTGTGTTTTTCACCGAGGCCATCCCCGCTAGCGACGGGACTCGCGCCGGTGGCACGCCACGGATTGGGAAATCTGTTGCAGGACCGCTGATTGCACCCCGCCATGACGCCGAGCACTGCGAGCCAGAGGGGGAACCGTGACATGGGACTGGGTCAAGTGTACGCCCGTTTGGGCTATTCTAGCGTTAGATTATGCTGCTGCGGCCATGAAAACCAACCTCTTTGTGTGGACCTAGTTCGTCGAGCAGAATTGGCAAAGCCCTTCCAAGGGCAGGGTGAAAGAAAAAAGGCACCGGTATTCCTACCGATGCCTTGCGGGTGTGATTCGTGGGCACGTAAAGTTCGTGATCTACCGATTAGACTCCGTATAGTACGAAACCACGACGAATTTCTCCGATCCAAGAGTCCCTTGGTACGCGAAGAGCCCCCAGTTGAATGAACGATCGAGCGAGAAGTCTTCGGCCGGGATGTTACCCACCTGGCCGCCGTAGGTGGTTCCCGCGGTGGTCTTGATCGAGTAGCTCTCGCCATAGTGGAAGCCCGCCGTGACGCCGACCTTGACATCATCGGTTCCGAACTTGGCCGCGGTTTCAACCTCGAGGTCGAAGCTAGAGCCCGTTCCCGTACCCTGGGTCTGGCTCATCTCGATCGACGTGGCCCCTGGGCCTTCGCCCACCGATAGAGTATTCGTCGATATCATCCCTTGTCCGCCCGATGCAGCCACGAGGGCGGCAGCTTCGGCCTTTCTGGGATAGGAGAGCGGATCGCCGACGGTATGCTTTAGCACGTTCTCGTCGATGTCGGCGGCATCCCCGTTGTTGCTATTGTAAAAGCCGCGCTCGACGGGCAGCGTGATGGGATGGCGCGGTAGGTTGACGGTGAGCATACTCCCGATTCGGCTCCGATTCGGAGTTTGAATCACCCTGTAGTAATAAACGTCGTACGGAATGGTGGTGAAAACGACTTGGTCCTGGTTGTTCGTCGAATACGCGTACGACTCTTCGATGCTGGTTGATTGAGTGGCAGTCCAATCGAACGACGACTTGAAGGATGCCTCGAACGAGGCAGACGGAATCAGACCGAACAGGTCCTCGGTTTCGCATTCGAACGTAACGCCCACCGAAAACCCAATGGACTTCTCTTTCTCCACCTCGCTGCCGATGGTCGAGCCAAACGAGGTCTGACCCTGCATATCGATTCCGCTCCAATATGGGTTGGCAGCGAGCACGGCAATCGGGTGCGGATCACTGAAAAGCAACTCGGACTTCTCGAACTTGACGGTGAGGCTATCACCGTCGTAGTCGCCCACGGTAACAAAGGGATAGTTGCTACCGCTGTCTGGCAGATTGCCGGTTCCTTTGCGCACCCATTCCCCCGCGGAGTTGAAGCCCAACGTGTAGAGCTCGACGAATGCATCGCTGATGTACGTCACGTCCGCCTTCAAATCGCCGTCAACGTCGCCCACCGCCAGACTCGAATCCCAGGCGCTTCCAAGCCACAGCGCGTTCTTGGGAGCGTAAATGTCGGTAACCTTTGGCGTTGCGGCGAAGGTGCCACCGCTGTTCGAGAGGTTGGGGTAAATGCTTCGGTATGCGAGGATCTCCTTCTTGCCGTCGCCGTCGAAGTCGGCGATTGCAGCGGGAGGTG
This sequence comes from Myxococcales bacterium, assembly GCA_003154095.1. GTDB lineage: Bacteria > Myxococcota_A > Polyangia > Polyangiales > Polyangiaceae > FEN-1139. The sequence continues at coordinate 10,613 of PMCK01000178.1, read as the reverse complement.
TTGGATGCTGCCACGCGCGCCCCGGGAAGTGCACGAAGTCATGCTCGAAGGCATAGTCGAATTGCCTGGCGCCGGCGTTCCAGGCAGTGTCGAGAACGAGTGCGTAGTATTCTTGGCTCTGCGACGGGTAACCCACGAACAGTACTTCATTGAGACCATCACCATCCAGATCTCCAACGGCGCAGCTGGCTGCCCGTAAGGTAACCGTATCGATCCCCTTGGTGGCAGTGATCGACCCGGTTGCGAGTTCCTTCATCTGCAGCCCGCCATAGATGTGATACGCGGAGGTCCCCCGGGTCAGGTCGTTTGTCGCCAATGTGCCCTCTGCCACCACGACCTCGTCCCGTCCGTCGTTGTTGAGGTCACCTGCGGAAAGCTTCAGGAGCTTATGGCCGGCAGACTTGTCATACGCGATGTTCTTTAGCATCCCGAAGTTCCGCTGGCTGTCACCCATCACGAACACCGCGCCGTTGAAGGAGATTATCGACTCCTGTTGTCCGTTGCCGTCCAGATCGCCGCAGATGGCCTGGAAGTTGTTCATCCACCAGTTGTCGTCGGGGTACTCGGTGATGTCGTCTTTCCCGTAGTGGGCCAAGCTGCCTTGAGCCACGCTCGCGTAATCGCCGTTGCGATTGCGCTTGATCACCTTGAACGCAAGTTCGCTGCCGTCGCTGTCGGTCGGAGTCGTAACGTAGGCCACGACGATCTCGTCGATTCCATCCCCGTCCAGATCTCCCGATGCCATTGTCTTCTTCAACTTCAGCCAGCTATCGTCGCCGGCCATGTGGGTATCCGTGAAGTCAGTGGCTTTGTCTTGCCAGTCGCGAATGACGTGTGACACTCCGTTGGGAGTGAGTGGGCTCGAGGTATCTGCCCGGAGACCTGCCACGAAAATCTCGCTGCGCTTGCCGATCTGCGTTATGGGTCGGAGCGTCGGGTTGTAATCGGGCGAAACTTCGGCACCCGACGGGTCGCGCCGCGCCCCGATCGCGGTGTCCACACCAAGATCCTTCAAGGGGTCGGAACTGGTGCGTTCGGCGGGATCCCCCGCGCAACCGTTTAGTGCGGTCACGAGCGTGAAACAGATTCCAAGAGCAAGGGACGAGGATTGCAGAGTCATTTTACGCGCTCCGAGATTTGGGTTCGAGTGGGCAATGGGCGTAGGAGCACGGCTCGTGCCAGCCTAGAAATACGCACAAATCCCGCGGATTTACAGTGTGTGAGGCTGCTCGCGTGCAGAGTTTCGCACGAACGACGTGCAGGACTCTGCACACGGGCTCGGCCGCGCCGTTTTCCCGCGCAAATCTCTGCACATTGCTTGCGACCTCCGGGGCCAGTCACTGCTCGAACGTCTCGATGCCGTGCACTACTTGCCGCTCGCGGACGCGCTCTTCATCGCCGACCACGTCGTTCACGCAGAATCGACGGTTGGATCTTACGATCGTACGGTAAACGCAGAACTCGCCGCCGTGCTGCAAAGTAGTGTCCGCAGGGGCACAAGCCCCGATCCTTACCCACAGGGCCTTCGTCTTCATGAAGCCGGCCAACTCAGTGTAGGCGCAGTCACAAGCCCAGTACGTTGCTTACGACTCCATGCCGATACAGTTCGTGGAGACAGCGCTCGTATGGCAGCTTGGTCGCACCAGCGACGCACGAAAGCCGCGAGCGCCAACGTTCTGGATCGCCCGCGGTTTCGAATTCGCCGCTCTTCGCAATGAAGACAGCCTCGTTTCCATCGATCATGAGCTCGCCCAACCGATCGAATGACGGAATGCTCCAAAACGTGACGTGGCCACCGAGGCTCGTCGCGACGACGCCGTTCGAGCCGATCGCCACGGCATCGAACTGTTCCTCTTGGGGCAGTGCTCCGACGAAACTGCCATCTTCGATCCTCAACAGATCGTGACTCTTGGGACCGCCAAACATCAGACCTAGATACGCGTTAACCGCCACAGCGTCCGCCGCGGTGTTCACATCGGCTCGAATGCGGTTCCAGTAGTAGCGTTGCTGAACCGATTCAGTGTCATAAACGACGGCAGAGCCGTCGTCGTCGAGACCCACGAGCGTAGTATCGTCCAAGCCCCACCGATACATCGCTGGCAGCGGCACGAGAGCCGGCCGCCCCGGCCGCCATAGTTGATTCCCAGCGAGATCCGCGACCACTGCGGCCGTTCCCGTGCGGTTGATCGCCATGACATTGCCAAGTACATTCAAACGCCCAAGTTCTTCACCGTTGAGCGAGTCACACAAGATGCCTGAGGCCGAGGGCGTTGAGGGCGTCCAAGCAAAACGCGATCCCACGTGATGGAGCGGGCCTCCTTTCGATCCGCTGCAGACCTGGGCTTCGAACTCCTCCACGCGTAGAGTGAGGCGTTGTCCAAGATAGTCGACGTGCCACCGGTGTGATTTCCAGAACGACCGCGACTCGAGCAGAACGGACCCAGGCGTTAGTTCCAGATACGGGCTCTGATTGGCGTTAGCGCTATCGTCCAAATCATCGCCACCCTCCGTGAGTAGCTGTGCACGAACACTGTCGTGCTCGACGTCAAATAGAGAAAGTCCAAAGCGTGATTCCAGCGCAAGCAGCTTCGATGGGACGTTAAGCCTCAAGACCTCCCAATGCTCGAGCGACGGACGGCGAACGCTGTCATTTGACAGATGGACAATGGCCGGTCGCGGTGAGCAGCGAACGACCGCCCAATCATCAGCACCATAGACCAGATCGTCAACGCCGTCGCTCTGCCCCAAAAAGCAATCCGTGATTGGAACGACATGCCTGTTCTTGCCATTCGAGCGGACGATGAGCGTATGCTGTTCGAACTCCGTTTCGACCGGCGTAGTAAGGACGAAGGATTCTTCTGCAACCATGCTCAACGCCTCGATCTTGGTGATAACCGGTGCATGCTTATGAAGATCCCAGTCGTAATACATGCCGTTGCCGTCGAACATGATGAGGCTACGGCCGGCGCGGCTCCAGGCGACTGCCGTGCCCGTTACTGGGCCCGCCTCGGAGGGCGTACGCGTTTGCGGAAGGATTGCCCGAACGCGCCACGCTGTCAGGTCCCAGACGCACACACGGTTGTCATTGGCCGGCATAACCAGCAAGTTCTCTGTGGGGCTAAAAATACCCGGGTTCGAGTTGGGTATGTTCGGTTCTGGCCGCAGGCAGCGCGTGTCGCGCAAAATCCGCGGGGCGTCCGACTTACCGTCCCAGATGGCAACACCGCCGAGCACGAGCCATGCGACGCGCCCGCCACGAGGATCGAAGGCAATCGCGGATCCCTCGGGTGTCTGATCGAATTCGAACAACTTGGCATTCTTGAGAAGTACGAACGAAATTTTCTCCTCGCCGCTCGCGGCAAACAAGTGATTATCCGGACTCAGCACGATTTGGCGTACACCATTGTTGACAGCGGGCAGATCGATCCTTAGTCGTGTCTGATGGGTCACCGTGTCGGCCAAGTTGAGCGCATATTTCGCATTGCTATTCGCAGCGGTCGGCTCGAGCCAGACAATCTGGCTGCCGTCACTCGTGAATAGCCAGCTCGAATCCGTGGTTGCCGCAGTCCAGCGCCGGGGCACGTCCGACGTGGTTGGATCGTATTGCTCGAGCTGCTCAATCGGATATTCCTCGCCGCTGCTGCTGAGCATGAGCCAATGCGAGTCGGGGCTGAACCCAGCCGCATCGAAGAATTTGCTGCTTGGCGCGTGGGTGCGAAAAACGCTTTCTCCTGTGTTCGAGTCGAAAACCACGGCGGCATTCAGCGACCAAACCACGATCCGTTTGCCGTCAGGCGACCATTGACTGCCGCGGATCTGACCAATGAAAGACGACAGCTGGATTTCAGGAGGTCTTCTGTCGGTCACTGCCGTTTGCTGCTGCGAGCGTGGTCGCGACGCGCACGCAAGACAAAGCAGTGCAACCATTGGCAGTACTTTCCGTCTTGGATGGCAAAACGCCCGCTGAACAACGTGCATTCTCGCAGCTTATATCGTGTGCTGGCGAATAAGCGCGGCAAATTTGCGAAAAATTGGGTCATACTTTTCCGACCTCAATGGGCAAAAGGAACGCTCCCGGACGCGCCATCTTTCATGGCCTGTCGCTTACCGATAGTGGCCGAGCGAGTGACGATGGTCCCCGTCGTGGGCTCTAAGGTCACTTACTCAGTGACTTTTCCCGCGGTGAGTTCCGCCGCATTCTCGTTCAAGTCCTCCGTCCGGCGGTTCGGGAACCATCGGGTGTCTGTCTCAGTCTGGAGTTCAGTCATAGTCAGCGGTTTCGCATAATTGCCCGCCACAAAGCTCCTGTCCTGGCTCTTTCGTTGATCCGCGGCATCAGGCGGCCACTCTCCACTCCGGCGCCAATTTGCCGCTCACTTGCTCAACTAGGTTCGTGCAGGACGCCGCGCTTGACCCCCATGCGCTGCACGCGGTGAAGGAAGACCCCACACGCGAGTTCGAAATTCCAACAACAGACTGATGGCGATGGAGTTGCTGCCTCTGTCGTTGCCACTCGCGCCCGCTCAATCGATCGTAACTTTCTGGCTGCCCGATCTATAGAATTGCACGGGGCCGTCGGCTCCGTTGCTTCCGGCCGGGTTATTGGCAGATGAAGAAGAAATCAGAATCCTGGTGCCCATGCTAGACAAGAGCAGTGCGACCGGAATGTGGCACCTGATTTTGGACGGAATCAGGGCTCTCGACGGTGATCGAAATCACTCGGCTCGGTTTGCGGGAATTACTGCACGACGGCACGTATACTCTGCCGCGACCAACCGTTGGAGGAGTAGTTCATGACTCGGAATGGAAATCTCGTTGCCAGTGCCCTAGCGATCACCCTTGGACTTTTTGCGGCGGCACCTGCTCAGGCGGCGTCGTTGCAGTCGGTCGCAACGAGCGCGTGGTCCAAAGGCGATGTACCCACCTACATTAGCATGTACATCTACGTGCCCAACAATGTGGCCACGAATCCTCCGATTCTAGTGGTCGCTCACTACTGCGGCGGAAGCGCGTCTGGAGTATTCGGCGAGGCGCAAAGCGGCGGCATCGTGTCGGCAGCCGATACGAACGGATTCATTATGATCTACCCGCAGACGACCAACGCCGCTACATCCGCAAATTGTTGGGACGTTGGGTCGACGAAATCCCTCACGCACAACGGAGGTGGGGACACACAGGCCGTCGCCGAAATGGTGAGCTACACGGTCACCAAGTACTCGGCAAACGCAAATCGCGTTTACGCGACCGGGACCTCGTCCGGTGCGATGATGACCGAAGCCTTGCTCGCCGTTTATCCCGATGTATTCAAAGCCGGCGCCGAATTCTCGGGCGTGCCCGCTGGGTGCTGGTCCGACGGGTGGTCGGCTGCCAGCAACTGGGGCGGCAATTGCGCGAGCGGCAGAACCACGTTTACCGCGCAGCAATGGGGCGACAAGGTTCGTGCCATGTACCCGGGATATTCGGGATATCGCCCGCGCGTCCAACTTTGGCATGGCGCTTCGGACACCACGATCAGCCCCAACAACCAGACTGAGGCAATCAAGGAATGGACCAACGTCCTAGGCCTGAGCACGACCCCGACTACGACGGCCACGGTATCATTCAACAACCACTCCTGGACGCGCCAAAGCTGGACGGATTCTTGCGGCTACACAGTCCTCGATGCGTGGCTAGAGGCGAACGGCCCGCACGGCACAGACGCGAACCTCAACTCGACTTACGTCATCCCGTTTTTGGCGTTGGACAAGACCGGTGCAACTGACCCAGAAATCTGTGGCTCGGCGGGCGGCGCCTCTGGAACTGGCGGAGCACCCGGCACAGGCGGCACTACTGCCACTGGCGGTGCAAGAACAGGTGGTGCCAGCAGCATTGGCGGCAGCACCCACGCAGCAACTGGCGGCAGCATCGGTGTCGGTGGTGGGAATCCGGCGACCGGTGGAAGGCCAGCCACAGGCGGCTCGCTAGGGGCCGGCGGCAACTTGCCAACGGGCGGCACACTGGGGGTCGGCGGCAATGCGCCCACCGGAGGACGTCTCGCCGTTGCCACTGGCGGCAACTTGCCGGCGACCGGTGGACAACTCGCTACGGGTGGTAGTCTTGGACTTGGGGGAAGCACCGGCGGTGCAGTTGCACTCAGTACGGGCGGGAGCAACGTTACTCCTTTGGCAACCGGTGGCATGGCTGCCGTTGTTGGCGGCGGCAACAGCGTTGGAGGAAACTCCGCTACGGCTGGTGGTGACACCGGGGTCAGCAATACTAGCAACCCGGGTTCCCCCGATACGGGCAGTTGCTCGTGCGTCGTGGCACGCAAGACCTCTCCCGCCGGGCTATTCGCGCTCGCGCTTGGAGCCGTCCTTGCGCTGCAGAGACGCCGGAGGCGTTAAACGCCCGCGGGCAATCGTCGGCCCACTCCAAACGACAGAGCCGTTGGGATTGCGCAGCTGCTGCCGCGGCCGCCGGTTGAATCGCATTGTGCGCCGCTGCACGCATTGCTGCCACCGACCGAGGCGTCCGCGCGCAGATTCGCTCAACAGCTGACTTGCCGATTCTTTTGGATTGGGCGGCACGCTGCCGGCGGGTTGCGGCGCCAATTTGCCGATCACTTGTCTGCGCGTCGAGTATGCGGGCGAGAAATCGTCGCACGATGGTCCACGGTTGCGCTTCGAACTCGGATCGCTGTTCAAGCGGCACGGACAGTAGGTATGGTACGCAATCGTCCCGGAAACGCGACTTACTCTTATCCAGCGCAACGAAGACTTGAAGCCACTGTTCGCGGCATTTCGCGCGTTGCCTAGGCAAGGTCCGTTTGTGAGTTACCCGGCTACTGCGCACTGGAGACGATGCGATTGACGTTATTTGGTGAATGGTTACCGAACACCTACTATGCGAAGCGCGGTCACGGGACGGCGTTCTATCTTGGCGGTGCTCGGTACGTGCTCGATTTCTTGCGCGAGTACTCCGCGCTGCTCCTGGTTCCGGCAGTTGCGGTGGCGCTCATCCGGCGGGGGAAGTCAGCCTCGAAAGTGCCAACGCTTTGCATGTTCTTCTCGCGCTTCTAGGCTTGGCCGTACTCGAAGGTGGGGATTTTCTCTGGTTCCATCGGCTGCTGTACCCAGCGCTTGCACCGGTCCTCCTGCTTGGTACGGCTGCGTTTGCATCGGTTGCTTTCACTCCAAGTCGCATTGCTCGCGTTCTTTGGTTGGGCGCGGCCGGTGTGTATCTCGTTCTTGCGATTCGAACGGCGATCTCTGGTGACCTAGTGGCACGCGCGCGTGGAGTCCACGAACAGCATCGCGCAGAGTCACGAGCAGCTCGAGTGTTTCGCTCGGCGCTCCTTCCAGACGAGAGCCTTTGCGCTGGCTCTGCCACCACGGGTTCGTCGAAGCGCGCCCCTGCGAGTTTTCGCATCACACCGGACGCGCTCCTGGTCTGCGCGCGGACGAGCGCGGAATCGTTTGCGGACATAATGCGCGTTTCCGCGAGTGCAAGGCATCAATGAAANNACACGGAGACACATCTGGTTCGCGCGCAGGCGATCTCAAGCGGCGTATCGGTGCGCTAAGCGACCTTGGTGCGGCGCAGGATCACCCGTTGATGCCGCACACGTACATCCCGAAGGCGTCGTTGTAACTGAGGTTCTGATTGGAGCTCAGGACGTAGAACGGGTCCAGCGTAGGACCGACTCCGGTGCCAGTGTGGATGCGCACCTTTGGCGTCAAGCCGGGAAATGTTCCAGTGATGGCAGGATCTTTGCGAATGAACCCCGATACGATGCCAATGTCTTCGAACCCGTCCCCGTTGATGTCACCAAAGCCGGTGATCGTCACGCCGTAGTCGGTGTCGTAGAGAATCAAAGGTTCCTCGGGGTTGATGAATTCACGTACGGGAATGGCAATCGGCCCCGTCGGTGAACCTAGGTACAGATAGACTCGGCGAGTCGTTGTCTGATTGTCCCAGATGTTTACCGCGGCCAAGATGTCGTCGTAGCCGTCTCCATTGACGTCACCAGCGGGTTCGAACGTGGTCGGAGCGTCGCAGGTGCCAATGGTTGAACCGCAGGTGTTGCCGATATACGGCAGGTATTGTGGGTACATGATCGTGCTCAACGGATCGAGGCTGGGGCTTTGCGCGCCGCGCACGACATAGGCAATGTTAGGCGGGTATACAATTCGATCATAGGACTGGGCTTGTTCCATCAATGTATCGGCGCGGCCGTCCCCATCCACATCGCCCAAGGGGGTAACCTTGTCCACGCCCGGAAACGTGAAGTTGGGCACATTTGCGAACCCTTGTGGGCTACCGAGAAACACGTAAGCCCGGTACGCACTCGTCGTCGTATTCGGAATGGCAATGTCCGCGTAGCCATCGCCGTTGATGTCACCCAAACCCTGAATCGCATCATAGTTCCGCCCATCGAGGCCAATCGGCGCGTCTGGTGCAGACAGACCCGTGGCGCTCCCTCTCAACAACAAGAGCTGATACGGAGAGCCCGTCGATGCGAGTTGGTAATTGTAAAATAGGATTGCAACATCGGCATAGCCGTCGCCAGTGACGTCACCTGTCCACTGCATGCCCACAACGGAGTCACTCGAGGAGGTGCCCAGTTGCTGGATGACGGGGCTCTTGAGCCCGGTAGCGCTTCCGCGATAAAGGCCAATACTTGGAATCGTAATGCTCGTGTTCGTGAGGGCGACGGCATCGACGAATCCATCACCGTTCACATCGCCGGCGACCCGGAAAAAGTACGGGAAGTAAGCAACCGATGATGACGACGGGGCGGTCGGGCTGTAGTATTTTTCACCCTTGGTGATCTGGCCGTTTTTGACCCGAAACACGGTTACTGCATAGGGGTTCATCACGTTGTCTGCGTCGGAGCTGTTACTGACTGCGATATCGGACAAGCCATCACCGTCGTAGTCGGGCAGGCTGCCAAAACCCATGAGCGGCGAGCTCTGGCCGTGACCCACGGAGAATTCCCAGGTGGGGCTCGGAGTCGTTCCTTCGCGCCACTGTCCGTTCGGCAGTTGGCGGCGTCCCTGGGCCGACCAGAAATAGACACCTGGCACCAGGTTCTCGGTAACGGCAAAATCGGTGGTGCCCACGAGGCTTAGGATGGGAGCACCGCAGGCGCGATCGCGACACACTCGTACCAAAGTGCCGTCTGTGCCCGGGCTCATCACAAACTTGAAGCTGGGCCGCGGCCCCTGACGATTCGCAGAACCGGGCGCTACGAGTCGCGGAGGCGGCGGCGGGGGTGAGCAACTCGTTACCGCATCGCAGCGCTGCGCGTTCCCGCACACGCACGCAACGACGGCTTGGTAGCTGGCATTGTCAGCGCATCCCGTTACCTCGGCGTCGGCGCAGTGCGCGCAGGTGGCGTCGGTGGCACAGGCGGCTAGGCTCGCAGCACAATCGGAGCACGAAACACCTGAGGTACCGCCAGTGCCGCCCGTAGCCGAGGTGCCGCCGGTAGCCTTGCTTCCCCCGGTGCCCGAGGTACCGCCGGCGCCCGAAGTACCGCCCGTACCCGAGGTGCCCCCGCCGTCGAGGGGAAGTCCAACCACAATCTTTGGGGCACTGCGACTCGCATTCGTGCCGTCCCCGAGCTGACCGAACGTGTTACTGCCCCAGCATCTCACCGTGTGATCGGCAAGGACCACGCAATTGTGCGAATCCCCCGAGGAGATGGACACGACGTTACTCAGACCGGTGACCGCGACTGGCGTGGCTTGATTCACCTGTGAACCATCACCGAGTTGCCCCGAGCCGTTGCCGCCCCAGCACCGCACCGTGCCATCGTCGAGCAGGGCGCAACTGTGCACGCGGCCCGCGCTCACCGCAATGGCGTTAGTGATCCCCTGCACGCTCACGACACCGTTGAGGCGAAACATACCGTTACCGAGTTGCCCCATGACGCCGTTGCCCCAACAGCGAATCGTGTGATCTTCGAGTAGCGCACAGGAGTGCAGCGCCCCAGAAGCAACGGCCGTAGCCTTCGCAACGTTCGGCACAATGTTGTATCTCGCCGGTTGAAACGAACCTAATTGGCCATTGCTGCTGGCACCCCAGCATTCCACGGTCTGATCGAGCAGCACCCCACAAGCGTGGGCCCCGCCCACGGCGAGCGTTGCGCTCGCCGGGATAACCTCTAAGGTATTATTGGTGGGGACAGTGGGGTCGGTGCCCGAATCATAGCCCCAACAGTATACGTTATGCGCGGCGCCAACGATTGCGCAGGAATGGGCGGTCCCGCTCGAGATTTCGTCGACTCCACTGATGTTCTTGGTCGCGACGGCGGTAGCGCGATTGGTCGTGGTGCCGTCCCCAAGTTGACCTTTATCATTGCGGCCCCAACACGTCACCGTAGAGTCCCCCAGAAGCGCACAGCTGTTCCAACCGCCGGCAGTGATCGCCTGCGCACTTGTAATGTTTGCCACTGAAACGGCAGTGGTTCGACTTGTGGAGGTGCCATCGCCCAGCTCACCGTACCCATTGTAGCCCCAGCAGCGAACCGTCCCGTTACCCAGAAGCGCACACGTGTGATACGCACCCGCGTCCACAGCCACCGCGCCGACAATTGCATTGGTGCCGCCTGACGCTGCGCTCGTACCGCC
>PMCK01000275.1 GCA_003154095.1 Myxococcales bacterium | reverse complement strand
AAAATGCTCCCCAAATTGGAAACGCACCGACTCGAGCAATACGCTCAACTCGTGCGCCATAAAGGCTCTGCGATTACGAATCAGCGCATCGCATCGATTCTGGATTCGATGATTGCCTCGGCGAAGCTCGGCCGGCATTGAGCGCATCAAGCAGGGATACCACCCAGTGCGCACACGAGTTTCCACTCTGCGGCCGTCACTGGTTGCACGGATAGTCGAGTGTTGATGGCGAGGACCATCTTACCCAGTCGCGATTCGGCCTTCACCGCAACCAACGTGACTGGCGTCTTGAGTGGAGTTAACGCCTTTACACTCACTGCGACGAACTTACCCGTATCATCGGTCGGATCTGGATAAGCCTCGCGAATGATCTCCACGACTCCGACAATCTCCTTGGTACGCCCCGAATGGTAGAAGAACGCGCGTTCGCCGCGCTTCATCTTCATCAAGTTGTTCTTGGCCATGTGACTGCGCACGCCCGACCAAATTTCGCCGCGCGCACCTCGTTTGAGTTGCATGTCCCACGACCAGGTTTCGGGCTCGGTTTTCAACAACCAAAATGCCAAGGGCGTCTTCCTTTCGTAGTGAAATTACCCCAACAACTTTGACAAAAGGGCACGATTTTGCCAGCTCGAACATCCGAGAAAGTCATCACTCGGTCTGTGTAATCTCCCATGCAGCCCCCAATTTGTCTTGCCGCCGGGTTGCCAATCGGCCAGAATTGTAGGGAAGCCGGAAAGCCTGGGATCGCGAACGTGCCCCGCCTTAACGAATGCCAGATTATTGGACCGTACCCATTCGGCATTCCGACGTTGCGCGGCTATCCTCCGCCCGCTCCCTCACGACAGCCGTCATTCCATCCGAGACCGGCTCAGCGTCGCGCTCCGCCTCCTCCAGCCAGTGCTCCGGTACCAGTTCGCTCGCCGTCGTACCGGCGGTTCCACAACTGCATGTTCTTGCCCAAGTTCGACGACGTTGCAGAGTTCGTGGACGCACGTCGGCGCATACTCGAACTCGATTCCAAGGTTCCCTCTCGACGCATAGCGAGACACGAACCAAGGTTCACCAGTCCACTGGTAATTGGACTGATGCTAGCCGTGTTGCCGCCATTGGCCGTTACGCTAGTTTGGTCGAGCCCGCATTTCGTCCACGCGGCAAAGGTAGCCGTCACTATTTACGGCATGTTTACGTTCGTCGCGCTGCTGGCGACAATCATGCTGGCTTTGCATTAGCTATCAGCTATCAGCTATCAGGTGTCAGCTTTCAGCCGGAAATCAGAATTCCTGATAGCTGATAGCTGACAGCCCTGTGATATTGGGTTCTGGCCGGTTCACTTTGGGTCGCTTGTGGGCTCGGCGCGGCGTGCAATTGGCGCCGATTGCTCGTAACTGCCTGCAGCCGCTTGGCAGCGGGGTATGCCAACTGCTATTGAAGTCGAGTTGGGTGTCCAATCGGGTGAAAGGTAGCAGGAGGCAATTAGACGTATCCGGTGAGCCGATGCGGGGGCGCACAGCAAGAGTCAGCGATCGTTGCGGCTCGCTCTTCGCCGCAGCGGCTCTGGCCATTTCCTGGGCGAAGCCCGGACTAACCGATCCGCTGTCGGAGGTAAGAGTTCGATGGGAAGCACCACCCGATTGTCCCGATCGCGTTGCTCTTGACCAGGAGCTGCGTCGCGATCTCGAGGGGAGCCAAGCGCCCAGTATCCGAGTTCGCGTCGATGCCAGTGTCGCGCGGCTCGAAGCAGAAACCTGGCGCGTGTCGATTCGGACCGAGAGCAGTGCCGGGCAGAGTGAACGTACCATCACGGCACACTCTTGCTCGGCATTGGTCGACGCAACGAGCCTCATTATCGCGATGCTGATCGATCCGGAAACCGCGGCGATCCATGCTCGCCCCATCGAGGGGACCAGCGAATCCGCCGCGCCGCCGATTGCCAACCCCGCCAATTCCGTTCCAGCGTCGAGTTCAACCCTTCCGCCCGCACCGCCGCCCACTTCGAATTTGCAACGTAACCCGGCTGCGCGTGAGACAACGAACCAAAATCAAAATAGGGGTTTCATCGGGCCAGCAATTCCTTCTGCCAGAGCAGCGCGTTGGCCTGCCTCGGGACTCATTGCAGCCTGGGTTGCCGGCGATTCCGGTTCGCTTCCCTCGTTTACCGAAGTGGTCGGCGGTTCGCTGGGACTGCTTTATGGCCCTTGGCGTGCAGAGGCATCGTTTGGTTGGTGGTCGCCGAAGAGCAAAGTCTTAAACCGTCCCCCGAATCCTGGCGCCGCGGGTGAGTTTGGCAAGCTTGCCGGAAGCGCCACGCTCTGTCTGACGGCCTGGTCCCCGACTCCGTTCGCCCTCAGCCCCTGCGCGGGACTCGAGCTGGCGCGCCTGTCCGGCACCGGGAGTGGCGATCTGAAGGATTCGCGCACTGTGTATCGGTGGCCCGTTTCGGCTAAAGCTGGGGTTCTTGGAATCCTGAATCTTACCGACGCTTTAGCGCTCCGCTTGGATTTGGATGTCTTGGTCCCACTGAACCGGCCAGAGTTTGGGTATTACGTCCAGGGTGATCAAGGCCAACCGAAAACCATCTTTCAACCACCCCTTATTGCGGCACGCTTCGGGCTCGGCGTTGAATTACACTTTCGGTAACTAGTCGTTCCGGGCCATGGCGTTTGCTCTCGCACCGAACGTGAAAATCAGCTCCTGCGTTTACCAAGTCGCACTGGTGCCGACGCGGTGCAGGGGATGCAGTTTGCGCGCAATCTGCGGGAGCGGGTCATACCCAGTCGCCGTCACAATTGACGCTGCCAAAATAGCATGGGCGGCTCACATTCGCCGAAGTCCTCTCTCCGATAGAGCCGCTGAGCCGCAACATTATCATCTCGAACTTCGAGTGTGACTTTTTGGCACCCGCGATTCCTGGCATCTTCGCAAATCTCGCGTAAAAGTGCGCGGCCAATTCCGCGCTGGCGCGCCGATGCGGATACAACGAAGTCGTGAATGTTCAATAAATGAAATGCCCCAAAGGTCGAGTACTGAAGAAAGCAGATAGCCAGACCAACGACCATGACACCAGTATCAGCCAAGTAGACGATTACCGAAGGGTGTTTGGTCAAATCGGTAATCACGCGTTCTTTCGCTGCAAAGTCGAGTAATTTGCCGCGGCCCATCGGGTCGCAGGCATATTCGTCCAAGAGGCGGATAACGCTGTGAGCGTCTTCGGTTGAATGCAAATTTGCGACGCGAATGGTTAGCGTGCCGTTCTGGGGTCGAGAGTCTAACGGATCCGCATCAGTCATTCGTCAACTATATGCCGCGCCGGCCCTCTTCGTGATTATTTCCCAATTATCACATCGGACGCTTTTATGATTGCAGTAACACGATCCCCAACGCTCAGGCCGAGACGCTCTAATGCCCCCATGGTAATCGTGGATGTAATTTGGTGACTGTCGAATTCGACCACGACTTCTGCCATTACAGCGCCATGCTTTATAGAAACGATTGAACCCTTAATCTGATTTCGCGCACTGATCTCCATAGAACTTCTCCTGTTACTATTGAAACAAGTCAGAAACATCCGGTAGGTGCGACTCGTCCTAGTGGCGATTGACTTACCAGAGCATGAGACAAGTTCAATAGTTCGTTCACGAGATGTCGGTCCAATTTCTTGATCCAACGCTGTGGAATTTCTTCCAAGCCGTAGTAGGCCCCAGCAATTGCTCCAACAATCGCTCCGGCGGTGTCAGCGTCGCCCCCCTGATTCACGGTATTTACCACACAATCTTCAAAACTCCGCGCCCGGAAGAAATGGTATAAGACCGTCTGCATAGTATCAGCGACGAAGGCGGTACACAGACCGCGGTAGTTCAAATAGCCAAAAGCTGGAACTTGGTTGATTGCACGCTGGATGTATTGGCGCATGCTTTCTCGCGACCGGCCGAGCAACGCCAAATGCAAAATGCTACCAACATGGATACACGCCGCGTCGGACAGCGGATGATTGTGTGTAATATGGGCCTGCTCGACGGCCCAAGTTTTCAGTAAGCTTGCGTCGGCCAGGGAGGCAATCGCTACCGGCGCCATCCGCATCACCGCTCCGTTACCCGCATCGTCGTCACAAGGCGGTCCCGACAATGAGTCGAAATGTATGTAGCGACGAATTCCGCGGCGGCAGGTGTTGCCGACGTCCAAGGGTCGCGAACGAAGCCAGTCCGCAAAACGATTGGCAATATCGCGTGGCGCAAAGCCACTTTCGCGAATCGACCGAGCTACACACAGCGTCATCTGTGTGTCATCAGTAACTTGTCCGGGCGCCAGTCGCAACCATCCACCACCACGAATATCGCGCAGTACGCCATAAGTTTGTTTGATTTCCGAAGCGGTCATGAATTCGACAGTCGCTCCTAGCGCGTCGCCAATCGCTACCCCCAATAATGAGGCGTACGCACGCTTTCGCACTTCCTCCAGATTCACAACTGCCAGGGGCATACACTTTGCGAGTCGTCCAGACTTTGGCGCACTATAGGTACGAATACCCGACGTCAGATGCATTTTGCTTGCGCTCCAGAAGCAGGTTCACGATCGAATCAAAGAGCCACGTGCTGCCCCGGTAACCCAACACCTGAATTCGGCCGGCACCGATCCTGTCGTGTATCGGAAAACCCAGTCTTAGCAATGGAATGCCCAGGTTACGGGCGATTCCGTAGCCCTTGCTGTTGCCGATGAGCAGCTCAGGGTTAGTGCGTCGGCAGGCCACTTCGAACCTTACGAAATCAGTGTCGTCGAGTACTTCGTCTACTGAACCGGGGGGCAGTTGCTCCAAAGCTTTTGTGAGAGCTCGATTGCGCGCTCCAGTTGCGCAAACGACTGGGCGGGCGCCAATTTCGAAAAGGAATGTAGCCAGAGAAGCCACCCATTCTGGATCGCCATAGAGTCCGACTCGCTTTCCGAAAACATATTTGTGTCCGTCTGCATACCCGTCCAAGAGTCGTCCACGTTCCTGGGCCAACCACTGGGGACGTGCCACACCGGTCATTTGCGTCAGGTGCTCGACAAAAGCGTCGGTGGCCCGGATACCAACGGGTAGCCCGAGCAGGTGGATCTGCGCACCGCGTCTTGCTAGGACGTCACTTGCGCGAGGTGCCTTTCCAGTCATCGTCAAGTCGATGGTGGTCAGTGACTGAGGCATCGACGAAATATCGTCTAATGGCGTTCCGCCCTCCGGCATGGCCCGGTACTCATCCAAAATGACACCATCCAGTGTGTCGGAATAATCCGGAACCAAGGTTGCTTTCACCCCAAATCCCTGCACAATTTCCCGTAGATGACGTAGGTCGGCCGGAGATATCAGCGGTGGAAGTACATTTACAGCGCGCCTCGGTGCCCCGGTATTCGTTGCCAGGCTCTGCACGATGCCATGCACCATCGAATGAAAGCCTTCGACATGGCCATCCTTGTAGCTGGGAGTTGCCGCGTACACGACGGGGAGCGCCTTGTTGCGCCGGGAATTGTAGCGCTTGAGCAACATTGGAACATCCTCACCGACTGTCTCGGCGACACATGTCGTCGCGACCGTTACAATGTCGGGGTGGTACTGTTGCTCGATATTATCGAGGGCCCGACTCAAGTTATCTTCACCGCCAAAGACCGTTTGAGATTCACCGAAACTGCTTGATGCCACGTCAACTGGCTCGCGAAAATGACTGATAAGGTAGCGACGAATATACGTCGCACAGCCTTGAGCGCCGTGTAATAGCGATATGGCCCCCTGAATTCCGGTAGTTGCCAAGGCCGCTCCGAGTGGTGCGCAAAGTGTGCACGGGTTGACGGTCGCCTGCGGGTTGTGTATCGGGCGAACGACGGAGTCCTCTTGCACCGCAGCGGTGTTGACGGTGGTCACGGCGTTGCCTTTCCAATGCGCGCCCGTTCCGGCCGCGATCGTCGGGGCATCAAGCTCCAAATTGGACTGGTGGCGGTGGCGTGTATTTCGCGGGCAAATGCAACGGCCCCCGCGTAACCAGCCAGTGCGACCTTGCGCTCATGATTGTGATCGCAAAATCCAATGCCCAACTTATACGCGACAGGCCGTTCTTTGACGCCACCGATAAACACGTCGACGTCCTTTTCGACCAGAAAAGCTGCCAATTCGAGCGGGTTTGTATCATCGACGATAATCGTATTCTCGTCGCATACGGCCTGAAGTTCGGCATACTCTTCTTGATTGCCCGTTTGTGTTCCCGCAACCACTACTGAAACACCCAGTTGCCGCAGAGCGCGCACCAAAGAAAATGCCTTGAATGCTCCACCAACGTACAGACCGGCGCGTTTGCCTTGTAATTTGCACCTAATTGACCGAAGTTCGGGCAGAACTCGCGACAATTCTTCGGTAACCAGCGCTTGCGTACTGCTCAAGATAGTCGGCGACCCAAAGAACTTTGCGGTACGGTAGAGTGCATCACTGGTATCTTCGACGCCGAAGAACGACACCCGTATATACGGGATTCCGTAGCGCTCCCGCATGCCCTGAGCTAGAGGTGTCATCGAGCCGGCGCATTGAACGACGTTGAGTTTGGCACCGTGAGCTCGACTGATGTCATCGACACGGCCGTCACCCGTTAACACGGATACCACATCGATCCCCACTTTTTCAAAGTATTTCTTAATGATCCAACTCTCTCCAGCGACGTTGAAGTCCCCCATCAGGTTGACCGAATACTTGCCAATGCTCGAGGTGTCACCGCGACCAATCAGCGTCAGCAAGGCGCGAGTTGCCGCATTGTAGCCGTCGCGTTTGGTGCCGCAAAAACCCTCTGCCAACACTGGGATCACGGGTATACCGACGTCCTGTTCGACCCGACGACAGACTGCGGCCACGTCGTCGCCGATAACCCCAATCACGCAAGTGCCATAGACAAAAGCTGCCTTCGGTGAATACTTCGAAATCAGTTGGCGCAAGGATGTTTCCAGCTGACGTTCGCCCCCGAAAACCACATCCTTTTCTCGTAAATCCGTTGAGCAGCTAATGCGATGTAACTCGGGTCCTGATGAAAGCGCTCCCCGAATATCCCAAGTGTAAGCTGCACAACCCACAGGGCCGTGAACGAGGTGCAGAGCATCTGCAATAGGGTAAAGAACGACACGCGAGCCACAAAACGTGCAGGCCCTTTGACTGACCGACCCGGCAACACTCGCCTTGTTGCAGTCGACGGAAGCGACTTCATTTCGCTGAGAGCGAACTACTTGTGACCGGCGATCTTTCAGCAATTCGAATGCCACTATTCTTGGCCCTTTGCGTACTCTCACCAATTATCTACGAGCGAAGCTGTTTCTGGACGCCAACGTGCAGGTTTCAGTTCGAATGAACCGTGTAACTTGAGCTGCTGGGCTCGTTAGACTTCTCGCTTCTTGAGCCCTAGTGGCACCAGAACTTGCCTCACTCCGGGAAATACCGAGGGTTCACAACTGCATTCCCCAAGCGCGTACCGATCGTGCGATTGCAGCAATGCCGATGCGTAAAGTATGGCCCGGTCCTCCTCGCTGGGTGGTGGTCTGCGCGCCTCGATATCCCCGATCATTTGCCCGAAATACTTGAGTATGTGCAGTCGATATACTTTTACGGCATGCTTATCGAAGTCGAGTTTGAATAGGTTGAACAAATCCTCTACACAGTCGATTTCAGCTATGCGTTCCGCGAGCATTGGAACTAGGCCTTTCCGCCTCGGCTATGCATGCAGAGGCTCGAAGCTAAATGCCTTCTTGTTGCAAGTCCGGCCGCAAGCCTCGCAACCTATGCAGTTGTCCGCATTGGCAATGCTGCAAAACATCTTGGCCGACTCTTCTTCGTCCACTTCTTTGGGCGCGAGCACGCCATGTGCACAAATCTTCATGCACCGACCGCAACCGATGCATTTGCCGTCGTCAACTGAACGCACAAATCGCGGTGTCCATTCTTGTTTGCCGCGAGTTAGTCCGGTAATATAGCCCATATTCATAACTCCGTTTTGAAATACCCGATGACCTATTAGAAAGGAGCGAGAAGTCCTAATGCTTACGCCGGCTCATGGCTCTGCTTCTTGAACCTCGTTCAATTGGGGCGCTGCATGACCTAAAGCCTTCCTCAGCCAGGGAGGTGGACGGCCAATTAGCACTCGTCGAAGGTCAGCGATGACTTGCCTGATCGGCAGCTCCTTGCCCGTCTTCATGGGGTGTACATGGCGTGCCACTAACTTGGCTGCCGCCGGGCCACCAATCTGCAGCGAATACACTATGGCGCAATCTTGCAGCGCATCCGCGCGTGCCACGATCTTGTCTTCTCTTTCGTCGTCCACGTTGCCGGCTTCGATCACTCCCAGGTAGCAGGCTGTCTCGACCCCAATTTCCCACAAGTGAAATGCGCTAGCCGTCCCAAAATGAAGGTCAATCTTCATGCCGTCGCTACTGGCGAATGCAACTTTCATTTCTTTGCCCTTTCTTACCGCATCATTTCGAAATGTCGGTCGTCACAGGTCTCATCGGTAATGTCGATGAACTTGTTGCAAATGTCTGTCACCATGCGAATGACACCTTGGTAGCCAATAATGGGGCTGCGATGCAAATTGACGCGGTCGAACACTGGGAATCCAAAACGAAATAGTGGGATCTTGGCGTCGCGTGCAGCAAATTTTCCGTGAGTATCGCCGATGATGGCATCGACCGGGTCAGTCATAATGAGTGATCTCAAGTGCCAGAGATCCCGGTTCATGTAAGTTTTTCCTTGCGCGCCGTACGGCGAAGCTTCCAGCAATGAACGAATTTCACGATCGAGCTTCTTCGACCCCTTTGAGCAAAGTATGTGATAAGGGGTTGCTCCCATCTCGAGCAAAAACGACACATAGCCTAGGAGCAAGTCAGGGTCGCCGTAGATTGCGAATTTCTTACCATGCATATATTGCTGAGCGTCCGTCATGGCGTCCACGGCCCTTCCTCGCTCGGCCTTGAGAGAAGCGGGCACAGGTTTGTCGAAGAGCTCGGACAGCTTCAATAGGAATGCATCGGTCTTGCCGATACCCATTGGTACCGGTATTGTATTATGAGTGCCCGAATACTGCTCCTTGATCCAGGTGAAGGTCTTCGTGGTCGCGAAAGGCGCGACACTCAGGGTGGCCTTTCCATTGATGGAATCCGCAGCCTCCCCGAGCGGTGTACCACCAGCATAGATGCGATAGTGGCCGTCGTTGGGCGAGTCGAACGTTTCCGAGATGTCCGCGAGAAATGTATAGGCAATCCCAAATTCCTCGAAGATTCGCTTATACTCTCGGTAGTTAGACGTGTTGGTATCAAAGCCTGCAATGAAGTTAAGTTTGCCCGTACACCGGCCCTCGATGGCCTTGTCCGCTGTCACGGTCTCCAGAATCGCCTGCAACATGGAATCATACCCGTTCACATGTGAGCCGTTGAACGAGGGGGTGTTGGCATACGCGATCGGAAAATCGTTAGGAATATGGCCCTTTTGCCGCGCGTTCTTGATGAATGCCGTGAGGTCGTCTCCAATGATTTCTGGCATGCAAGACGTGAATATCGCAATCATTTTGGGCTTATAGAGCGCGTAAGCATTCTCTAGCCCTTCGTGCAGATTGTTCTGGCCTCCGAATACGGCTCCATCCTCTGTCATCGAGTCAGAAACGGCTGGGGCTGGCTCGCGGAAATGACGGTTCAGCGTTGACCGGTAATAGGAAGCACAACCCTGTGCCCCATGGACGAATGGCAACGTGTCGGCGAAGCCGTGAACGGCTAGTTCTGCGCCGAGCGGCTGGCATGCGTGAGCCGGGTTAACGACCAATGCCTGACGCGCAAAATTCTTTTCCTTGTATTCGTTGGTATTAATCCAATTCAGGACGCGATGTTCATCCTCTGGGGTTATGCTGGTAACTTTCTT
>PMCK01000193.1 GCA_003154095.1 Myxococcales bacterium | reverse complement strand
ACGCACGTCTGCCGAAAGCACACCAATAACAGGTCGAACCACAAGAGTCTCGTTTGGTAGATCGAGGCACGGCATCAACCGTACCAGAGTGGATTCGTCACCCAATTCCGCGCAGCGAGTCAACATCAATTCCAAGTCGGCTCATCCAACGATATATTTGGGCGCGCGTTGTACCCAAGTCTTTTGCCACCTTGGCTACGTTCCCGTGATGCTCAGCGAGCAACTGCTCAAGTGACGAACGTTCACGCAACGTCTTGTGGGCATTGGGCAATTTGACACTCGAGCGGGTCGGGGAATTCCTGCGCGATTTCAGCTCGGTCGCCAGTGCTGGCTCGATTTTTCGCAGTGTCGCCAGGTCAAGGACGCCGGACTTCCTGCTAGTGATTCGAGCAACTACCTGCCGCAAACCGCAGACGTTGAGGGGCCATGCACCTAAGAGCAAGGCTTCCGCGGCATCAGCATCTACGCGCAGTTTCAATCCTTCGGATACAGCCAGATTCGCAAGAATTTCCAATATGTCCTGACGGCGCTCGCGTATCGCTGGAATATGGATCTGAATGTCCGTTAGCCGAGCATAGAGGTCGAGCCGAAACATTCCTCTCGAAGTCACCCTATCAAGCGGAACTGTTGTGCTGGCAACGATCCGCACGTCTGTTTCTTGTTCCGTGACAGTTCCTACCGGTCTCATCCTGTTACGCCGCATCACGCGCGACAGAAGCACTTGAATTGGATTGGGCAGATCCGCTACCTCATTCAGAAACAAGGTTCCGTGCTCGGCGGCACCGAGAAGGCCCGTGTTGGACGCGTTGGAATCGCTCTGATCGGCTCGTTCAATGCCGAATAGCTCTCGAACGGCTGTGTCGTGATTCAGCGCAGCACAGTCGACTGCTATGAATTTGCCACGCCGACGTGAGTGTCGGTGGATTTGTTGGGCCAGATGCTCTTTTCCAACCCCGGGTTCACCAGTCAATAGTACGTGTCCCGAATTGCGATACAACGCCGACTTTGCCTGAGCAAACGCAGTGCGATTGGACTCGTCGACTACCACTAGCAACGACATTCCCAGGCGGATTACGTCGCCGACTTGAAGTAGCGTGGTATTGCAGCGCTTTCCATTTATTGCGAGACCATTTCGACTGCCGCGGTCTACTATTCGGTACGATCGCGATTCGTCATTCCAGTGAATGGAAGCATGTTGGCGGGATACGAGATCGTCGTGGATGCAGTAGGTGGCTTGTTTGGAGTCGCGACCAAGCGTAAGTACTCTTGCAGTGTCCAGCTCCACTTGACATGGCGTTGAAAGGTCAGGACTGTATACCAATCGTAATGCGATCTTTGCCTGACTCTCCAAAAGAGTGAGGGGGCTCCTGTCTATTGTTGTCGGACAATCTACAGAGATATCGGCCATTGGCATTGAATATTGTGCTATTCTCGGTTGACTCTGGGAGTCGCCAACGAAGTTCCGCAACGCGTCCCGCATTTCCGCCGCGCTGGCCCAACGCTCGTGTGGGAGAAATGCGAGCGCTCGATCGATCCACTTCACGATGCCATCCGGCAGATCTGGCGCCCTCGCGGATAGTACGCGGGGCCAAAGTGATCGCGGCGCGCATTTGCTCATCGCGGTTGCCTTTGTGGACATGTTGACCACTGAAGAGGAGGAAGATCGTCGCCCCCAGAGACCACAAGTCTGCGCGCACATCCAGTTGCGCCCAATCTCCTCGCGCCTGCTCAGGTGCAATAAAGCCCGGAGTTCCAAGCAGCGCAGGTCCCGTAATCGAAGTCAAGACGCCGGATAACTCGATGGCGCGGCAGACACCAAGATCAAGAACCTTTAGCTCGTTCGATGATGTTATGAGCAGATTTCGAGGGCTAATATCTCGGTGGAGCCATCCGAGTCCGTGTGCGTATTCAAGCGCGACCAACACCTGTTCCGCGATTGTCAAAACAAAATCGATAGTCAACCGTCCGCCTTGTCGCAATCGATTCGCTTCCAACGTTTCTGCTTGGAATAGTTCCATCGCCAAGAATGGGACACGCTCGTGAGTCAAGCCTTGATCGAGCACGTTTGGGAAAGCTGAATGTTGGAGATCGCGCATCGCGGTCAATTCCCGTAGAAGTCGCTTGACCGCGAATTCGTCTTGGTCATACTCGGATTTCAGATACTTCAGTGCCGCTTGGTGACCAGTGTCGTCGGTGGCCAAGACGACCGTACCGAACCGCCCTTGCCCAATTTCCGGACCCAGCTGCCAAGTGTGGTTATCTCCGTGAAGTAACGGCTCACTATGTTGCATAGAAGTGATTCCGGCGGCAGGTGACAGCATGGCGAAGTATTCGCCTGCGCCATGCTAGAGGTGAGTATCGGAAAGTCTCAACACCAAGTTGGATAGTATTTTCACTTCATGTGATGATTTGTGCAATCAGTATTTAGCCGAGGACGAGTCGCGGACGCCGCGCGATCCAAATTTTGTACCAATCCTTCAGAGCGCACTACTTGCGTTGGGATTGACACTGCTTACGTCGATTCGTGTAACACACGTCCTCGCGACAACACCTGCAGTCCGCATCGTGAGGAGCTCTCAACGTAGTTGTTGCCGACGAGGCCGGGATTACCCTAGGTCGGACTGACGAAACGGTAGATATACTCCGGTACAAACGCCCTTAGGAAATTGGTAATGGCCTATTTGGGTAAGAATAGCCCTGTATTGAGTATCGGAACAAGCACTGGCGCCCGATTCTGGCGACCCTCGTGGCGACACTTCAGTGTGTAACAAACACGACGCGCATATTAGGGTGATTGCAGTTGGCTCTGTTACGCCATGGGGCAAACGTCGCAATATTTGCATGCAAAATTTGCTGATGTCCACTGGAACACTAGCCAATATTGTGAATTGAATGTGACATATTCTGTTCGACCCTAGCTAAGCTGTCTTGGACTGTTTGCCCCGAAACCTGACGCGGCAAGAATTGGTTGCCGGTGGACGAGCAGGCAGACTGAAGCCGTCACCGCCAACTTGACGCGACGTAGCCGGCTAACTAGAGGCACGGGCGTTTATTGATCAATGTGCAGCATGTATCGCGATAGATAAGTTGAATGATGAGGTTGATTGCTTTTGGGGGTTGCAAGCCATTGGCTTATTCCTCAATTTCTACAAGGAAGTGCGGCGGCGGAGTAACCATGGCCAACGAAGGCTCGTTGCAGACCGTAACCCTGCGCGTCACTCCCTGGAGCGATTTGGGCGTGTCGCGAGACATCGAGATCCGATTGGACCAAACGCTTCACGATCTACACTTGGCCATTCAGAAAGCGTTCGAGCTCGATAACGAGCACCTCTACGCGTTCTACATGAATGGGAATGCTTTCGATCGGCAGTATGGATACGAGGGTTCCCCAAGCGATGCGCGTCCATCGGCCTGGGACACGACTTTCGGCCAATTCAGTCTGCCCAAGAACAAGCGATTCCTCTACCTCTTCGATTTCGGAGACGAACTGCGACATGACGTCAAGGTTGTCTCTTACGGCCNNCTTACGGAGATGTCGACGAAGGCGCGACGTACCCGCGAATCATCGCAAGTGTAGGCAAGGCACCACCACAGTACGACGAATGGCCGATCGACGACGAGAACTCGGATAAAGCCGAAACGGGCGGACACGACGCGGATTGCTGTCACGGTCACGAGTCTTCGGTCGCTCTTGCTGAGCCTGAGCGCCAACGGATAGCGGAATTGGTACCTAGCATCGAGTTCGCCATCGAATGCTACGAGCATCGATCCTGGGGCGATGACTCGGATTCACGAACGGACGCAGATCTCGCGGCGGAATATCGTCTTGCGAGTACCCTATTCGAAATTACGAAAGGTGATCGATTGGCGATGCACGTTGGCGTCGAACACGTCGTCAAGGGGCCGCTGTGGGCTTGGCTTTGCGATCTGCCAGACGAACTATCGAGTGCATCCATGCCCGACGAGGCTCTCGACTTGGCCGAGCACGTTCAGGCGTGCCTTGGCACAGACAATCTGCGAGTCCGGATGCCGTGGTTCCTACTTCGCGCGAATCGCGAGGAGGATGCACGTGCGATGCTCGCGGTCAACCTGCTGGAGTTTCCGCAGAACCCGCGCGTCGAATTGGCGGCAGCCGAACTTGAGCTCGCCATCGGGAACCCAGAGCAAGCCGAATCTCACTATCGTGAAGCCCTCGAATGGGTCGGAACGGAAAGGCGATTGCGTAGCCACATCGTAACCGGACTCAAAGAGCAGCTCCAAAACACTGGCCAGATCGAAGCAGTTCAGACACTTATGCAGCAAGAAGAAGACTTCATGGCGTCCGTATTCCCGCACCGGCGGGCGCAGTCGCCCGTGCGACGACAAGTACCAAAAGTGGGGCGCAACGATCCCTGTNNTTCCTGCACAGCCGGGCGCCGCTGGCGAGAATGGTCGCCCAGCAGCAACCGGCCCCAGCGCTCCAGACCGCGACACCAAAGGCGGGCCGCAACGATCCCTGTCCTTGCGGTAGTGGAAAGAAGAGCAAGAAGTGCTGTGGCGCGGTGAGTTGACCCGCAACATCCTCGAACCTTCGTGAGGCGTTTATTCGACTAGTGTGGCTGCCCCAGCATCCGCGCTTCTGCTCGGATTTTGACGTCGCCGTTGCCGTTGTCGGTGATGGTCACGGTGGCGAGTCTGGGATCGTGGGCGTATTTGGTGACATGCGACATGAATAGGCCACGAGAAAGTTACTAGAACGAGATTCTGCTCTTGGCTACCCAGAACCAATTAATTCGCGTCGCCGCAGCATTTCTTGTATTTCTTGCCGCTGCCACACGGGCAAGGCTGGTTTCGTTCGGGAACGTCTCCGCGCGCGGCGGGAACTCGATGAATGCGCTCTTGCTGCCTTCTGGGGGCCAGGAGCTGCAGCGTGTGCTCGGGTTCCCATTTCATGCGAAACTCTCGAGCTACGGCATGCGGATAGCGACACGCGAAGCAGGCTGACGGGAACCGGCAGCTGGAGTCAAGAAAGAAAGGCTCAGAAGAAACTCTGTGGCCGCACGTCGAACCGGGAAGTTGTCAACCGGGCCTCGGCCTTTCCGGGAGGCACGCCGCTCAGTTCGGCTCGACGCGCACCCGTACACGCCTAAAGCAGAAGACTCTTGGTGGGCCAAGTGAATCTGTCCATTCCTCGCAACTGGGGCGTCGCTTGGACCGATACAGCATGTGTGACTCTCCACCTCACATTCGACCGCGGCACATTGGTTCTGCGCGGCCTCCCTCCACCGCCGTCCATCGCCCGATTGCCCGGGTTGATCTGGGATTCTCGAATTGAAAGCCATCGTGCGCCAGCTTTGCGCTACCGCGAGATCGTGACTGGACTGCGCCAGATGGCCACCCACTATGTCGATGAGGTTCTTGCTCCGACTGGCAGTTTGGACACCTTTCACGTGCCCGAACTTCGCCCGTACCAACACGCGGCTCTGATGTCCTGGGATAGCGCGGGAAGAACGGGATTGGTGGTGCTTCCCACGGGCAGCGGGAAAACTCGGCTTGCCTGCGCGGCGATTGCGGCTTGCCAGGTTCCATCCCTGTGCCTCGTGCCCACACGTGTGCTCCTTCATCAGTGGCGCGAGGAAATTGCGCGTCATCACTCAGGTCCCGTAGGATGTCTGGGCGATGGCAACCACCGAATCGAACCGTTGACGGTCGCCACGTTCGAAGGCGCCTATCGTAATATGGTGCGCCTAGGAAATCGCTTTGGCCTCCTTGTCGTGGACGAGGTGCATCATTTCGGATGCGGGATCCGGGACGAGGCGCTTGAGCTTTGCGCAGCACCCAGGCGTCTGGGACTGACCGCAACGGTCCCAAATGGCGAAGTGCTCGAGCGCGTCATCGACCTCATTGGGCCCGTAGTCTGCGAGCTCACCATCGGCGATCTTTCCGGCGAGTGGCTTGCTGCATTCGACACTATAGTGCTTACTTTACGACTCACAGCCGATGAACAATGCCGTTACGACGCGGCAGTCGCCAGGTTCCGCGCCGTATTCGACTCCTTTCGTGCGTTTAGCAAGACGGCACGATGGAGCGACTTCGTGGCCATGGCTTCCCGGTCCGAACAGGGCAAAGCGGCGCTCGCAGCCTTTCGCTACAGTCGCAGACTGACCAGCTACCCTGAGGCCAAGCGCACGGCAGTAGCAGCGCTGCTTGCACGTCACCGAACGAGTCGCGTGCTTATCTTCACCTCGGACAATGAGACGGCTTACACCATTGCACGTACGCACCTCGTGATGCCCATCACGTGCGACATCGACCGCGCGGAACGTGACGAAGCGCTGGCTGCCTTTCGCCGCAGCGAGCTGCGCGCGCTGGTGAGCGCGCGTGTACTCAACGAAGGAATCGACGTACCGGACGCGGACGTGGGCATTATCGTCGGTGGCGTAAGCGGTGAGCGAGAGCACGTTCAACGCGTGGGCCGACTGCTCCGTCCAGCGCCCGACAAGCGGGCAGTCGTATATGAACTCGTAGCCGCAGGAACGCACGAGGTCAGAAAAGCGAACGAGAGGAGGCGAGCGCTTGCACCCGCAATTCACGACGCGAAGTGCTCACGGTGAACGAAAGCGCGAAGCTCCGATGAGCCTCGAGCGTTTGTCCGAGTTGACGTCTATCCGGACGATGTCACCCGCATACTTCACCGACGCTGACCATCCCTGGCTGCGCGCCCTGCTCGACGAACGAGAGCGATTCGTCGGACGGAAGCGAAGGGAGTGGAAGGTCCGAATTCGCGAACCACTGTCAACAGTTGCGCCGCAAAGGAAGCTCAATGTCGCTTGGGGTGTGCTCGATCGCCTGTCACGGGACGAAGACGTGTGTTCGGTGCCCCCACGGAAGATCCGCTCGTTGGTCTTTCATCAGGCCGCGATGGAGCCTGATCGAGCAAAGGTCCTCGCCCAAACGGCCGCGCTGCTCGACATGTCGCCGCAGGCCGCGATGGAGGGGCTGTTTGCAGATCTTCCGGACGAGCGCACGCTGATGCCCCTCTCCGCGCCGGTGGCGCCCGCCGATCTCGCGCTGGCGTGCAACGCCGCCGTCATCGCTTCACTTCTTGCGAGGGCTTTGCGCGTACGTATCGTGGCTCGAGGACAGGTGCGTGCCGTCGTGCGTCACGTGAGGCTGATGGGTTTGTTGTGTCACGCTGCACCTGGGAAGGCGAAAGACGAGATCATACTCGAAGTCTCGGGCCCCTACGCGCTCTTCCGGCACACGCGCATATACGGTCGCGCACTATCGTCGTTGGTGCCGCGCCTCGCCTGGTGCGATTCCTATCGTCTGGAGGCGGACTGCGTACTTGGTATCGGCACCAGCGTCGGACGCCTCGTTCTCTGTTCGGGCGATCCCGTCGCTCCTGCGCGAGAGCTCACGCCGTTCGATAGCAAGGTGGAAGAGCGTTTTGCGCGCGAGTTCGGAAAGCTGGCACGTGAGTGGGATATCGTCCGTGAGCCCCAAGCTATCGCGGTTGATGGCGCGTTCATCTTCCCCGACTTCGAACTCCGACATCGCATCACGGGGGAGTGTTGGCTGCTCGAGATCGTCGGCTATTGGACAGCTGACTACGTGCGGAGAAAGCTGTCGATGATGAAGGCAGCGCGCGTCGAACGCTTGATCGTATGCATCGACGAAGAGCGCCGTTGTGCCGATGACCACCTGGAGATCGACGCATGCGTGGTTCGATATCGACGAAAAGTCGATCCGCGTGCGGTGCTCGAGATTGTTGACCCTGCCGTGTTGAAGGAGCTACCGCCACTGCAGAAGCGGAAGGTATCGAAGCGATCTCGAAGCCAACGGGGAGATGCGTCATAAGCAGCCCTGACCAGGAACGGTCCCGTGTTGGTCGCCAATCCGTGACTTTCGGCGCGGAAATCACGCGATACACCGCGCAAAGCTGAGTTGCGAGGCTGGGTGTAACAAGAACCTAGCTAAGGATTGCGAAACTTTGATGTCGGATGGAATTCGACTCAGGATGCTCCAAAACTTCTCAGTTCCAAGCCTTTGATATTCCCGTGAATTTCAGCGCGCTCGAGAGGATTCGAACCTCTGACTTTCGGTTCCGTAGACCGACGCTCTATCCAGCTGAGCTACGAGCGCTAAAGGGGCCAATGATTAGCACGGTGGGTATACACTCCAAGCGAAAAGCACGTCCGTTGAGGCTGCACCGTCCGAGCGTTCGGCGAGCACTGTGTCCGCAACGGTGACAGCAACAGGGGGTGTGAAATCATTTCGTAACCTGAGCCAAGGCGTGACAGCGGCACCACAGTTGTCGGCTGGTCACGAGTGGCGCAGTTCGCACTGGGCATCCCCTGTGGAAATGAATTACCCCGATAACTTTCGAAGAATGCGTGAATAACACTCCTCGGGAAACCCTGTAACTGGAATGCAGAAACCCTAATTCAGCACAGTCACGGGCTGGCATGAGGTTCGCAAAGGACTGGTTGCTTCAACTTACTTAGTCCTAACTTACATAACTTATCTCGTGCACTGGCTTGTTGGCCCACTCGTTGTTGTTGGCTTGCTTGGATTTCTTGCTCGATACCGTTCCGTTCTCCTTCGACGGCCCGGCGGTTAACCACCGTCGGGTCGTTTTGTCTCTGGTAACGCCGGAGCCTCGGGAACGAATCCAAAGAGATTGTCGGCCGGTGCCTCCGAATGGCAGGCAACACAGGCGCTAGTTGCGGGCAAAAGCCAGCCGTCTGCGGTGGCCGCCCCAAAGTTCCAGCCAGTCGCCGTCTTGTGGGCGAAGTAATACGGACCTTGTGCGGAACCACTGCGTGAACGGTGTTCCGCTACGAGCCAGACATCGATTGGCATCACGTTACCTCGATGCCAATTCAAATAGGTTTGTTGTGCGCTCGGAGTGATGCGAACGAGCATGTTCCACTGAAATGGCTCGTGATTTTGCGATGAAACAGCATCTTGACGAGCCAAAGCCAGCTTTCCCAGTTGGTCGTAGGCCTCCCAGCGTTCGCGAAAGGCATGTGGCTTAGCGACTTGCTTCAAGTCAGCAGCTGGAGCGGTCGAACGACCGGGCCATGGGTCAATTGGCCTTGCTGCGCAGGAGCAAAGCCACAGTGCCGGGACAAGGAGCGTTCGCGGGGACAGAGCTCCATGGTACCACGATGTCGAAGGATGCTACCCGTGTCTCGCAAGTTTCATTGGCGCCGAGGCAAGTACGCAACGATCTTGTGTGCGACAATCGAGCTTGCCTGTGCTTCCAATAGTCCAACGACCACGGGCGCATTCGGCCGCCAATCGGATTTTCAACAGGGGCCAGTCGGTGCGAATGCCAATCGCGGTTGGATTGGCATTCGTGTCGAGGCGCTTCCCAAGGGTGGGGTGCTGGTCACGAGCACGATTCCTCGGTCGCCTGCCGCAGCTGGAGGGATTCGTGCTGGGGATCACTTGATGAGTGCCGAGGGCCACGTGATCGATAATCCTGAGGACTTCGTAAAGTTGATTCGAAGTCAGCGGCCTGGCACGCGCCTATCATTGGTGGGCTCACGAGGCTCAGAGGCAAGGTCTTTCGATCTGAAAATCGAAAGCTCGCCGGACGAAAATGGGGTGCTCGAGAGAACATTCCTCGACCTGCCTGCCCCGCCGCTAGACGGTCTAGTGTCGCTTGCCGGCGAGGTTGCCCCATCCTGGTCAACACTACGAGGTCGAATCGTTGTGCTCGACTTCTGGGCCCCTTGGTGTGGTGTCTGCCATTTGATAAGCCCGGAGCTCAACCGCTGGCAAACGCGTTTTGGTGAGCGCCTTGTAGTAATTGGGATCGCGCCGGGTTCAGTCCCGCAGATCGCCCAGTCTGCACCGCGTTTTCACATGCAATATCGTGTGCTTGCCGACCCCGGGGAACGCGTGGTTCGGGCGTTTGATGCCTTCGCAGTACCCTTGGTTCTCGTGGTTGATGGCGATGGCGTGGTTCGCGCCGTAACCCTAGGGTACTCGTCGCAACAATTGAACAAAATGGAGAAGCTCGTCGAGAAGCTGCTGGCGCCGACATGAAAACGCAAGATCTGGATTTACTACTGCACCAGGTACACTCAGGCGGTCAGCCCAAGTATCACGACAAGAATACCGCACAAGGGAAGCTGTTTGCCCGCGAACG
Organism: Myxococcales bacterium; assembly: GCA_003154095.1. GTDB lineage: Bacteria > Myxococcota_A > Polyangia > Polyangiales > Polyangiaceae > FEN-1139. The sequence continues at coordinate 108 of PMCK01000193.1, read as the reverse complement.
CCTCCGGCGACTGCTCGACGCAGGCAGTTTTACCGAGGATGGTTTGCTCGCCAATGCCGTAGCGGAAGACTTGCCAGCAGATGGCGTGGTCACGGGCCTTGGCCGCAT
>PMCK01000347.1 GCA_003154095.1 Myxococcales bacterium | reverse complement strand
AATACGTTCGATTCCGGTATCCGGTGATTCAACCACACCGGCGACCATCGCTTCGGCTAGGCCCAGTTGCAGACAGCAGCAAGCAAGATCCAACGCCGCGTCACTACATAACCCATCGTCGGAAACAGTCGTAACGGGACCCTTTATTCCCAGGTAAATGGAAGCATTGCCCGCAATTGCCGAAGGTACCAAATGGGGAAATTCCGCTGGGGGAATGCCGCGCAGTCCTTTCGTGTGCAGGCGCGAGAGATAGGCATGCAAACGCTCGACGTTGCCGAGTGCATTGCCCACTATCATTCCCACGCTCGAGGCTGCGAGCTCGCCGCTGTGGAGTGCCTGTTTTACACCGGTGCACGTCAATGCCGTGACACGGTCGAAGCGCCGCGACTTATCAGGGTCGAGCTCGGCAATCGGGTCAAAGCTCAGTGCTCGATCCTGATCCTTTGAAACCGGGAGTTCTGACGTCCCCGTGATAACCAGCTTATCTTCGAGACTATTCGGGATTCGGTTAGCCGTGTCCACGTGGGAGAAAGCCAAAACAGCACCCAAACCGCCAAACCCGAAGGAACTAGTGAGAGCGTGACGGCATCTCGAGGCTATGGACTCACCCATGATGTGATTGAGCCGCGTATCTTCCGCAGGCGCGGTAAGGCCCATTGTCGGAGGCAAGCGGCCTGCGCCTAGTGCAAGAATCGTAATCGCGGCCTCGATTGCGCCCGACGCTCCCAACGTGTGGCCGAGCTGTCCTTTTGCGGTTGAAACAGCGACGTTGTCACTCCGCTCGGCAAACGCGATCCGAATCGCGCACGCTTCCATTGAATCATTCGGGAGGGTTCCTGTTCCATGCGCGTTGAAGTAGCCAATGTCATCAAGCTCGAGGCCCGCGTGGCGAACCGCCGAGACTATCAATTGGGCCGCCCGTGCACCGCCTGGCTCGGGGTGCGTAATGTGATGCGCCTCGGCACCAAGGCTCCAGCCATCGAGCCACGCTAGTATGGTGGCCCCCCGTTTCAAAGCCTCCGCCTCATTCTCCAGCACGATGAAGGCTGCCCCTTCACCCAACGACATTCCACTGCGAGACTCGTCGAAAGGACGACAGGGCTCGCTCGACATGGCACCCAGGGCCGCAAAACCCGTAAGAGTCAATAGCGACAATGAGTCAGTCCCGCCAGCAAGCGCGCAATTGCAACGGCCCGTCGCCACCCAAGTTGCTGCCTGGGCAATCGCCGTCGCACTGCTCGAGCATGCGGAGCAGAAGGTTGCCGCGTGCCGAACCCCGGGAATGACTTCTGCAATTCGCTTCGCTGAACTGAATAGCGGGTACGAAAAGAGCTTCTGCGCAAGCCTGGCATCCATGTTGGAAGACGCGTTCGCCATCAGGACGGGCTCCGCCTCCCGCATGCCACCACCGGTACCGCCAACTGCCAGGTACAGGTCCTGCTCCCCAACACATGCCTGACGCACCGCAGCGTCAGCCGCTGTGATAGCAAGTGCATCCGCGCGCGAATGCATAGCAGCGCGTCCGGCAGGCGCGACGTCCGAAACGCGAAAATTCTTGATTTCTGCAGCCGTGCGTATTCGGCAACTGGATACATCGAATTCGCTGATATCTCCGAAGGCGCGTACGCCTGCCACCAATTTCGAGAAGGACTCCGTAATATCCTGGCCCAATGCCGTTACAGCGCCGAGCCCAGTCACGGCCACGCGCGATCGCGTCTTACGCATGGTCAGCGGAGACACTGAGAATATGCGTCGTTATAGCGTTTACCGACGCGAAGATTTCTCTGGCTGCGTCGCCTTCCGGAATATTGATTCCAAAACGTTCCTCCAGGGCTGCGGCGAGCTGAAGAGCATCCAATGAATCGAGTCCCAATCCTTCACCGAACAACGGCGCATCATCCGCGATATCCGCTTCGGTTTTTCCTCGAAGATCGAGTTCCGATATCAGCAACCGTTTGACTTCAAGCTTGAGGGGCTCACGTTCCATTACGCTAAATCTATCTTAACTTTCCTGCCAGGACACGCCGAAACGCTTGCCGACTATTTTTAGAATATCCGAGTCGCGTACGCCGTCCGCTTCGGCACGATACCCCAGTACCAAGCGGTGGCGTAGCGCGGGCACCACGAGACTGACGATATCGTCAACGTCAGCCGCCGGCTGACCCTGCGCTGCGGCCTTAGCTTTAGCGGCCAGCACGAGCGATTGACTCCCTCTTGGACCCGCGCCGAATCGCACATAACGAGCCACCTCAGGCAGCACGTCGCGATCCTGAGGACGCGTGGCCCGGGTGATGCGCACCGCAAGATCGACGGCCTCTTGTGTGACAGGAATGCGCGGTACAAGTCGCCCGAAGTCGAGGACGCCCTGTGCGGATACGACGCGGCGTATTTCCGGCACTGCGCCCGATGTAGTCCGGCGAGCGATCTCGACCTCTTCCGTTGCCGAAGGATACTCGACGTGGACCTCAAGCAAGAATCTGTCGAGTTGTGCCTCGGGAAGCGGATATGTTCCCTCTTGCTCAATTGGATTGCGAGTTGCAAACACTTGAAATGGGTTTGGCAAGGGATGCGTATTGCCACCCACCGTAACTTGACGCTCTTGCATCGCCTGCAGGAGCGCCGCCTGAGTCTTCGGCGGCGTACGATTGATTTCGTCGGCTAGCACGAGGTTCTCGAAAATCGGTCCCCGCATGAACGCCACTTCTCGTTTGATTCGGCCGCCTCCGGCGTCCACCTCGTTGAGCACGTCAGTGCCTGTAATATCTGCGGGCAGCAGGTCGGGCGTGAATTGAATGCGACCGAACGACAACCCGAGCGCGCGGGCTAAACTCGAAACCAAGAGCGTCTTTGCAAGACCTGGGACCCCGACGAGCAACGCGTGGCCCCTAGCCAACAACGTGATCAGCATCAGATCGATGACCGATGTCTGGCCAATAATCGCTTGTGATAATTGCTCTTTGAGGTCTCGGCAGGCAATTGCACATTGTTCAACCAGAGCCAGCTCGTCCACGGGCGACGGTAAGGAGTCTGAAGCCTTTTCCACGGGGCCGGCACAATAGCACGTTTTTTTGGGCGGCCTCATGGCGACGAGAATCAACAGGATCGGTCCACAAAACTGAAAAGTCGGTGACTCGCGCCACCGGCACTTGCCTGAACCTTGCTGACCGGCTAATCGACAATCGTGGGCGAGCTTGACCTTGACTGGTGTGGCGCCCAAGTCGAATCGGATTGAAAGTCTATGACAGGATTTCTTAAGCGTGTTGTCTTTGCCATGCTGCTCGGCGTGGTGCTGTACGGCGTAATCGTAGCCGTCACCGGCTACCACAAGATACAGGCAAGCCTAGCCATCTTTCATTGGAGTGCCTTTGCCGTAGCGCTTGCCATGGCCACGTCCAACTATGGGCTGAGAATTCTCAAGTGGGAATATTACCTCGCGCGCCTGGGGATTCGCGGCATCCCCAAATTCGATAGCGCTCTCATATTCCTTTCCGGGTTCGTTCTCACCGTCACCCCTGGCAAAGTGGGCGAAATCTTCAAGAGCGCCGTCATGGCGCGTACTTATGACATCTCCGTTGCGCGCACGGCTCCCATCGTGTTCGCTGAGCGACTTACCGATCTAGTCGGTGTCATCATCCTAATCATATTGGGATCCCTGGGCTTCTCCGGCGGCCTCGGCTGGGCAGTCGTCGGAACCGTTTTTGTAATTATTGGCCTGGCCCTCGTGCTGTGGCAACGCCCGCTGATGGCAATTGTCGGATGGATGGAACGCGGCCCCGAGCGCCTGCAAAAACTGGCTCCCAAGGCCCGAGAGGCCGTCGACAGCCTCCGAATATTAGCGAGCCCGGGCGCCCTGCTGTGGCCTAGCTTTCTCAGCGTAATTGCCTGGGCTTTCGAGGGATTTGCCCTTTATTATCTGCTACTCGGTTTCGATATCCACGCACCAATTCCGCTAGTAGTCTTTTTCTACTCGACGGCGACACTTGCGGGAGCGGTAATTCCGGTGCCTGGAGGCCTGGGTGTCGCGGAAACGATGATCCAGCAACAACTGGTTAGAATCGGAGGCGTCGCACCCGGCTCGGCCACCGCCGCCATGATCCTGGTTCGATTCGCGACACTCTGGTGGGCGGTCATCGTCGGATTCATCGCCCTGTTCATCCTACGAAGCCGCCATCCGAGCTTGAGCCTACGAGAAGAGGACGTCATCCGGACACCCACCGAAGAGAAGCCGAATCCGGCGTAGGCTCGGGGTGATTTTCTTTGGGGAGTTGCGGCACGGAAACGTTGGTAACATTGGGCACTCATCGGCGCCCCCTTCTTTCGACGTGTTTTGTCGCCATTTTGCTGATTGACTGTGCCGGTCGCAGCGGAACCGCACTCAACACCGGTGCCGCGGGAAGTATCTCGGCTGGTGACGGCAAGGCTGCCACAGCAGCCGTTCGAAACCGCAGCACCGAAAGCACTGCAGTTGGGAACAGCCGCGACTCGAATAGTGCGGCTGCACCCAACCGATTGCAGCCAGACATTGCCCCAGGCGGCAATTTCGATTTGTCTCATTGGGAACTGCAAGAACCTGTAGGTTTACCCAAAGCGCCCACTACTATCGGCTCCGCAGCGCTGGTGGGACCTAACGGATTCCAAGACGACTACTTCTTCACGGATAAGACCGACGGCGCAATGACCTTCTGGGCCCCTGAAAACGGCGTCACAACGCCTAACTCCAGGTACCTCCGCTCGGAGCTGCGCGAACTCAACGCCGACGGAACCAAGGCGAATTGGTCAATAAAGGGGACCCATACGTTGTCCGCGACTCTCGCTGTAACTCGGGTGCCTAATCACGTTTGCGTGGGTCAGATACACTGCGGCAAGCCAATTCAGTCTGGCCTTGAACCCACGACAAGACCACTGCTCGAACTTTATTACTATGCCAACGGGGACATCAAACTAGGGATTGAAGACAGCCCAGCCGGCGGTCAAACATCGCATGTCATCACGAATGTCCAACTTGGCAGGAAATTCAGCTACACAATTCGGCTCACGGGAGAGGGGGCCATCGAACTCGTCCTCAACGGCACGACGCACACATTCACGATGCCGACAAGCTTCGCGGGTTACGGCGAGTACTTCAAGGCGGGCAATTACAATCAGTCTGCGGGCGGCGACTCGACTGTCGGAGCCATCGTGAAGTTCTATGCGCTCCAGGTTGCCCACCAACCTTGAGGGCAAGCGCGCGTACGACTGCAGCGCCGATTACACCCGTAGATCCAATTACGATGATTTTCATGTTGATTTCCTTTTCTTGGCTCGCGGTCGATGTACTTCGGTGAAACGTAGTAGGGGCGAAAGCTTCTTGCTAGCCCCTTTCTCGCTGCGCCCCTTCAGGCTGGACCTGCTGGCTTCGGCCCCTTCAGGCTGAATCTGCTGGCTTCGGGCTCGAGCGGATCATCGCCCTGGACCTAGCCCTCAAACTTTGCCGCGTTAAGGTTTGACATTGAAGATCGAGGGCGAGCAATGGGGCTAGTATTTAGGGCTAGGTTCAGCGTGCAGGGAAAATAGCCTGCAGGAAAAGGGCCTGCAGCCTGAAGGGATAGGGTTAGCCTGAAGGGGCGGCGCGATACTTCGGGCTAACTCGCGGGATACTCCGAAGATTTGCATTGGCGCGCCAGGCTTCGCCTGTCACTGGCCAATGCATTTTGGCGGCTGGTGATTGACGTCGGGGTTGTACGCGAGCTCAGGACTCCTTCCTCTGTGAAGGAGTCCTTCGCATATGAATCAGCTCAACAATCACGGTTCTTCGCTTCCGCATCATAGGTTGCTTGCCTATCGGAAGTCTTTGGAGTTGCTGGCAGCGGTTCGTTCGGCGCAAATTCGGGACGCGAAGCTTCTTGATGAGGCTTCACGGGCTGCTAAGGGCATCGGGGACATCCCGACGGGTGCTCTTTCCCGTGAGTTCCAAAACATATTCGAATGAAAAAATCGACATGCGATCTTCAAAAATCAGGAAACTGAGATTTCACGAGACCGACGTAACGGGTGTAAGCCACAAAACCCACAACGCCCATGTCCCCCGAAAACACCCGACGCGCGCTTGACGTCCGTAATCGCGTCGCGACGTTGCTCGTCGATCGCATGGGCCTCGTGCGGTCAGCAGTCCGCTTCGTGTTCCGCAATCAGCCCGAGATCGCCCGCGAATCGGGCAGCGCCTTCGAGCGCCGCCGCCGAGCCGCTGCGCGACGCAACAAACCCAACACGCCCGCCGATCACCCTGCTCCGGTGGCAACGAACCCAGTAACCCCGAACTAATTTTCAACGAATAGCGGTATTCGCCAAGACTTTCGGGCTCCTGCCACACCTTACGGTCCTGTTGCTCGCAAGTCTACTGGGGCCATTTATAATGAAAACCAATCGCCTCAGTGCCATACCGTGATTTGCTTCATGTGTTGGCGCGCAGGGGCCCGACCCTGCGCGCGGTGCCATGTGACGACTGCCAAGACTTCAGAGTTGACGTCACAACAACATCGGCCCCAGGCCGTCAACGCCTTCGAAGCCCATCATCGAACGGCGTTGCGCTTGGGGCCGCATGATTCCGGAACCTTTGGGCGAATGCTGAGAAAGTCAATTAGGATGTCCAGCATGGAACGGATCACGAGAATCGAAGCCCGATCGCCGTTTGTGTTGTAGTCGAATTCGAGGACGGTGTGCGGGGCGAGTACGATATTAAGGACCGCCTGAACGGCCCTGTATTCGTTCCTCTGCGCGATCCGGAGTTCTTTGCCCAAGTTCGCCTGTCCGAGTGGGGCGCTCCGCTTTGGCCCAATGGTGTCGACATTGCTCCGGACGCTATTTATGAGCGAATCAGAAATGGGCATGCGGCTCCGCGACACGGGTAATACCGCGTTGCTCGAAGGCTCGCATGACACTCGCCCGATGCTCATCTCGGACCACGAAGACGAGCTTTTGCGCGTCGAACACGGCTACGGCAAGGGCAAGAAGCCCGAAGATTACCTCGCCGAGTTCGAGAAGTACATTCACGAGAATCTAAACAAAATCGACTGAAACGTAATTGGTGGGGGCAGCCGCAGTACTATTAGCCCATTGTACTTACTTGGGCGAAATCGGAGCGTATTCGCGAAATCGGAGTCGAGTGATATTAAGTACTCGATTTTCCGCTCGACACACTTCGATGAGCGTCGCGTCGGCCACTGAACAAAGTAACAGCAACGGTTGCCGGAGCTGGTGCGGATTCTGGGACTGGGACTGGAACAGGTTCTGGGACTGGTGCAGGTACTGGGGCTGCCGCAGTTGCAGCACCCGAACCTGTTGCCGAACCAGTCCCTGTTACGCCCCTGTTTTCAGAACCAGTCCTTGTTTCCGAACCAGCCCCAGTTCCAGAACCCGTCCCTGTTTCAGAATCAGTAATTCAAACCTGTTCCCCGGCGCAAACCGCCGCTCTCCCCAAGAAAAACCGTCTCTCATCCATCCCGCGCGCCCGCGCCGCGGCCCGCTCGAAGTGGCTTTGCGCAACTGCGGCGCGCCCCGCGCGCAACTCCAGTTCACCGAATGCCGCTTCGAAAAACGGATATCGCGCTAAGTGGGCATCCTGCCCTAGCTCAGCCAATTCAGCCAGGCCCCGCTCCGGCCCCTGCTCTTGCCCAATTGCGATCGCTCGATTGAGCGCAACGACGGGCGTGGGCCGCAGCTTCAATAAAATATCGTAATGCTCGACGATGCGAGTCCAGTTGGTACCAGCTAAGCTTGGCGAGGTTGCGTGTTCCGCTGCAATCGCTGCCTCGACGTGAAAGGGCGTTACGAAGTCGCCCGAGGCCGATGCATTTAGCAAATTTATACCTCGTTGAACGAATTCGCTATTCCAACTGCCGCGATCTTGTTCGTTGAGCGGCATCAATTCCCCCGTTTGATTGATTCTCCCGGGTAGGCGAGCAGCGTTGAGGTACATGAGAGCTAGCAGTGCCAGCACTTCTGGCGAATTGGTGGAAGGATGCTCGGCTAACATCGTGCAGAGCCGAATCGCTTCTTCGCAGAGCTCTTCCCTCACCGTCCGAATCGAATGGCTACCGTGGTAGCCTTCATTGAACAGCAAATAGAGGGCTCGCAGGACGCGTGCCAGGCGCGCCTTCAAATCGCTTGTCCCACGAAGTTCGTAGAGCCGACCCGATGCGGCAATTCTCCCCTTGGCGCGCACAATTCGCTTTTCTATGCTCGCGGGCTCAGCGAGAAATGCTGCAGCGACTTCCTGCACGCTGAAACCGCACAAGAGCGACAACATCAGGGCCACGCTGGCTGAGTCACTGAGTTTCGGATGACAGCAGGAAAACATCATCCTAAGCTGATCATCTCGAATCATCTCGTCCTGGAACATTTCCGAAAGCGCGGGCACGAGCGTCCACTCGGACTGGATGAGCTGAGTGAGCTCCGGCGCAAACACCCGCGTTCGCCTTTCGCGACGCAACACGTCCACGGCGCGATTGCGCGCCGACACCAATAACCATGCCGCTGGGTCATCGGGGAAACCCCTGAGTTTCCACAACTCCAGAGCGCGGCAGAGGGCGTCTTGAACGACATCCTCTGCCAACTCGAGATTGTGGACCCCGAATACGCGCGTCAGGGCCGAGACGAGCCGGCCCGATTCGCGGCGAAACAGGTGCCCGAGTTCAGGCGCTGGGGAGCCTTCGGGTTTGCTCACGGCTGCTGCATGAGCATGAGCGGTCGAACCTCGACCGTGCCGTCATACTCGAAGATGGGACAGCCTTTGGCCAATTCCGTTGCTTGGTCCAGACTGCCGGCAGTGACTACGAGGTAACCACCAACCAGGTCCTTCGATTCAGTAAAGGGCCCATCAGTAACTACTTTATTCTTGCCCTTTAGCGTTCGCCCTCCTGCTTCCAGGGGTTCACCGGCCTTGAAGTGGCCTTTGGCGGACAATTCTTTCATCCAGCCCATCCACTTCTGCATGTTCTTTTGCATCTCCTCAGGAGAAGATTGGTTCATTCCACCGCGAAATAGGTACATAAAATCAGACATTGGCTTCCTCCGTATCAAAACCGTTGGGGTTTGCATCAAGGACGACTGACGTTATCTAAGGCGGACATTTGTTTTGAACAATATTTTCGGCAGCTAACTTTTCGCGACATTGGGCCCCGATGCCCCCAGGAAGAAATACTGGCACTGCTGCGGATCCGGCAGCTGAATCAGGGACTGCTGCTGGAACTGGCACTGCAACAGCTGCAGAACCAGTCTCTGTCACAGAACCAGTCTCAGAACGTCGAGCGCCGCAAGAAAGTCGGCGGGCGGTGGCACCTCGAAACGCAGCGGCTGTTTCGTGATCGGGTGCTCGAATCCGAGAACGCCAGCGTGCAAAGCTTGTCGACCGATAGCCGCTGTCGCTTCTTTCAGCAATAGGTCGCTCGAGAGTCGCGTCCGATAGAGCTTGTCCGCTAAGATGGGTGTCTCGGCCTTTTCAGCGAGATGCACACGGATCTGATGCGTGCGACCGGTTTCAAGACGGCACTCGACGAAGGCGGCGTGACCCGTTGCCAGAACCTCGAGTACCTTGACATACGTCACAGCGGCTTTGCCGTCACTGACAAAGGACGTAAACCGAAGTCGCGACTTCGGGTGCCTACCGTACATCGATCGGATTTCGGTAACCCTCGGAACACCGCAGGTAATCGCCCGATAGACCCGCTCGACTCGATGCGAAGCCAAGTCATCTTTGAGGCCATCTCTGGCGGGGTCGGTCTTGGTGACCACGAGCAGGCCGCTGGTTTCCTTGTCGATTCGGTGCACAATCCCCGGTCGAAAGTGACCCAACTTATCCAAAGGGTCAGCCGATGCCTTCGAGAATCCTCCACGCGCTAGCAGCCCATTGACGAGTGTGCCGCTCGCATGGCCCCGCGCCGGGTGCACGACCATCCCTGCGGGCTTATTCACGACCAGCAAGTATTCGTCTTCATAGACGACTTCCACCGAGACGCTCGCGTCAGGCTCGGCTCCGCTCAATGGGGGTTCCCCCGGATCTACCTCGACAACGTTTCCCGTCGTGACAGCGTCGCGGGATCGGCAGGTGTGTCCGTCGATTCGAACGCGACCTTCGGAGATCCAAGCTTGGATCTTGGCCCGAGATACATCGGGCACAGTCGTAGCCAGCCACTTATCTACGCGCTGACCCTCGGCAGCTTCGTCGGCGATGAAACGCAGTGTCACGGGATCGCTAGTACCCGCCGCCGACCCCAATGGCCAACCATGGATGGCGTTGTTACTTCACGGAACCCGAAATTCCGTGCCGGCAATTCACCAAATAGCACTGCGAATGTGGCCCTTGGACTTGACCAGGATGTCAATCAAGGCGCGGTCATAGAAATTTCGCTTGTANNTCGGCGAGTTCCTCGAAGAGACTGTCGTTTTCGATACCGCGGACGATTTTCTCTTCGTTATATAAGGATAGGTCACTGGCAATGGCGCGCGCTAATCGTCGGGCTGCGTCCTCGGCTTCGATGGGCATTGTGGGCTCCTAGACTGCGAATTATCCAACGGTTCAGGCTTGGCTGTCAAAACACAGGCGCAATTGTCTGAGCCGCCTCGATTGTCGGCTCACTAGCCAACGCTTTTGCGCCGCCAAACGCATCCGGCCAGGGCAATCGTCCACGGCATCGTCACTATCGCGTAGCGCGCCCCACCGAAAAAAATGGCGTGGATGATGGCAGTCGAAACCAGGCCGATGCTCGCCAACAGGAGCGGCGGCTCATCAAGCAAGTGCAAGCCCAGGGTCAACGCAGCCGCCGTGAGAAACAAAATGCCCACCCAGGCGAGGGGCATGCACATGCACACAGCACCGGCGATTACCAAGCCGCGACGCAGCCTGAGGCGCCTGTAGTGGATCCGAAAGATTGCCGCAAGTGCGAGTAACATGACAACTCGCTGAACGATAACCTCCGCCGCGCCCAGCGCATTCTTGTAGTTTTCCGGGAAGAGCTTCCAATTGGACGAGTGCAGATACCAACCGGGAGTGCCCACGTCGTCGAACGTCCGCTCGAGTTTCTTCGGCATCAATTTGAGCCAAGCGCCGGGTGCGTCGTGTATGCGTTCGATGGCGCCGTCGCCAAAGCAAACATCCTTCTTGGCCTCGTCGAAAACTGTGCGGCATTTTGGCGGAATTCCGGCCTTATCAACCGCCACCCAGGCCCCATTGCCCTCCGCGGATGTGCCAATCAATAGGTTCCAACCCGCATTGGCGCTCACGAGCATGCAACGCCCCATGCGCTCGCAATTGCGGTACGTCCAGGGCAAACAGCTGGCAACCGCAAGTGCGGTGACAACACCTGCGCCCACAAGTTGTCGCCGCCACCCGAGTCGAAGGCTAGACCCACTTCCCCGCATTGCCAACCAGCCGAGCACCGGCGCAAATACGACTTGTTGCGGCCGCACCAGTATCGCAATGCCCATGAGCAATCCGAGGCCCACGATTGCAACTGCTCTGCGGACCCCTGCTAGCGCGGCTGCATCGATTGCAATCCAGGCTCCGACCGCGAGGAAACTCGCCGAGACTATCTCCGTCATCAAGGCGGGCGTATAGAAGAGAAGCGTCGGATGCACGGCGGCTATGCATCCTGCCATTATGGCGCCGCGGCGCGTGGCTACGCTTGACGCCAGCCGATACACCCCCGCGACGGCCAGGGAACCCAGCACCGCATTGAGTGCCATGGCAAGCCAAGGTCGCGGCCCGAATAGCGTGTAAAGCCCCCCGAGAATCGCGGGATACCCGACGGGATAATGCGCGGCATAAGTGACGACTCCGTCGGGCCAAAGCCAGGTGTAGCCAAGGCCACGCGCAATCCGCCAGGCGACAATTTGATAGTATTTGCCGTCTTCTGCCGGCAAAAAGCGCGAAGCCGCCCAGGCTACAAGACTTAGTCGTAGCACGAGCGCCAGTCCCGCAAGCGTCCAGGCGTCGCGCAACGGCAATCGCCGCTCTCGACCATTGTCGGCACTTGGAACAAGCGTCATGGGAAATCCGGAATTAGCTCGAGTGCCTGCAAATCGAGTACGACTTCGCACAACGGAAGTCCAACCACATTCGAGTACGATCCGTCGATGCGCTCGATCAGAAACGAACCAATGCCTTGCGCCGCGTAAGCCCCCGCCTTATCGAGCCCTTCCCCCGTCGCGGCATAGCGGCGAATTTCCGCTTCCTTAGCTCGACGAATTGTAACTCGCGAAGCTACCGTTCGCTTCTTGAGACCCGTGCCGGCATCCGGCAGAGCCAAGATGGCATAACGCGTGTACACGATATGCTCGCGCCCCGATATTCGTCGCAGTAGCCGCGCTGCATCCTCTTTGTCGACCGGTTTGCCTAATATGTCATCGTCTACAACAACAATCGTGTCGGCAACCAGAATCGCCGCGGCGTCGTCTAGTGCGCCGAGTAAGACGCGCACCGCCGCCAGTTTGTCGTCCACGACCCTCTCTAGATATTCGAGAGGGCGCTCGCCTTCAATGGTTGCCTCTTCTACGTCAGCGGACTGAACTCGAAGGGGCAGGCCGAGACCTGCCAACAATTCCCGGCGTCTGGGCGAGGCAGATCCAAGACATAGAGGGTTGGTTTTTGAAATTGTCGTCATGACCGTTCGAGTGCGAGAGGCGGCGGAACATGCCACATCGGTATGCATTCTGCACATTAACCTGGAAATGTTCGGCCCGATCCCAGTAAGGTAAGTGCGTGCTGGCTCGCCGCTTACCATTTGTCTTGCTCATAGCCTTTTTCAGCCGAAGCTCGCTGGCTACCGACTGTTATGGAACTACCAGTCTGACTGGGTGTTTCTCAGTGCTTGGTACCACGGGCCCCGCTGAGGCGGGTCCGTTTCGTACACTCAGCTTGGGACGAACACTAACGGCCGAGTCCTTCGCGTTGAGCGCCAACACGTGGCACATTATTCGTCCGGCGGAGTTGGCCGTCTCCAGTCCGGATCCTGCGGGTCGATCCATCTATGCAGTGTCGCGCGCCACTGTGATTGATTGGCGAGCGGCAGTCGGCATCGGTAGTCACATGGACCTCACACTGGCCGTGCCTGTGTTCATGGATGTTCGGGGTCTGGGAGCCGACGCGATTTCTACGCAAAAGCCTACCGCGTTTCAGGAGGCAGCTCTTGGAGATCCTCGACTAGGAGTACGCGCAAGTCTCTTGCCGCCATCACTTCGCGATTTCCGTCTGATGCTTCGCAATGAGTGGACATTACCGTTGGGTAACAATCCGCACTATGCTGGGGATGTTTCCTTTACTTCAACGTTAGCAGTAACCGGGGCTTATTATTACGACGGTTGGTCAGTCGCGCTCGATGTCGGCGCACGCTCCGCCGCTGCAACTCGATTTGGAGACATTAGACTAGGGACATCCGCACTGTTCGGCTTCGGTTTTGCGCGTGATATCATTACTGACAATGTATTGTCGGTGGGGCTCGAGGCCTGGGTGAACCCGGTATTGGTACCTGCAGCAACAACAGATGTGCCGAGTACCGGAGGAGCCAGGGCAATTCCCTCCGAATGGCTGATGAACGTGCAATGGCACCCGGAAAGCCAACCTTGTTGGTTTTGGCTAGGCGGCGGCAGTGCTCTACCACTCTCGCATCGTAACGTCGGCGACGCAACCTTTGCGGATTCGAGCTTCATCGCACCGTCCTCGGCTCGCGTGCGATTGGGCCTGGGACTAGGGCTGATGTTCGGAGGCACATGACCAAACTTTCCGTCAATGTCAATAAGATTGCCACGCTGCGCAACACGCGGAATCTCGAGATCCCTAGTCTCGTCAAGCTGTCCGCAATCGCACTCGATGCCGGCGCTAACGGGATTACGGTTCACCCTCGCCCCGACCAGCGTCACATTCGACCCCATGATGTCGACGCATTGGCGAAGCTAGTCTCCTCTTATCCGCAGGCTGAGTACAATATCGAAGGTAACCCGTTTCACGGGCTCGTCGAACATTGCGAGCGCGTCCGCCCGCAGCAGGTCACCCTTGTCCCCGACGCGCGTGAAGCGTTTACTAGCAATCACGGCTGGAACCTCGTCGAACTCGACAAGCAATCGCAGCTAGCCCTGGCGAACACAATAGAAGCACTGCACAAACTGGGCGCCCGCGTGAGTCTATTCTTGGATCCTGTCGTGGAGATGATGCCTGTAGCTCGGGGGCTTGGGGCGGACCGCGTCGAACTTTACACTGAGCCTTATGCCGCGGCGATGCTTACAGGCAAGGGCGCCGAATCAATAGTAACCTATTCCAAGGCCGCAGCGGCCGCACGGAGTTCCGGGTTAGGCGTGAACGCGGGGCATGACCTCAACTTGCAGAACCTTGCTGAGTTTCTGAAGGAAGTTGACGCAGTGGATGAGGTTTCAATCGGGCATGCCTTAATTGCCGACGCGCTGGAATTCGGGTTGGCAGATACGGTGCGGCGGTATCTCGCAGAATGCTCGGTTGCGCCGCGCTGACAAGCAGCTCTCAGCCACCAGCTGTCAGCTATCAGGAGTTCTGATTCTTCCTGATAGCTGATGACTGACGGCTGAAGGCCACTCTGGCGAGTGGCTTTCCTCGGGTTAACTCACTTCGCGTGCTCGTCGAGCCACGCTGTGACCCAGACGAGTGGCGAGTTCCAGTTGATTGCAATCTCGTTCGTGGACCAGGCGTCGGAATTGTCGACGAAGCACTTTTCCGGAGCGCAGCCCATTAGACCCGCGGCTTTCACGTAGGGGTCTTCCAGTCCCGAGTTGGGACCGCCAGACACAACGCCCGGGGGCGCCTTCGGATATTTGGCATTGGCTTGATAGGCCCAATATCGATGATGCGGATATTCGAGCGGCCTTATCCCATAGCCCGTAATGTAGGATTTGCCCATTGGATTGCGTCCGAGGACGTAGTCCATACCCCAAGCTACTGCGCGCAACAATTGGGGATCTTTGTTGAAGTCGTAAGCGAGCGCCATCGTGAGCGCGTTATTGATGACAAATGAGTTAGAACCCCAAGGATACTTGCCCGATTTACTAGGTTGCAGCGGGACGCGGTACCCCTGATGCTCTGCGATTGTCGCGTATTCCTTGGCTGCCTTCTCGATTTGCTTGCGATACTTGTCACGAGACCCGGCAGGCAGTTTGCTCGGTACAACGGCCAATGAAATCTTGCCGAGCGCGTCCACTCGCTGCCAGTTCATCGGAGTGCCGGTGGTGTTGGGATCACCCTTCGTGCCGTCTCCAAACTCCGAATCCAGCGGCGATTTTTCGAATTCCTTGGCATACGCGTCTTGCCCAGTAGTTATGTAGAGCTCGGCCGCGGCCCAATAGAACTCGTCGGCGAGGTTGACGTCATCGTAGGCCCCGCCGCCCTTGTGATCGGCCTGCGACGCGAGTTTTCCCGGATTCTGCTTGGCCGCCTTCCAGGCCCGTTCGGCGGCGTCTAGACATACCTTGGCAAACTTGGGATCCAAGTCCTTCCAAATTCGAGCAGCTTGGGCCACGGTCGCGGCAAAGTTCAAAGTGGCGGCGGTACTTACTGGATGAATCTGGCGCGCTCCTTTGCTCTCGTGGGGAGCCAGGCCTAGTGCCGTCCACTCAACGTCATGGATCTTGTGATGAACCATGCCTGCGTTGGGCTTACCCTCCGGCACTTGCATTTTCAGGAAGAACTCTAGTTCCCAGCGGGCCTCGTCCAAGATGTCGGGCACCTTGTTCTGGCTCTCTGGTATGAATCCTCTAACATCGCCGAAAGCAGCGGTGTCACCGGAAAGGTACTTGGCGCGCTCGTACCAATTCATGAGCGTCCAGACGCTGATACCACCATTAACGATGTACTTGCCGTAGTCTCCGGCGTCATACCAACCGCCCGTCACGTCAAGCGTGTAGTTGCAGCCCGCATCGGGGGTACAACCTGCAACGTCTTTCGGGTGCCCCGCGGGTCGCGCCAACGCGGGATACGCTACGTACTGCTTGTCGATTGGTGTACCACTCCGGTTGTAGTAAAAGTACTTCAGCGCGTCGTACTTGAGTTTGCTGTATATCGCCGCGTCAATTTCGAAGGGGTCACTCTTGCCGGTGCCCGCCTCCAGCACGAAGCCTTTGCCCGGCGTCGTGTACGACGAAAAATCGAGTACGTGAACTGTGTCTCCGGACGCAGCGTCCAAACCAACAACCTGCGTTTGGCCCTTGTGGACGACCTGGCCCTTGGCATCGAGCAACTTGAACTCAATCGGTGTCTTTGAGTCGCTGATGACAGTTGCGACCTTTTCTAACTTGGGCAAATAGCCAAGCTGATTGACGCGCACTTGAGGCAGTACAACGGGCGGAGCCGGCGGCGGCGGCGTATAGGCCGGATCGGACAAGACGAGGTCGTCGAAACAAATATCGAGAGGTCCCTTGCCCTGGAACATCGCCCCGCCCATGTGGAAAGCGAATTCCACCGTCGGGTCGTCGGGATCATTCACGGCGAATTGATAGTTGAATTGCTGGGGCTTGTCCGTCAGATCGATTTTCCGACTCCAGTAGTCTTTATACGGAGGACCGGACATGCCCACCTTGCCGGTCATGCTCGTATTGCGGCTCGCCCAAGCCTTGAAACTTACCGTGTATTTGTGACCCTTTTGAACCACCATCTCACGATGCCGGATCTGCGCATCCCAGCGATTGGTCCCGGCCTGGTCGACATTGACGCAGAGGGCGCCATCCTTGACATGCCCTTCCACGAACACCGGCTCGGTGAAGCTCGTCATCCAGGGCAACATGGAACCGCCGTCGAAGTTGCTTTGCTTCAATAGGTTGTGTGCAGGATCGCCTGGCCCCGCAGCAACTTGCGGAACGGCAGCAACCTGGGGACGCTCGTTCTGTATTGCGCTCCCACCGCAGCCGCACACTAGCAGGGCAACAAACCCACCGAATTTGCAAGACAGCCCGAAATTTCGCATATTAAATCCTTTCGCACCCGTCGGGGGGTATGCGTAACAGACACTCGCGCCGTTCACCAGCAAAAATGATGGCTCCCGCGAACCCACCCAAACGGCAGCATTCAGCTGGGAAATTCCTCATTATGCGGCAATTTTCGCTCCAAACGCGGAAATCTCGTACCGGGCCACCGCAACCGAGCATCATTTCCTTTGTTGTGACGGCACGGAATCTTCCCATTTCGGCAGCTCCGTAGCCGTTGGATGTCCGACGGAATGGGACAGACCACTTCGACGAACCGCTTTATCACTCACCCGCATTCATGTCGTCGATGGGTCAGCGCCAGTCAATCGCCTTGAATCATGGGCGGCCCCGGCTCTATAATTTTGCTGAGCAGCTTAGACACTGTGCGGCAGTCCTCGTTGGAAAGCGGCGCCAGTACCTGGTGTACAAAATACTCAGGCTAATAGCTGTATTTGCAATGGTTGCCTGCACAACTAATTTGCTCTATACCAAAAGCGATGGCGTTTGTGACAAGCCTCCGATCTGCCTGCTGCGGCGTGCTGCAGCTTTTGGTCCTTAGCGGTACGCTGGCCAGTTGTTCGAGTAAATCCGCTCAGGGAAAAACCGAACGTCCGCCGCCACTGATAAGAGTCGTAACACTAGAGAAGCGGGATGTGGACATTGAAGTCCACGCGCCAGTCGACCTCAAGCCGCTGTTCCAGGCTGATGTCGGTTCGAAAACACTCGGCTATCTTGACGCAGTACTCGTAGATCGCGGTGACAAGGTAAAACGCGGGCAAGTAGTTGCCCTGATCAGGCCGAGTGATTTGCCAGACCAACTCGCCGCGTCTAAGGGTGTCCTGGCGCAAATGCAGGCGTCGCTGAATCTCGCGCGCACCAACCACGATCGCATTTCGAACCTTGCACCGACGGGCGTCGTGTCCCAGCAAGAATTGCAGCAGGCTGAAGCCACGTTGGCGTCGGCCACCGCGGCGGAGGCTGCCTCAAAGGCGCAAATTAGTGCGCTTGCGGTGCGGCTAGGCGAAATGCGCATCGAATCCCCGCTCGACGGCTACGTTGTCCAGCGAAGACTCGATCCCGGTGCGCTCGTGGGCCCACCCGGCGGCGGCTCTATCGTCACTGTTGCCCGCACGGACGTGCTGCGCGTCTTCATCACGGTCAATGAGCGCAATTCGGCGTTGGTAAGCGTGGGCAAGGAGGCGAACGTTACACTTGATGCCCTTCCGGGTCAGGTATTTCACGGATCTGTCGTTCGTCTGGCACCCTTCTTCGATCCCACGACCAGAACCCTGGATGCAGAGGTTCAGTTGGCTAACACCGACGGCAAACTGCGACCGGGCATGTACGGTCGCGGCTCGATAACCTTAGAGCGTCACCCGGGTGCCACCATATTGCCAGCGGCCGCCATGCAGATTAGTAACGATCAACGTTACGTCTTCATTCTCGATGGAAATCGAGTCCGACGAAGGAACGTAGATACTGGTTACGACGCCGGCGAATGGTTGGAAGTCAAAGCTGGAGTGCACCCAGGCGACCGAGTTGTGATTGCTGGTGCCGACGGCCTATCCGAAGGAAGCGTCGTGCGGGTAGCTGCTGAAGCTCCGCTCGATGCTGGAACTTTCCTCGAAACACAATCAGCCTCTGCATCGGCGCCATCGGGCTCTACGGCACCCTCCGGCCAGCATCACTGAGCACCCCAATATACCGTTATGTGGCTAACCCGGCTTGCGCTCAAGAATCCTGTGCTCATCCTGATGATGTCGCTGATGGTCATCGTGTTGGGCTACGTCTCGCTCGGCCGCCTCAGCGTCGATCTGTTTCCGGACATTACAATTCCGGTCATCCGGGTGGCGACCTTCTACACCGGTGCCGGTCCGGTCGATATCGAAAAGTCAATTACTCAGCCCATTGAGCGCGCCGTAGCAGCATCTCCAGGCGTTGACCGAGTGGAGAGCCAATCCAAGCAAGGCGTTTCGCTCGTGAGCGTGTGGTTTCAGTTTGGAACCAATCTCGACAATGCGCAGTTCGAGGTCTCCCAACGCGTTGCACAAATTCTGAATACCCTACCGCCAGGCATCCAGCAGCCATTTATCATCAAGTTCGACATCACGAACATCCCGGTTGCGCAGGTCGCCATCAACAGCGATTCGCTGGACGAAAAGCAGCTGTACGATCTTGCCTACAACGTGATTGAGCCGCAACTCGAGCGACTGCCCGGCGTGGCGAGTGCAACGGTGGGCGGCGGCAAACAGCGTGAAATCGAGGTCAAGGTCGATCGCGATGGTTTGCGGGCGCGGGGGCTAGCGATTCTCGATGTGCTCAGTGCCGTGCGGGGCTCGAACCTCCTCTTGCCGAGTGGCAATTTGCGAGTCGGCGGGCGAGATTACAACGTCTTTTCAAACACGCAGGTCTCCGAGGCTCGGCCGCTCCGTGAGGTGGTTATCCGCGAAAGCGCCGCCGTTGCGGGACAGCCCGGCGGGGCCACTGTGCGTCTGGCGGACGTGGCCAAGGTCGAGGACTCCACCGCAGATCAGACGGACATCGTGCGGATCAACGGCCAGCGCGGCGTGTACCTGCGAGTGTTGAAACAGCCCGGTTCCAACACCATCGCTGTGGTCGACGCCCTGCGCAAGGCCATTCCGAAGCTCAACGGCGTACCGGCGAATGTGAAGCTCTTGATCGGCTTCGACCAGTCCAACTACATTCGCTCCGCAGTTTCCGCCCTCAAGCATGAGGCCATTCAAGGCGGTCTCTTAGCGGTCCTTGTAATTCTCGTCTTCCTCTTGAGCTGGCGCGCGACAGCCATTGTGGCCGTGGCAATCCCGCTCTCGATCGTTGCAACGTTCGTGCTGCTCTTCTTCACAGGAAACACGCTCAACGTTTTCACACTGGGTGGGCTGGCTCTAGGTGTGGGGCGATTGGTCGATGACTCTATCGTGGAGCTCGAGAATATCAGTCGACATTTTCAAATGGGTAAGCCACGGCGCCGGGCTGTACTCGATGCGGCTCAAGAAGTCGCGATGCCCATCTTGGTATCGACGATCACAACCATCGTTGTGTTCTTTCCAGTTCTGTTCATATCCGGCATTGCTCGCAACCTGTTCTTGCCACTGGCGCTCACTATAGCCTTCGCTCTAATAATGAGTTTCTTCGTTTCGCGAACGGTGACGCCTCTGCTCTGCCTTTACGTAATGAAGGTAAAGTCAAACGAAACAGGCAACCCCGAGCCGCCGCGTGGGTTGGCAGCGCGGGTACCGGCGCGTCTTCAGGCCTGGCTCGATGCGCTAGACCGCTCCTACGCAAGGCTGCTGGAGCGAACCCTGCGTCGACGCTGGCTCGTGATCGTGGGTATACTCGGTCTATTCGTATTGTCGCTTGGGCTGGTCAAACGCATCGGGACGGAATTCTTTCCCGACAGCGACGAGAGCCAGTTCAGCATCAACTTCAAGACTCCGATTGGAACTCGGGTTGAGCGGACCGAAGACACGGCCAAGGTCATCGAGCGCATAGTCCAGCAGTCCCTGGCAACGTCTGGCAGTCAGCCGCTCTACACTACAATCATTAGCGACAGCGGCCTGCCCGTGGGGCGAACGGCGCTGTTCACCGGCAACACTGGTCCTCACGCGGGTAACCTTTCTGTCAATCTAGTGCCGCGGGTTGCTCGTCCGATCAGCGACATTGTCGCAGCCGAGCGTGTTCGGGCTGGCCTCAAGGACGCCGTTCCAGGGACCCAACTCTACTTTTTCACGGGTGGCATAGTTAAGAGGATCCTCAATTTCGGCTC
The DNA here is from genome assembly GCA_003154095.1 of Myxococcales bacterium. Classification (GTDB taxonomy): domain Bacteria; phylum Myxococcota_A; class Polyangia; order Polyangiales; family Polyangiaceae; genus FEN-1139. The sequence goes on along the minus strand of PMCK01000347.1, from coordinate 6,048 downwards.
GGACGCTCCAATTGATGTGGAGATCCTCGGTTACGACATGAACGATGCCGCCAACTACGCTCGAAAGCTCAAGGAGCGGCTCCGCGAGCTCAGTGACGTAGATGGCCGCCCACTGCTCACAGACGTGCAGATCAGCCGTGAAGAAAATTATCCCGAATTCGACGTAAAGGTAGATCGCCAGAAGGCTGGTACCCTCGGTGTGAGCGAACAGGACATTGCGCAAAGCGTGCTGACCAGCCTAATCGGTAACACTAGCTTTCTCCCCCTGCCCTTCATCGACCAAAAGACCGGTAATCAATACTATATCAACGTGCGTCTGGATGACCCGTACCGCTCGCGCACGGCAGACTTGTCAGACGTCTTCGTACGTACACCGAAGGGTGGCATGGTGAGCGTAGACACACTGGCCCGCGTTGAACGAGGCTCGGGGCCAGTGGTGATTCAGCGCAAGTATCTGCAACGCATCGTGGACGTCACTGCCAATATCCAGCCCGGCAAGGATCTCGGCAAAGCGTCTGCAGCAGTCAACCGCGTGCTCGAGCAGACTCAGCCTCCGGAGGCTTTTCAGGCGCGCCTAGGTGGCCAAGCTGCCGCACAAAAAGAGGCATTTTCAGGGCTCGCATTGGCTGGGCTGATGGCACTCGCCCTCGTCTACATGGTACTTGCCTCACAGTTCAAGTCATTAGTCGATCCTTTTGTCATCATGTTCAGTGTGCCACTAGGAGTCTCAGGCGTATTCGCCATGCTTTGGGCCACGAACACGTCCCTCAGTGTCAATAGTTTCATGGGCATAATCATGATGGTAGGGATCGTCGTCTCGAATGGCGTTCTTCTCGTGGACTTCGCCAACGTGCTTCGCGAACGCGGTGTGCCACTAATGGAGGCCACCGTCACCGCTGCCAAGACCCGTCTCAAGCCCATCCTTATGACAACCATTGCCACGATTGTCGGCCTTGTGCCGATGGCTCTTGGAATTGGGGAGGGCAGCGAAACCAACCTCCCACTCGCAAGGGCGGTTATTGGCGGCCTCACCGTTTCGACGTTCTTCACTCTATTCTTGATTCCAGCTCTCTACACGCTGCTAGAGCGCTTTGCACGACGCGAGCGTGAAGTGGAAGCAGATGGTGACAGTGTGCATCCGGAGTCGCTTCATGCATAAGCTGAAATTCGTTTTTTCGGCGGTCGTGGGGTTAACGTCCCTTGCTCGAGCGCAACCGGCCTCCCCGATCGCAACACCTCCGACACCCGATCCGAAGTCCGAAACTTCAGCTCCCCTACCTGCGGCCACTGTACTTAGCTTCGACGAAGCCATTCGGCAATCGCTGCTTCGAAACACGAATGCTGTCGTTGCTGAAGGTGAAGTTCGCCGGGCTGAAGCAATCGCCCGCGAAACGCGCGCCGGGTGGCTGCCGAATCTCAACGGCAATGCAACCTACACTCGGCTCGATCACGATCGTCTGCTTTCCGGTCGTGTGATATCGCCGGCAAACCAGTTCGCCGCCAACCTCACGCTCTCGATCCCGCTTATTGCGCCTCAGGGCTGGGCCGCATCATCGCGAGCCTCGGACCAAATCGACCTNNATGCGCTCGAACCGAGCTGACGTTCAACGTCAGATTGCGTTGGCAGTGGCGCGAGCATACTTACTGGTCGTCTCCCAAAAGCGCGTACTGGAAGTAAGCGAAAACGCCCGCGTCACGGCCGAGGCCCACTTCGAGTATTCAAGAATCAGGCACGATGGCGGGCTCGGAAATCTCGTAGACGTCGTGCGTGCGGAGCAGGAACTCGCAACTGACGAAGGGATTGTGGAATCGAGTCGAACGGCCTTGGTTAAGGCGCGCGAAGCGCTCGGTTTACTAGTCGGGACTCAAACGGCGATCGATGCGGAAGAACCTTCCCTCGCAACTCCACCTCCTCTGCCACAAGCCCAAAACGAGGCCGAATCACGGCGTACCGATATGCAGCTACTTAGAGATCGCCTGCATGCGGCGCAGCATTCCGAGTCACTCAATTGGACCGCTTATATGCCGTTGCTTGCTGCCATGGCTCAGCCATTCTATCAGAATCCGCCAACTCTTACGTTCCCGCTGACAGGCTGGCAAGCTCAGTTGTTACTGACGGTGCCGCTCTACGACGGGGGTCTTCGCTACGGACAACGCGATGAGCGCGCGGCCATGACCATGGAGGCGCGAGCGAACCTGGAAGGCGGATTGCGTCAGATTCGATCCGAAGTCCGTGCCGCTTTCGACACTGCGATGCGCGCGGAAGCCAGCCTCGCCTCTGCCCAAAGAGCGGCTCGTCTAGCCGCGAGAGCACTCGAGCTTGCCACAGTGGCTTACCGCGCCGGTGCGACAAGCAATCTCGAAATGATCGACGCCGAGCGACGTTCGCGCGACGCGGCGATTCAGTCGGCCGTTGCAGAGGATGGCCTTCGACAAGCTAGGCTTGATTTGTTGGCCGCAAGTGGACGATTTCCTGACTTGCAGCAGTAACAACTCGCCGCCCCGCCTTGTAACTCTCGAACTGTGCGATGTTTGGATGCGTCAAAAATTTGGCAATTGTCCCGGCTGGCGTTTCCCATTGAAGTTGTCGCAGAGTGAACCGGGTACCCGTACGGACTGGACATTCGCGGAGGCCAGGTTTGCGTCGAATAGCCGCTAAATATCTACGAGTTAGGCTAAGCTGACCCATTGACCAACCGGCAGCCTTAGCGAAAACCGGACGCCATTATCCACATTCCATTNNTAGCGCCGTATCGAGAGTTGGAGTTTGTCAACAACGGCGTCGCTCCGCGTCGGCCTTTACCGCAGGCACTCCAAGCTTAGGTCACCGTGAAGCGCAACTTGATATCGACAGCATTGACGCGACTCCGACATTCCTCTGGAGGAGAACTTGCAACCTCCGCTTACACGGTTCTCGAACCACTCAAGTGGCTCACTGGTTGCGTGCTCGCTATCATCGCAGTTCATGTGACGCTACGCTTTGGCGATCTGACTCAGCCTCACGCGCGCTCGATTGCCCTTGTAGACTTTGGAACGTTACTCGTGCTTGCACCTGCGTTCGTATTGCTGATTCGGGCAAAGGTGCCAGACGATAAGGCACAGCCATTTGGAGGTACAGTCTATTTGGTGACTGTGTTGAACATAGTAGCAACTGAGCTGCTTAGAAGGAGAAACATTGACATCATTTACCTCCCATTGGTGCTAATTAGCGCGGGAATCGTTTTGCTGTCACCGGCTTGTTTCGTCACGGCACTGTCCTTTTCAATCGCGTTGGCATTACCCACCGTACTCGTCTATACGCCCAAATCACAAGTACCCGTCATGTTGACGATGATGTTTGCCGGCCTTGTGATTTCCGCAAGTGTATTCGCAAGTCGAATTCGAAGTCATCGCCGAATCGTGGCCCTTCGCCAGCGGGATCGGGATCAAACACATTCGCTCAAAGAAGCCTTGGCCTCACTTGAGGACAAATTCCGCGAACATCGCGACATGGATCAGCGGCGACAGGATCTCGAGGACCAACTCCGTCAGGCACAGAAGCTGGAAGCAGTGGGCGTCTTGGCAGGCGGCGTAGCCCACGACATGAACAACGTGTTGGGCGCCATTACTTCCGTAGTTTCGCTGGCTACGGACCGCGTGCCGGTGGAGGACCCCCTGCGCCAGGACTTAGAGGACATATTGTCCGCCGCCCGTCGCGGTAGCACGTTGACTCGCAACTTGCTTGGTTTTGCACGGCAAGGTACGCACTGTCGCGAACGGTTCCAACTGAGTGAGACTGTTCCCTCCGTCTTGAGGCTCTTGCAACGAACCATATCGAAGCAAGTTGAACTCGCTTTCACAATCGCCACCGACCTCGATGACGTCGAAGGCGATTCTGGGCAAATGAGCCACGTCTTGATGAACCTTTGCATTAACTCCGTCGATGCAATCACGGGGACGGGCAAGCTTCTAGTGACGGTTCGCAACCGGGATATGTCGGTACTCGCGGCCGAGAAGCTTGATCTCATTCCGGGAAGGTACGTTGAAATCCGTGTCGAAGACACCGGACAAGGTATCCCATCAGATGTCCTAAACCGAGTATTTGAGCCATTTTTTTCGACCAAGTCACGTACGGAACGTTCTGGTCTGGGCCTATCCATGGCTTACGGGACTGTCAAGGAATACGGGGGCGCCATTGTAATCAACAGCGTTGTAGGTCGAGGAACTGAGGTATCGGTACTTCTGCCGTCCTTGCCCGCGATATGCCAATCGAAGCGTCCGCCGTCGGTTCACCCACCCACACATTTGGAAGGTCGTCAGCACGTACTACTCGTCGATGACGAACCCCTGTTGCGTTCTGCCGGCAAGCGCCTCATTGTAGGCATGGGTTACAGCGTCATTACAGCGGCAAACGGTGCCGAAGCGGTCGCCGCGTACCGGATGCACCAGGATCTAATTGCGTTGGTTATTCTCGATGTGGCCATGCCAGTCATGAGCGGAATCGACTGCTTTCGGCGACTCAAAGAGGTCAACCCCGAGGTATGCGTCCTAATTGCCTCTGGTTACGCCAAAAATAGCGACGTTGACGGACTCTTGGCGGCGGGTGCCGCAGGTTACCTGGGCAAACCCTACGACAAGCGCGAACTGCACATGGCCATTGGTCAAGCTTTGAGCATCAGATCCAGCGCTTCCCTAATGTTACCAGGTGTCGCGCGCCTGCCCCGGACCGGTTCGGAAAATCTTTGATTTTCGAGCACTTTGCGGGCATTTGCCCCGGCACCTCGGGAAAATTGCAGCTCGCCCCCTTGCCTTCGAAAAGGCCGATGTGCATGTTGGAACCATCGAAATGGCACCTCGGGTGCACGGCATAGGCCACGCCGGCATTGCCGCAATCACTGGACAATTCACTAATTGATAGCGGTGCACGTCCGGTGGGTGGTTGTGCCTGCATCGGGGTTCGTGGATTTACATTTGTAAGGAGAAGACAGCCATGCTCACTAGACAAAGAAATACCAATGAGTTACAGCGGTTTGCCCCATTTTCACTGGTTGATTGGGATTCCCCATGGGCAACATTTGGAAGTCTCAGGCAGGATCTCGATCGATTGTTTGGTGCCTATGAGCGTTCAATCGCTGATCCGTATTCAAACGGTGAGGGAGCCTCAGAGATTCGCGACACGGGCAATGAATTGGTGCTTGCTGTTGATTTGCCGGGGGTATCCAAGAAAGACGTCGAGTTATCGATAAGTGGTGACAACCTGTTCGTGCGAGCCTCCCGAACAGCAACTGCACCCGAAGGATACACGACACATCGAAGGGAACGTGCATCTTTCAAGTTTGAACATGCATGGAGGCTTCCCGTGCAGGTCGATGCGCAAAAGGTGGAAGCCAAACTGGCAGAGGGCGTATTGACGGTAACGTTGCCCAAATCACCCAACGCTCAGCCCAAACAAATTACCGTCGAAGCCGGGTAACACAACGGAAGACATTTACGAGGAGACAGACTCATGACTCAAAGCACAATCGAATCAGCACGAAATACCTCAATTAGCCGCGCGCCGCGAGTGGCGGAGTTGACACCGGCCGTAGACATTTACGAAAACGACAAAGAATTACTCGTCGTCGCCGATCTGCCACGAGTGACGCCGGGTTCCCTGAAACTCGAGGTCAATCACCCTGATATGAAGATCGAGGGTCGAGCAGTCGCCTCTGATACGCAACCTGAGTATCTTTATACCCGAACCTTCCACTTGGACTCGTCTGTCGACGTGGGTAAAATCGAGGCGAAGCTCAGCGAGGGCGTTTTGCAAGTCCATCTGCCCAAGCGAGAGCCGTTTCAGGTTCGGCGTATCGAGGTCAAAACTGCATGACGCCGGTCGACCAGCTCGGGAGCGTCTCCCCCCAAAGAGCGCTCCCGACGCTTGGGTTATTTGTCAGAACGCAATCTGCGGGTATGATTGCGCCGGTCTTCGGCGATGCGAGTTGTCCTCATCTACCCTCCCCCCTGGAAGATTCCTAGTCCAGGTAATTCACCAGACGAAATAGATGGTCCGCCCGATGACTATAAGGA
>PMCK01000032.1 GCA_003154095.1 Myxococcales bacterium | reverse complement strand
TTTGGTGCAGAAGGCGCATGATTACTCCGGGAACGGGAGTTGCGTAGGATGACGGTGGACCATCAGGTACCGCGCCGACAAACCTGTAGAGGCGAGCCGGCAACGGTCACCGAAAGGGCCGTGCTGGGTTGAACTGGCCGGCACCGGGTGGGAGCCTATTGACACGAGTATTCCTCAACACTTACGCTCGCCGCGCCGGATTATGACCGGAGCTGCGGGACTGGCTCGACGGACGAGCCGACGATCGATGCAGCAACCCTCTCAATCCAGAGAGGCCGGGCGATAGGGCCCATCAAGGAGCCGAATGATGACCTCGAAGCGTTCACAGTCACTGTCCTCGCCGAACCTGCTTAGGCGCGGCGCACGCACTGGTCTAGCGAGTCTGGCGCTAGCTGGCACCATCGCTGGAACGGGTTGTTTAGATCGCCCTATTGGCAAATCAACGCCTGTAACCACGAACGTTGTCGTACAGAAGCAAGCGAACAATGCGATCACGGGCATCGACTTGTTGCTCATGATCGACAACTCGTCATCAATGGCCGATAAACAGAAGACGTTGAGAGATGCTGTTCCGCAATTGCTAGGCCAGTTAGTTCAGCCGAACTGTGTTGACGGTTCGGGTGCGTCAGCCAATCCTCCGGTTGCCGTTACGTTGGGTGCAAGCCCACCTTGTCCTGCCGGGTACACACCGGAATTCAACCCGGTTAACAACATTCATATCGGTATCGTGACTTCGAGTCTGGGTGATCACGGAGCCGGCAAGCTCTGCACGCCGGGCGCAGCAACGCAATATTCGGATGCCAACGGTCCTATCGTTCAGCCCGCAGACGTGAATGATTTGGGACATCTTGTTGGAACGCTGGCTCGCTTTGCTCGTAGCACAGGCGCTGCAGACAGCACGAACGCGACATTCACTAATGGTTTCTTGGCCTGGGGTGACCCGAATCTCCCCAACCCGGTCCAAGGGGATCTTACCTCCGCAAACACATTGTTCCAGGACATGGTGGCTGCGACCCAGGAAAAGGGTTGCGGCTTTGAAAGTCAGCTCGAAGGTTGGTTTCGCTTCCTGATTGACCCGCTCCCGCCCGTGTATCCGCTGGCAGCTCCGGATAGCAATAGCCAGACTCACCGCACTGGTAGTGACGATACGCTCTTGAATCAACGCGCCGCGTTTCTGCGGCCGGATTCGCTCGTGGCGATTGTAATGCTCACCGACGAGAATGACTGCTCGATTCGCGACACGGACGTGGGCTGGGTTTCCGCAAACACTGGCACTTTTATTCCGCCGGGTTCGTCGCAGTGCAAGACCAATCCTAACGACAGGTGTTGCTACTCCTGCACTGCTTCGCCGCCTTCGGGTTGCGCATCTACTTGTCCTAATCCCGCGCCCACGGATGGTACTTCATACGACGATGGCCCCTACCAGGCGAATATCCGCTGCTGGCAGCAAAAGCGGCGCTTTGGCTACGAATTTCTTTATCCGAAGTCACGTTATGTTGTTGGTCTGACCAACAAAACCCTGTGTCCGAATCAAGACTTCGGCGATATGGACTGCACTTGCGAGTATGCCCGCAGCATTGGAGCTTCTTGCAACGCCAACAGTCCTGAATTGCCCAATCCGCTCTACAGTACCACGGTGGGTCAACTCAACGACGGCACGAAAATCGCGGGCTTTCCGAAGTCAATTGCGCGCTCGGACAACTCCGCCATCTTCCTAGCCGGCATCGTCGGCGTGCCCTGGCAGGATATTGGCTACAATGATGCCAACGGCAACTTGGTGTACATACCTGTTACTGATCCGGCGTGGAGTGGTGGCACAACATCCACTCCTCCAGTCACCGCGGGGGCAAAAGGGATCTGGGATCGCATCTATGGCGACGATAACGCCAACATCACGCCCTCGGACGTCCACATGCAAGAGTCCGTTGTACCCCGGGCAAACGTTCCCGGGCCCACGGCTGGACCCACAGCGCCGACGGACGCGAACCCCAACGGGGCCGACTACAACACGGCACGTGAGGACTTGGAGTACGCCTGCATTTACCCGCTGCCGGCGTCACGCACCTGCGCCTGCACCGCGGGCAGCACGGACTTCGCCAGTTGCAAGTACTCGAATCCTAACGACTGCTGCGATGTCAACTACCCGGCGGACGGCGCGGGCGGTCCTGGAGCGGATTATGATAAGCCGCTGTGCCAAGGCACAACGCAAGTGGCCGCGAAAGGCTATCCCGGTCTACGCGAAATTGCCGTACTCCGCGACTATGCACTTTCGCTCAATGTCCTTACTCCAGGCAACTCGATCGTGGCATCGATTTGCCCGAAGGATTTGACTTCCGCTAATACGAGTCCCGGTTACGGCTATAACCCCGNNTATTGCCAGTTGCAAAAGCGTGATGTCCCGACCCCTCCGACAACGAATGCGGATGGTTCGCCGAATCCGCAAATGACGGCAGCCGTCCTCGATTCGATGAGACAGAGCAAGATCTGCGACAGCACTGGGCAGCCGGATTGCAGTTCGATGTGCATGTGCACACTTCCTCAGGAAACCGGGGCCTCTCTCTCCACTTGTCAAGATGCTACTGACGGCTCACAAGACTTACTTGACCCCGGCTATTGCTACGTGGATCCCGCCAACGGCGCCGGTACGAATCCGGACGTGGTGGCAAAATGTCCTGCCTCACAGCGACGCATCTTGAGATTCGTCGGGAATAACCCGACGGGTAGAGACGGGATCGCGGTGCCATTGCCTGGTGCATTCATATTCACGGCCTGCCAAGGCTCGGCAATTGGTGCCACTGCGGCCACCGCTACGCCGGTGGTCGACGCCGGGACCAACTGAAGCTAGCGCAGACACAATGCCAATAGCGGGCGGCCTTGGGCTAAAAGAGCCTGATGCCGCCCGCGGGCGTTTTTGGTCGCGCGGTTGAAGCGGGGCCAGGTCCGGCCGCAGAATTGCGGTAAGGAAATGATCCCGAAAG
>PMCK01000230.1 GCA_003154095.1 Myxococcales bacterium | reverse complement strand
ACTTAGGATGGTCGAGCCGCGCTCTGAAGGCGCTGTTGCTGCTGCTGGAGGAATTGCGCGACTTGGCGTGATTGCTCGATGGCGAACTGCTTGACTTCGCGGTTCTGCGAGCCCGCCAGCGCGTTGAGTAGCTTCGTAACGCTCTCGATGTCGCGGTTCTGGAACAATGCCTGGAAGTAGTTGTTCGCGAGGCGCACGTCGTTGGCCATCTTGGATTCATGCGGGCGAAGCAGTGCGATAACCGCCGGCAGATCGCCCTTTTGTCCGTACAGGGCTGAGAGTGAGATCAAGGCCAAAGGATCATGGGGATTGCGCTCGATGGCGAGCTTTGCGTACTCGATGGCCTTGTCGCGGGTCGCTTCATCAGCCGAGAAAATNNTCCTGCTCTTTGATTTGCGTAAACAGGTAAGCCCAGGCATCAACGCAATTGCCGTCGATATTGATGGCTCGCTCGATGGCTTCGCGCTCGCGATCGGGCTCACCCTTGCCCTTGAGAGCGCGCGCCAGATGTAGTGACGGGAAGGGATTTTCCATCAACAGATTCTGCGAGCCGCGCAGTGTTGCAATGGCGTCATCCCAGCGCTCCTGTTGGAGCTGACAAATACCGAGCCCCAGCCAATCTTCACCACCACCGCCGCTGGCGACGACCTTCTTTAGTACCTTCTCCGCTTTCTCGAAGCGGCCGTACTTCATGAGTTCCTGTGCGTACAAACGTGCCCGCTGGATGTCGTCTTTGTCTTCCTGCCAATGCTTGTCGAGACCATCGAGCAAGTCTTCGAGACCAATCGCAATCGGGCGACCCTCTTGATCTTGAACTTGCACGGCGGGACCATTGAAGCCGAGCAGCTTCCACATCTCATCGACCTCGATGGCGATGGGTCCAACCTTGATCTTCTCGAGCAACTCGTCCGAGGGTTGCGCGAGCGGCACTACGACGAGCGCGTTACCCGGGATGCCCGAAGGGAACGCGGAAGGGGGCGCCACGATGGCGGCTCCACCCCGCAATTGAAGATTAGTAGGAGCTGCACCACCGGGAACATTCGGCTGACTCATAACGGTTACCTCATCGTCCAAAAAGGCAGAATTGGGAGGCGCAAGCTAGCAGCCGGGCCCCCGGGGTTCAATCACATCCCCGGGCCGACGTCATTTATCAATCCTTTTCGGATTTTTTTGGCATGGCGGCACGGAAAAGTCAGGCTAAGTCCGCATCGGGTGAGATGGTGGGTCGCCTAAATCTTTTCAACGATAAGTGTTGGATCGATGGCCAGAAGGTCACCAGCGTCCGATGTTAGAACCGGCCATTCGCGCTCGCGCGCCAGCAACACTATGTGAGCGTCGACCGGGTCGCTCGTTCTGGTCTCGCCGAGAATGCGGCCCAGTGTGCGGGCTACTGGGTAGTCGATGGCCACAACGAGCACGTGCCGCAATAGAAACGCAACTGGAACCTGTCGATTGCCGCCACCTCGCCAGATTTGAGCAATCACGCCCGCGGAGGTCACGAGCGGTGTGCCTGCATCCACTAACAGCTGGGCGAGTGCAACGACCACACGGCTTCGACGCTCTAATGCAATGAACACGCCGGCATCGAGAACCACACCCGCGGCGTCTTTCACGCCGCCCCGCGCCGGGCAGCGCGCTTGGTGGTCAGCCGCCTCAAAGTGGATTCTGCACGTCGAACGTCTTGCCGAGTCGGATTGACTTCCTGGTAAAATAGCTGCCACTGACGTTCAAGTTCCGCGTCGTTCAGGCGTTCCTCGATTACGTCAGTAACCCAAGCCGAAACGGGGGTTTTACCGGCGGCCTTTCGAATGCGGCCTGCCACGTCACTCGACACGCTAATCGTGATCCGCTTGATTGACATAACTTTAGCATAACACGAAACATTGGGTCTGTCATGCGCCGCTAGGGCTGACGCCCGCGGTAGATGAAGCTTCCACCTTGTGGGCAATTCGAACTCTGCTAAAGGGCTTCCCGAGGAAACGCCGTGGCCAATCCGGTCGATCGTCGAACTATTCTAAGTTACGCTGTTGCGACCGTTGCTTCCACTATCACGGTGGGATGCGGGCGGGGACAGGCCAGTGCTCAAACTTCATCCGTGCCAGCGCAGCAGCCCGCAAAGCCAACTTCGGGGGGAACGATGAGCAATGAAGTCACACCGCTAACGACCGAATCACTGCACTTGATAGCTGTGCACGACCGCGCAACGCTTCGCGATCTCAGTGGAAAGATTCAGCAGCACGTCGATGCCACAATAAAATTGCTTCGCGAAACGCAGACCAAGTTTGGTCGCTGTGTGGTCATCTATTGGGACGAGGGTGGCCCAAAGCCGCTACTCATGACGGAGGCGGGGTGTCCGATTGACGTCGGTTGGGAGGTCGATCCATCATTCAGGGGCGATGGATCCAACATTTTACCCGTGGACACGCCCAGCGGGAAGGTGGCAACCGCGACGCACATTGGACCTTACGACCAAGTGGGTAAAGCGCACCAGGCGATCGTAAAATGGAGTGTCGAGCATCATCAAAAAATCGCCGGCCCCAACTGGGAAGTCTACGACCATCCGAGACCCGGGGAACCTTCGAGGGTCGATGTGTTTTACTTGATTGGCTGACTGCCGCAGCCCGGACTGCGGCAGTCACGGTTTCCGAGACAGATACCGGTTCAGTAGCAGATACAGATTCNNCAGATTCTGCAGCAGTCACAGATTCTGCAGCAGTTGCAGGAATTACCCCGATTCGTCATTCCGCCTAGGCCCGATTACACCACCCTCGAGACTCCGCCGAAGTGGTACGACGCTATTCGGCGCGGGTGCGAGCGGCTGGATCGTGACCAGGGCCACCGAATGCTCGACGCGAACGCGATATGCGACGCGATCGCATACTTCAACGCCGTGTGCGCCCTGTTCTAGGACGACGTGAGCGCTGACTGCGTCTACGCTGTCACTGATGGACCATACGTGTAGATCCGCACATCGAGCCACCCCGGGAGTTTCCAGGATTGTGTGCGAAATCTTGGCGGGATCGAGGTGAACCGGGACTGCCTCGAGCAAGATTGCCGTGGTCTCTTTGAGCACGCGCCAACCGCTGAGCGCGACGAGTACGGCAATCACGATGCTGAAAAGTGGGTCGGCGCGGGTCCAATTGAAGAATATTACGCTGATGCCTGCGCAGATTGCACCGACTGAGCCCAGCGCATCTGTCAACACATGAGCGAAAGCTGCGCGCACGTTGACGCTTTGATCTCGGCTGCCCATGAGTAGCCTAGCAATTCCCAAATTCACGAGTAGGCCGAGCACGGCGACCGTCAACATCGCGGGTCCCACGATTGCAGTCGGATGATAGAGGCGTTCGGTCGCCTCGAAGATGATTGCAAGCGCCGTTACGGCTAGCAATACGCCGTTAACGAAGGCTGCCAGCACCTCCGCTCGCCGCCACCCATACGTCGAACGCTGCGAACGGGGCTTAGCTGCCCAACGTTGCGCCCAGAGCGCTAGCCCGAGAGCGCCCGCATCGGCGAGCATGTGACCCGCGTCGGCTAGCAACGCGAGACTGCCCGACCACCACCCGACTACGGCTTCGACCCCGAGAAAACCAAACGTGACAAGAAATGCAATGCCGAGCACACGTGCCGGCAGATCCCGAGGCGCTGGATGCTCGTGATGATGGGATTCGTCATCGTGGTGATGCGCCGTGTGCTCGGGGTCGTGCGCTTCGTTCTTGTGCGCCTCAGCAGCACTCCTATTCAACGCTGACGGCGGGTCGTGTTGATGAGGCACGCCCCATTGGTACGCGCAGGGGAGCCGAGGTTGCAAGCCGCAGTCAGCCACACAAGAGCAAAACAGCCTGGAACGTTATCGTCCCACTGGCCAAGCGCGCGCTTTCGTGACACGTGCGTCCGTCGGGCTGCAGCCTGCTGCACTTTTTCACTCCGGTTCCGACGTTTCCTTTGTGTTGGTGGTTTGGGCCCCGGCCCAAACCGAGGCAACTGAAAACTGAGTCATCCGCGTCAAGTAAACTAATGGTTCGACATATACTAAAAAAGTACTAGTATATATTCGTAATGTGGACGGTCCTAGAAGCGTCCGAGGTCAAGAAGGAGTTACGTCGATGCCCGCAACCAGTTCTCGAAAAGTACGAGCAGTGGAAGGCAATCGTCACGCACGGCGGGCCGCAGAGTCTAAGACAACTGCGCGGGTTAAGGGACGAGAGTCTTCGCGGCAAGTGGGCGGGGTTCCGTTCGTCGCGTCTCGACCAGCGATGGCGAGTAGTCTATCGAGTGCAAAGCGAACGAATCTTAGTGATCGTAGTCAGAATCTCCGCGCACGGCTACAGAATGTGACTCCGGCTGAAACGCTAGTTCATCTAACGCCAGGGCAGGCGGTGCGTATTACTCGAGAGTTCGCTGAGTTCACTCAAGCCGAGCTTGCTGCATTGTCTGGCCTTACTCAAGCAACCGTGTCGGCAATCGAAACTGGAAAGACGGCGCTCGGAATTGCGCGTGCAATACGGCTTGCACGCGCGATGAAAGTTCACCCAGCTTCGTTACTGTTTTCGTCGTATGCGACAATCTAGTTGCGCGATTCCACCGGAGTGATGGGTCCGTCGGACCCGGCGATTCATTAGAACTGATGGGTGTGGGAAGGTTTCATATAACGTTGGCCTTGCTCTGTGTGCTGCCTGCGCGCTTCCGTCGCCCCATTGAGTTTTGTCGTCCCATCGGCCAGCTCAACCCGGCTTTCCGTGCCGAAACACCCAAAAAAGCTCAAAATCAACCGACACTGGCCGGTGGAAAAAGTTGGTGTAGAGTGGGCCATGTTTGAACAGACTTTGCGCGAATGCCTGACGTTTGACGACGTTTTGCTCGTGCCCGCCTACAGCGACATCGTGCCGAGCGACGTAAACGTGCGCAGCCGCCTGACGCGCGGGATTGACCTGAATATGCCCATCGTCAGCGCGGCGATGGATACCGTGACTGAGTCGCGTTGCGCCATCGCGATGGCGCGCAACGGCGGGATTGGCATCATTCACAAGAACTTGAGTGTGTCGGCGCAAGCGCAGGAAGTGGACCGCGTGAAACGCGCCGAGAGCGGCATCATTACCGATCCGGTTACCGTCGGTCCGAATCAATCACTGCGTGAAGCCGTCGGCATTATGCGGCAACACGATATCTCGGGTGTGCCCGTTGTCGAGGGAACGCATCCGGTTGGAATTTTGACGGCGCGCGATATTCGTTTCGAAAAGAACCTCGACCAACCCGTGAGCGCGCTGATGACACGCGAGCTGGTCACGGTGCCGCCGAGCGTAAAGAATGACGACGCTCGCGAATTGCTGCACAAACATCGCATCGAGAAGTTGCTCGTCGTCGAGGACGGCAAGCTCGTCGGGCTCATTACAATCAAGGACTTGATGCAGGCCGAGCGTAACCCGAACGCACTCAAAGACGAACGCAGCCGCCTGCTCGTTGGCGCTGCGATTGGTCCCGGTGCGGATCGATTGGCGCGAATGGATGCCCTGGTTGAAGCGGGCGTCGATGTTATTTGTGTCGATACGGCACATGGACACACGATTGGCGTCATCGAGACGGTCCGCGAAGTAAAGGCAAGGCATCCCGAGATTCAGGTGATTGCCGGCAATGTGGCGACAGCCGACGGCACTCGGGCGCTGATTGATGCGGGCGCAGACGCGGTCAAGGTCGGCATNNGGCAGCATTTGCACGACGCGCATCATTGCTGGCATTGGCGTCCCGCAGATTACGGCAATTGCCGACTGTGTTGCCGTTGGCAAACAGCATGGAGTGCCCATTATTGCCGACGGTGGTATCAAGTTTTCAGGTGAGGTCGTCAAAGCGATTGCCGCTGGCGCATCATCGGTGATGATCGGGTCGCTTTTCGCGGGGACTGACGAGGCGCCCGGGGAGCTCATCTTGTATCAGGGTCGAAGCTA
>PMCK01000284.1 GCA_003154095.1 Myxococcales bacterium | reverse complement strand
TCACTTCACCACCCAGCTCTCCCGGCCTATGTCGATCATTTCGAGGAGCGGGGCGCGCTTTACCTAGTGATGGCACTGGTCGAAGGGGAGAGCCTGGCAGCGCTCAGCAAATCAGGCAAGAGGTTGGGGCCGCGTGAACTGCGTCATCTTCTAATTACATTGGCTGACGTGCTCGAATACCTTCACACTCGGGTCCCGCCCGTCATACATCGCGATGTCAAGCCCGGTAACATTATTCGGCGTCCCGATGGGAGTTATTGCCTGGTTGACTTTGGGAGTGTTCGCGATGGCCTGCGACCCGACGGGGGCAGCACTGTCGTTGGAACCTTTGGCTACATGGCACCCGAGCAGTTTCAGGGTCGTGCATTGCCTGCAACTGACGTATATGCCGTCGGAGCATCATTGATCTCCCTGATTGCCGGGATGTCACCCGAAGAGCTGCCCCACCGGGGGCTTTCAATCGACGTGAGCCATGCCCTGGGCAATGCCGTTTCACCTGCGTGGGAGCACTTGCTCACTCGAATGGTAGAAATTGACCCCGACCAACGGCCTTCGCGTTTGGGGCCTCTGCTAGAAGAATTCGATCACGGAGTCGACTCGAGCCATCAGCGAGCGGAGCCGCAACCAGCGGCGATGTCGGATGCGTCGGCAGGCCTTGATGAGCGCGACCCCGACGCGTCATTTACGGTCATGGTGGGCTCGGGTTTTGGCCTGTTGCCATTCTTGGTCCTGAACGCGGCACGGCTTGCGGTGTGGGCGTCCCTTGGGGTACTGCTACCCACGATTTTGCACATTCTCGCCATCTTCTTCGGACAACGATTGCGTCAGGCGGCCTTTCAGGTGTCGCAAGCGGGGTATCGCGCCAGTTCCCAGCTCGCCAAGGCGTCACGGCACCTTCAGAGCACTGAACCGTTCGTGCTACGCGGTCGTCACTATCGACGCAAATGGCGGTGACCGGCGAAAGGCAGCGCACGAACGGCACGAATTGCGAAGCCGACCGGGTTCGCGCCAGAATTTTCCGAGACGAAGGAAGAACCTCTTTTGCCGTGGCGTATAAGCTTGAACGACCGTGACGCCCCCTTCGAGAAGAATCCGCATTGTGTGCCTGGCGATGGCGAAACACTTCGCCAATGTGTGTGGTGTTCCAAGACTCATTGCAAGTATATTTCACCGAGCTCCTGTCCTTGGGTTGCACTTCGTCGTGTCAACATCGCTGACCAGCTGTGGTGCAAGCACCGGAGCCCCAACTCAGGGCAATCCATCAAGGGTTGAACCATCGACTTTGCGCGATAACAAGTTCGAATACGCTTCAGTGCTGATCCCCAACGTGCCGCACGTGATGCAGAAGCCGGATTTCTGTGGCGAGGCCGTGGTCGAGAGTTGGCTCAAGGCGCTGGGTGTCGACGCATCGCAAGATCAGGTTTTCGCCTTGTCGGGAATGAATCCGGAACGCGGAATGGGGGCGACGACTCGAGAGCTCAAAAGCGCGCTGCAGCGCTTGGGTTTCAACCCTGGCCCCGTCTGGTACACGGTGGACGCCGAATCAAAGACAGAGCTCGATACGCTATTCGGTGAACTGCACTCAGACCTGATGCAAAAGATTCCTTCGATTGTATGCTCGCACTTCGATGAACGCCCGGATGCTTCGGAGCATTTTCGACTCATTTTGGGGTACGACGCGGAGACGGATGAGATAATTTACCATGAGCCCGCGATAGCCAACGCTGGGTACAGAAGAATGAGTCGTCGGCAATTTCTCTCGCTCTGGCCACTCAAATACCAAAGCAAACAGTGGACGATCATTCGAATGCGTCTAGCTGGCGAAAAAATCTCCGCTCCCGGGCCAGCATCTGGAATAACCCCTGCTGACTTCGCGCAACACATATTGAGCATACGGCAGCGGAAGGCTCGCGGAATGTCGGTCGTCCTCGAGCCGCCATTCGTCGTGATAGGCGATGGTGAGCCCGCGGCCGTGCACGATACCGCACAGCACGCGGTGCGCTGGGCGTCAACGAAATTGAAGAGCGATTTTTTCTCCAAGGACCCGCAACGCATTCTCGATATTTGGTTGTTCAAGAATGATACAAGTTACAACTCGAATACGAGGTCCTTACTCGGTACGGCGCCCGATACGCCTTTTGGATTCTATAATAGCGAACATAACGCCCTCATCATGAACATCGCCACCGGGGGCGGCACGCTCGTGCACGAGATGGTGCACCCTTACATCGAGGCCAACTTTCCCAATTGTCCCGCGTGGTTCAATGAAGGGCTGGGTTCCCTTTTCGAGCAGTCCGCTGAGCGAGACGGACACATCGTGGGGTTGACGAACTGGCGGCTCGCGGGTCTGCAACGCGCAATCCGGCGTGGGCGGTTACAGAGCTTTTCATCCTTGATGTCGACGACTCAGAATGAATTCTATGAAGCCGACCCCGGTACGCACTATGCACAAGCGCGCTATCTGCTCTACTACCTGCAGGAGAGAGGCTTGCTGGTACGTTACTATCACCACTTCGTCGCGCACCAAGCGCAAGACGCCACCGGCCAAGCCTCGCTGAGAGAAATACTCGGCGAGAGTGACCTTGCGGAATTCCAAAAGCGTTGGGAGCCCTGGGTCCTGGGGCTGCGATTTCCCTGAGGAAGAACGGGCCCAACTAGCCCTGCGGGCATAAACACGACCGAAAAATGCTCGAACTTCTTGCGGGCAACAGGTGAATGATTTCGGATGCCCCTCAGGAAGGAGAGATGGGCGCGCTGTGTGTAGTCGAATAGAGACCCAGGGCACGATTGGCCACGAATCGGATTCGGAGCGCAATTGCATTTTCGTCCGTTACATCGTGGGCAAGCGCGATTATTTCATTGAGCGCATTGCGTGCCGTTCTAAGCTCAGTCAATAGCCAGCGCACATCCGAGGAGACTGCTTCACGGGAGCCAGCGTAAGCGCGCTCGATGTCGCTGGCGCGCCACTCCACCAGCACTTTCCTCGATGGAAGCGTTCCCGAGCCGCCGCAATCTGGACAATCTACGAGCCCGAAGTCCGTCGGATATTCACCGGATCCGTGACAACTCAGGCATTGTGAAACTGCGGGTTCCTGCTCATGCGTTGACATGGGGCGGCCCTACCACAACGATCCGGCAATGTCGCGCACCAATGCCCTCGACTGTTCGGCTTGTATTTTTTGGGCGTGACGGCACGTGAACGTTTCGCTCCTTCACGGCAAGAAAATCCTCAAAGTGCCCCTTACCTGCTGACTGCAGCATGCTACGCGAGTGCTTCGAAATGAGGGGGATTTGGCGCAAGGAATCCCAGAAAACCTTCAATATGCGGGTAAACAGTCAGGCGAGTGCGGCCAGAGCCTTGTCGTAATTAGGCTCGGTAGTGATTTCGGGTACCAATTCGGCGTGTTTGACCAGGTTGGTTTCATCTAGAACCAAGACAGCACGCGCCAGGAGTCCTTGAAGTGGACCATCAGTCTGCTCGATGCCGAAGGTATTTCCAAAATCCGAGCGAAAGCTGGAAAGTGTAACGGAGGTTTTGAGTCCGTCAGCTTCGCAGAATCGCTTTTGCGCGAATGGTAAGTCTGCGCTGACCAACAGCACGACTGTGTCGCCGCGACCAGCCACCTTTTCGTTGAACGCATGCGCCGTTTTTTGACAGACGCCGGTATCGAAGCTGGGGTTGATACTGAGGATCTTCTTCTTTCCAGCAAAATCTGCCAGCGACTTGGTGGATAGATCACCGGCGACGAGCTGAAAGTCGGGTGCCTTGCTGCCGACCTTGGGCAGTTCGCCTACCGTGTGCACGTCATTGCCCTTGAATTTAGTTGTAGCCATCACTCATTCCTTCAACCATGCGCTTCACGTCTAGTCGTGGGCGCAATCTTCGGACCCTTTATTGTCTCGTGAGGGTGATTTGCCAATAGCGATTGACAGGCCTACCGGGAAAGCTCGCATATTCGTTGAATAAATAGTCGAGAATTCAGAGATTGCAGAGGCGCGAATGCGGTCCCATAAGTTGTACATGGCGAGCGAGTATTTGTGCCCCCACTGTGGGGAACTGGTTGATACCGACCCGGATCCCGGTGGCGGCGAATTGCAAGAATACATTGAAGATTGTCCTGTCTGCTGCCATCCGAATCGATTGCAGGCATGTCTGCAAGGCCATGAAGATGGATACGAAATATCGGCATATCCAGATATCTGAAGAATTGACGGCAGCTGGTGGGTTACTCGTAACACTCTGTGAACTATAACCAAACGACGAACTTACATGTCCAGCAGTACCTCGAGTGAACATCACTTCGAATGCAAGCTCATCTGGTCGGGAGCCATTCAGGGCGGCACGTCCAGCTACGACAGTTACTCGCGAGAGTTTCGAGTGGAGATCGCGGGCAAAGCGATATTGATCGGCTCCTCTGCCGCGGTGTTTCGAGGCGATCCAAGATTGCACAATCCCGAGGATCTGTTGGTGGCTTCGTTATCCTCCTGCCACTTCTTGTCCTACTTAGCTGACGCCGCACGTGCCCACGTCGTTGTCGTAAACTACGAGGATGAAGCTTTCGGGACTATGGCCAACATTGACGGGAAAATACGATTTCGCGAGGTAAT
The DNA here is from genome assembly GCA_003154095.1 of Myxococcales bacterium. Taxonomy (GTDB): domain Bacteria; phylum Myxococcota_A; class Polyangia; order Polyangiales; family Polyangiaceae; genus FEN-1139. The sequence continues at coordinate 25,725 of PMCK01000284.1, read as the reverse complement.
TCTACGCCCCAAAGTGTGGGTCGAGCGCGGCACGGACTTAGAAAAAGCGCGCCGATTGCACCATGATGCACACGAGCATTGCTTTATTGCAAATTCGGTGAATTTCCCCGTGAATAACGAGCCGACGATCATCGAGCGGGTGTGGCGGGTGACAGCACCGTAAGCGAGCACAATTGGGACGGAATTGTTAGCCGAACGATCAGTCACAAGAATTCATTCAGAAACAATTGACGTTTGCTGCGTTGACGGGTGCTCGCGACATCACCCATTTTGGTAGCTGGCGCAATTACTTGGCCTCGAATGAGGCGGGTTAGGGCGTGGCACGGACGATGAGGTTGTGTGAGACTACGAGGGTCCATGAATACCAAAGCCGTTGTCGCGACGTCGGTCCTTTTTCTCGCGTGCGGAAAATCATCGCGCGCGCCACTGATTCAGCCGGGTGCTGACACCCAACCGAGCGCGGCGGCCCCCGCCGTTGCGTCGCCACCAACGCCCAGTGTGGTGGCGCCCCCCTCGAATTCAGCGCCCGCATCCGTCGCGGAATTGGTTGCGAAGATCGTGCCCCTTCCTGGCGCGACCGGTCCCGTCTCGCTCGATTATGTCGCGTATGATCGACACAGCGCGCGAGTCTGGGTACCCGTTGGCGACACGGGTAGTGCGGATGCATTCGATATTGCTTCCAGCACATTTACACGCGTTGAGGGTTTCAAAACGACTGAGCGCGAGCATCGCGGCAAAATGCGTAAAATGGGACCGAGCGCCGCGTCGGTGGGTGATGGTGTTGTCTACATCGGCAATCGGGGGACGAGCGAAGTATGTCCGATCGACGCCAAAACATTGAAACTTGGTAAGTGCCTGAAACTTCCGACGCCTACTGATGGCGTCGTTTACGTCGCGTCCGCCAAGGAGGTTTGGGTCACAACGCCACGGGACCAATCGCTCACGGTGCTTGACGCTTCCATGCCAGCCGCGCTCAAACCGAAACTCGTCATCAAAACTCCGGGAGAAACTGAAGGGTACTCGGTCGACGAAGCGCGCGGCCTGTTCTACACGAACCTGGAAGACAAGAATCGGACTCTCGTCGTCGATATCAAGACTCACGCGGTAAAGGCGAATTGGGCCGCAGGTTGCGGTGATGATGGCCCCCGTGGGCTTGCCGTCGACAGTGGGCGGCAGTTCGTGTTCGTGGCGTGCACATCGAGCGTGCAAATTCTCGACGCGGGCCATGAGGGCGCGCCGTTAGGCAAATTGGAAACAGGTGCGGGAGTCGACAACATCGACTATCTCGAATCCACTCACACGCTCGTTGTCGCGGCTGCAAGAGCCGCACGTCTCACCGTCGCGCGAATCGATGACAACGGACAGCCGTCAATCGTTGCGACTGGTTCTACCGTCGAAGGCGCGCGCAATGCCGTTGTCGACGCTAACGGAAATGTCTACTTAGCCGAGCCGATGGGCGCGCGACTCCTGGTGTTTGCGGCTCCGCGATAGCTCGTAGCATCCAAGGCACCGAATATCGATATCGACTCGGTGGTAGATGCACGGCCGGAACCTGCGGAATAGTTGGCGTCACAACGCGATCGGCCTTCAATTTTGCTTCAAGCTGCGTCAGCGTCGCGTTGATTTGCCAAAAGCCACATCAAATCCAAGACACGCAGCCAGGCCCACCGAAACCCCGCCAAAATGCGAGGTAGAAGATACTACACCCTGCGAGCCCAGATCGTATGTCCACGGTACTTCTTGGTGCGTCAAATCGGCATCAACCAAGAGAGCCGCGCCGAGCCTCAATCCAAATTCATCACTGATGGGGCGATCGGAAAAGCCCAAGCGAAAAGTAAGCGCCGATCCTTTGACGTCCAGGCCGCCAGGGCCATAGCGCTTGTCGGGGTTTGTGTAGTTGCGCTGCGCTAGCCCCACGCTGGCGTCGATATCGACCCAATGTAGGATGGGTAAGTAAGTGCCGACGAAACCCCCAACTTTTCGCCAACGTTCAGGCGCTAAGTCGCTCACCTCGAGCCCCGCGCCCACTTCGAAATAGCCGTAACGCAATCGAGATAGTCCACCGACCAGCCCATGACCGCGCGTTGCATCACCCCCCGTGAGCACTGCAAGGCCTGCGTAGCCCTCTAACCCAAGAGACCAGCCCGGCGAACTTTTCAAATAGAAACCCTGGAAGGGCTGCGAGGCATTGCCTTGAACCCACTGCTCGTTTTCCGCAGATTGCGCGAAGGCCGTACGAGTTAGGCTCAGGCACACAAGTAGCGCGACAGGAATTCCTATCGCCCGATTAAGAGAAATTCTCACTCCGTTTTGCATCGATAAATTCATACTCTATGACGCGTATCATATCAGGGCCCAGTCCCGCCGCGCCGGGATTTGTCTAGTCCGCCCTTTGGCCGGCCATGTTTCGGTGCACCCAGTTTGACCAATCGCTGCGCTTTGACGATCCGTCGCTGCGGCAATTGGACGCTGTATCGGATTGTATTTCGCTGCAACCTTTGCGCCGTTTGCCGTAACCTGCGCCAATTGCATGATTAGCCGCGCTGCTCGAAAGAGGTCGATCAATCCACTTTGGATTGCCTGGTTCGGGTTCTTGCTATGGTCCTGTCTCCTGATAATCTGGGGGAACGCCTCGTTCGAGACCCAACTGTGGAACGTTCACAGCCGGGCGGCTCTGGTTGCCCTATTGTGGGGGTTCGCGAGGGACGCAGTAGTCGACTTTGGGCGTTTCTTGCCGCTTGGTTTTCTAGCGGCACTCTCGCTGCCCACTCGTGAGCGCTGGATCGATCGGATGCTGCGATGTTGGTTGCCAGCTGGTTTGGTTTCGTTCTTTTTAGCAGCTGTCGTTGCAGGACTGCGCTTGGGTTCACCATTTGCAGTGCCGGGTCCGTTCAACTTGGTTTTCCCATGGATGGGTTGCTTGATGGGTTGCTGGGCGGGCATGGCCTGGACACGAGGCAGGGCCGCGCGGATTTGGTTTTTACCCCAGTTGGCCATGTTAGGCGCAATACTGATGGGTTGCCTATTTGTTCTTTTGAATCGCGCATTCGAACGCGAGCCGCAGCGCCTGCAAACCCCGTCAGTTTCATCCGATGACAAGCGCCGCCTTTACGCCCTTTTCGCAGGGAAAAATCCGCTAAAAATCGACGAGAGAAAGACCGTCGAGCTGCAGCTCGGCTCGAATGACATCAATTTACTGTTGGCCTGGGGCCTATCGGTCGAGGGCTCGACGCGCCAGGCGCTGGTCGAGTTCAGCGGAAATAAGGCAATTGTCAACGCTTCAACACCGTTGCCCGCGGGTGCTCGCTATTTGAATGTCTCGGCTGAAGGAGGCATGAAGCTCAATAAGGGACGCCTCGATTTCCGAGCTGACCAACTACGAATAGGGAGAGTTCATGTCTCGACCTTGCTGCTCACGGCCCTGTCATCCGCGGTTTCACGCGCTGTGAATGACGACCCGCGGGTCAAGTCGATGCTAGCGCTGATGCAGAACATTCAATTGAAGAATGATTCGCTGACATTGACCTATGGGCACGGTGTGCCGCCCGCTGGTTTCGTAGCCAGTCTGTTTCACGAACCCACGGCGGATCATGGCGACATTCCTGAGATCAAAGCTCAAATACTGAACCTGATTGCCGTCTCCGCGCATCTGCCTCGCGAAAGCGATGCTCGATTCGGCTCTACCGTCCAAGCCGCATTTCAATGGGCGCGTGACCACTCTTCGCCCGATCGAGCAGTAACGGAAAATCGGGACGCAGTGCTGGCGCTCGGTATCGTACTCGGCCATCCCCGGGTCGAAACGCTCATTGGTCCTGTTTTGGATTCCGCGACTCGTATTGCCGTGAGACATGCTTTCGAACGCACTACACTGCGAAAGCGCGAAGACTGGCCCAAACATTTCTTCGTAAGTGCCGCTCTCACGGTCATCGCGGCAACCCGCGTTAGCAATGCCACCGGCTTATTCAAGGAAGAAAAGGACGCCGCCGGCGGCAGCGGTTTCTCCTTCGGCGATCTATTGGCCGATCGCGCGGGAACCACATTTGCCGAAGCGGCCACGCGCAGCGAAAGCTCAGCACGTGCATTGCAAGAACGACTCGTGCGGGGCTTCAACGTCGACGACTTTTTCCCCTCGGCCCAGGGGCTACCCGAAGATCTCCAGGACGCCGAATTTCGCGCCCGTTATGGCGGCGTCGGCGGGGAAGGCTATCGTCTACTCATGACCGAGATCGAGCGCCGCATTGCCAGCTGCGCGGCATATCAAGGAGCAGATCGAGATGCTCGATGAGCTAGTGAAGGATTTACTGTGGCTCTGTTCGATGTACTCACCCACTGGTGAAGAAGGCCCCATCTGCGATGCACTGGAATCTTTCTTGGGTCATGGCGGCCCAGTCGACTTCGATTGCACTCGCATTGGCAACTCGCTCGTGGTTCGACTCAATCAAGCAGGAACGGGTCCCAAGGTGGGCCTCGTCGGTCACACGGATGTAGTACCTACCGCGCATGATGGTCCACCTCGAATTGACGGCGACAGGCTCTACGGACCGGGAGCATCCGACATGAAATGTGGGCTTTCCCTCATGCTCGGGCTACTCAAAACTCCCGAGCCAACGTCCAGCCCATTGACACTGATCTTCTACGCGGGCGAAGAGGGCCCGTACGCGGACAACGAGCTTGGCCGAGTCTTTGCCGCAATGCCGGAACTGAGCCAATTGGACATCGCGCTGGCGCTGGAACCGACGGACAATCAACTGCAACTGGGCTGCGGCGGCTCGATTCAGGCGCATGTCGAATACCGAGGACAATCCGCGCACAGTTCGCGTCCCTGGCAGGGCGATAATGCGGTCTACAAGGGAATTGAACTGCTTGCCAAGCTCAAATCATTGAAGCCCGTGCCCCGAGAAGTGGATGGCCTGACTTGGATGACGTCCATCAGTGCAACACTGATTCACGGCGGGCGCGCCCCTAACGTCATTCCCGATGAGCTATCGATTAACCTCAACGTACGCTACGCGCCCGATGAAAGCACGAGCGAGGTCGAGGCGCGCCTGCGTGAATTCATTGGGCCTGGTGCAAGTGTGACGTTGGTTGACGTCTCGCCCCCAGCGGCGCCCCACCGCAATCACCCCTTGATCCGTGCATTGCAAGCCTGTGGCATTGAAAAGGTGCAACCCAAATTTGCGTGGACCGACGTAGCCCGGTTTGCAACCGTGGGCGTGCCCGCCGCTAACTTGGGTCCGGGGACATTGGCACAGGCTCACCAACGCAACGAATGGACGAGTATTGCCGCGCTTGACAAGGGTAATATGCTCTTGCGAAAATGGCTGGCGAGCATGCCATCGGCGTGGCCGCCGCCTGCTTGAGATACCGTTGAATCGTGCGTCAGTTCGCGCCCGAACATACGGTTTGGCCTGGAATCATTCCAACCGTGCCAAAAGGATGTCAATCGTGAACCTGGAGTCAAGCTTGTCCAAGTGGGGCTACAACCCAAAAAAGCAACATCTTTGCGAAAAAAACTCTTCACGACGCACCCGGTTTCGGAAGGCGCCTTGCTATTCCTGTCATCTAGGCCATGTTGAATTCCGGCCCAGGTACTTAAGTTCTGGGCCCCCGGTCGTAGTGTCGGCGAACTACGATTGCACTGTCTGGGCCTTTTGAGCCGGAATTGGGCGATTATCGATGTTCCCCGCCGTCCCGTTTGTGGTAGGTGGGGGACCACCTCAGTTTCCAAATTTCCGATCACCGAGCCGTATTGAGGGATTCAGTTTATGCGTATTGCTCTTTTGACCTGGGAATCACTGCACTCTGTTGCGCTTGGCGGCGTGGCTGTTCACGTCACTGAACTTGCGGCGGCGCTCGAGCGCAAAGGCAACGAGGTGCACGTCTTCACTCGCATGCGCTGGGCGGGTGATTGGCAATACGATCGGATCGACGGTGTTCACTACCATCGTGTGCCCTATGCTGGTCGAGCCGACATCGTCGATGACGTGAACGAAATGTGTAGAGCCTTCGTTACAGCAGTCTTTCAAACGGAAGACTACATGGGCGCGGCTTTTGATATCGTTCATGCGCATGACTGGATGGCCTCGAATGCAATGGTTTGGATTAAGCAGGGTAGGGGTCGAAAGGGGATCTTGACGATCCATTCTACCGAATACGGTCGAAGCGGAAACAACTTCTATGGTGGTAGATCAAAGCGAATCATGGACCACGAGCGGCATGGGACATACTGTGCCGACCGCGTAATTGCGGTCTCATGGGCGCTTAAGTACGAGACTATGTGGATCTATAACCTGCCCGACTGGAAGGCGTGTATGGTCTACAACGGCATTTCTTTCCGGGCGTTCGATGGCTGGCTCGATCCAGGAGGAGTGAAGGCCAGATATCACATCGCCCCCTGCGACCCTGTCATGCTGTTCGTTGGACGAATCACGTCGCAAAAGGCGCCCGACGTGATGATTCAGGCGCTCCCCATGATTCTCCACTACCACCCGAATGCTAAGCTTATCATGACCGGAGACGGCGACATGCGCGGTGCCGTGGAGCAAATGGCTCACCAACGCGGAGTGGCTCATGCCTGTCGTTTCTATGGAGTGTTGCCGCGTCAGGAGTTGATTGACTTGTACAAGGCCGTGGACTGCGTATGCGTACCTAGCCGTAACGAGCCCTTTGGTCTCGTTGTGCTCGAGGCTTGGGCGGCGGGCAAACCCGTTGTCGCAACGCACAACGGCGGCCCCTCGGAATTCGTTTGGCACGATGTAAACGGCTTTAAAGTGTGGCCCAACGCAGAATCGGTAGCCTGGGGGGTTGGTTCGCTCTTCGCCAATTTCGATCATGCGCGTTGGATGGGGCATAACGGTCGAATAGCGGCGGAGTCCGCATTCTCCTGGGACACGATCGCCGACCACACGCTGGGCGTTTACTATAGTTAAATGTGCTCTAGCTTGACACCGCAATGATGTTCCCATCGCGCGATCTCGAGCCATAGCGTTGCCTTCGGCTGCTATCCCTGATCCTTGGCTCACATTGGCTTGGCGAAGCGTCAAAGCAAGACCGGGATTTGCTTATCGTGTTGGCCGCCGGGGCCCCGACCCCGGCAGCTGCGTACCCTTAGCGACCTTACGGCAAAAACTTATCGATCTTGAGTCGAGCCTTTCAGAATGCAGCGTTTGGGGCCGGGGCCCCAAACGCCGACACAATAGAAACGTCGGAACGACGTACAGGTAGCGCATGAAAATCTAAGGTACAGGTCACCGACTTTGCGGGTTGCTAAGGCAAACATGGCTCTACCGGTTGGGAGGAGTCCTATTAGATTCGTGGCAAAAGGTCGTTAGTTCTGCAGCCGTGTTTTGACACGTTCGATTATTGCTCGCGCGACCGGGTTGTAACCGTAACCTGGAGACGACTCTTGACCCGCGGTTAGAACCTTGGGGCAAATGGAGGTAACGATTGAATTTCCGGTTCCACCTTTGTCGCTGTAATTGGTGGGACCCGCCGCGTAGTCGTGAAGCACGGCAATTTCTCTTAGGCCCGGGTAACCCTTGGCGTAGTACTGAGTGGTTCCGGCAGCCCCAGTAGTGGGGTTTTGACAGAGTGGCTTGCTGTAGTTAGCGCCGGGACCCCCAGCGGCGTCCGCGGCGTAACTGACGTCGCAGCAGTCGTTGGGGTTTAGGTACTTGCAACTCGCGTAATCAGACGAACCCGCTGTGCAGCCGCAGGGGCGAGCAGGCGCTGCGCCTTCGAGAGCGAAGGTGCACGCGTACTCGAGGTCTTCACGCGCCGTATTGTACTCATGGCCANNGATGTTGAGGTCATCATCACCATAAAGTTGCGACCAAATACCTCCCACTGACGTCCAGCGTGAATCGGTAACGGGAATGTACTGCAGGTTTGCGTTCGCAGCTTGGCTGCTAGTCTCGGAGATGTCTTGCCAGGGCACACCGATCATACCAGCCAAGAAAATGTTGGAGGCATCCGCTCGCGCAGGCCCCGTGGTAGTGGAATTTACCTGATTGCCCTGTGAGTTCGTGCCGACGACTTGGCTATAAAGCGGATTCGGGAGTCGGCGTGTTCCTGGGCTGCAAGAGGCACCCAGTGACATGGCTTTCGTGCAATCGCAATCCATATCGCCAAAGGTTTGATCGGGACACAGTTCCCGGTGAGTCAAGCCCACGTAATAGCGCGAGGTCGGGTACAAGAAGCTGAAACCAAAGCGGCGCTTCTGGTCGTAACAGCGAATATTCGCTTGATATGGGCCGTCGTCAGTTGATGCTGGTGCAGGGCTGGCACATGCCGGACAGCCCGCGGGCGCGGTAGCCGTGCAAGAGTAACAACAACGATCATTGGGATCAGTGGCGCAGGTGGGTGAACCTGTGGGTATGGACTTGGCTGTCACGGCGGCGACCCAACCAACATCCGTATCCCGAATGGAACAGTCATTTTCGTCCGTGAGCATGACGATCAAGAGTAGCGAGTTGGGGCGAAGAAATGCCGCCCTTTGTGCCAAGAGTGTGTCATCGACGCCAGTTCTGTGCGTCTGACTAGTGCTGTCCGGTGACGCGATTGGATATTGGGGAGGAACAGGGTCGACTAGGAATCTGAACCAGCTTTCGAGCTGTGCCTCGTAGCCACATCCGATTTGTGCGGTGGCTACGACCATGTCTTTGAACGCAGCCGTTGCGGAGCTAAGGTCTGTACTTGTGGGAAATGTCGTCAGGTTGAGGGCGCCCCAGGACAAGAATCCTGTAGGATCCAGTTTAACAAGCGCATCCTGAACAACAGTGGTGTCCTTCTGAAGAGCCTGCGCGCCGCGCGTAGTAGTACCCATCAGGTGTCCCATGTCATTCACGTCGGGCGCCTGAACAATCGTCGCGCCGGTATTCGGATCAGTGTACTGAGTGGCTGCTCCCGGTGTGCACAATGTCTCGGCGCCATGATCCCCCAAACTTGAAGATACAATCCCGATATGGATGTCATTGATTGCCTTGAATTCGAGCTTACCTGATGTGCAAGTGGGCCCGGTCTGCGTCATTTGGCTCACTCCCAGAACCTGCCCCGATGTATCCACACAATTGGGCTGAGCCAGTTGAGCCAATAGTTGAGGCAATGAGGCGGCCAATACTTGCTGCTTGTCCGCCATTGATGACGAATTGTCGATCATGTACAGAATGTCGATCGATGACACAGGACCGCTGCTCACGGAACCGCCGGTGGCGGTGACTCCACCCGTGGCGGAACTTCCGCCCGCTGAACTCCCAACCGGCGACTGGCCTCCCGAGTGACTCGTGAAGTCTGTTGTGTCCACGCCACCTTGGTTGTCAGCAGGGTTGCTGCTCGTGGCTCCGCCTGAAGCACTTACGTCATTGGCTCCGCCTGTGTTGCCGGTGGGAGAGCTAGCGGCCGTCGACGAATTGCCTCCGGTATTCGCCTGTCCGGTCGTAGTAGCTCCGGTGCTATCATTGCCGCCGCAACTCTGGGCTAGTGCCACTAAAGACAGCGCGAGGGCTGCAACATTCGACGTCGAGTTCCCAATTATTCTCATTAGTTTGTTCCCCTGTAACGAAGTTACTCAAAATACCCAAAGCGGGAGACTAAGACTATGCCGACGCGGTCCAGACTATCTTGCTGCGAATCGTCCCTTACGAAATATGTACCGCCCATCTTCCCCGCAATCACTCAAATTCCGCAATTGCGAAGCCGAATTCGACTGACACGCCAATTCAGTGTTGGCGGAAGGAGGTTTGCGCCTGGTCGAGGCAAACGGTAGATACTGCTACTCAATGCCGAATTTGCCCCTACGCTCACGCTTGAAGTCTGCTTGGGTGCTGACGTTGACTCTGGCGATATCGTTACTTGGCGGCTGCGCCGAACAACAGCGTTCGTCGGGGCCCTTTGGAACAGGTCTACCGCGCGTGGCGGCCACTCCTCAAGGTCACTCTCAAGAACATCGAATGTTCGAAAGGTTGAATCGCGACCGGGCCGCGCATGGGCTGCCGGCGCTGCAATACGATGAAAGGCTTGCCGACATTGGGCGCTCGCAATCAACGGACATGCGCGACCATTCCTTTTTCGATCACGTCTCGCCGACCATGGGCAATCTGGAGAGTCGAGTCGACAGGGCCGGGTACCGCAATCTTGTAGCGCGTGAGAACCTAGCTGAAGGACCTGACGTGGAAACGGCCGAGGACAGCCTGCTTGCGAGTCCCCATCATTACGAAAACATAATGTCAACGGATATTACGCACGTGGGAATCGGCCTTGTCAAAGGTGGCGTGAAGGACCCGAGAAATCTCACGATTACCCAAGTGTTCGCGCATCCGACCAAGAACGAGTCCCCCGAGTCGGCAAAAGCCGCCGTTGAGGCAGCAATTCAGAAATCTCGGCAAGCAAAAGACCTGCCTGCGGCTACCGTAAACTCCCGTTTGAACGCCTACGCCGAAGAGTACCTGAAACCCTCGATGAACGATGCCGATGACCCCGACGTCAAAGCGATTGGAGTTGCAATCTCCAAGCGCCTGGCAAAGGAACCCATCCGCGGAGTGCAGGGTATTTCGGTGGGGGGTCAGGTAATGGTCGACAGCTCCCAATTTCAACCCACATCGGCGCTCTTGAAACCGGGTCCGCGTCAATATGGGATAGCCGTCGGGGAGGCTAAACCCGCGGGAAAACGGCCCGTATTGAAAATCTTAATTGTAGTGGGGCTGTAAGGTCGACTTCGAGTTACAATACCCAGCATGACGAGGACCGAGCTTCTAGTGTTCTTGCGGAGGCACTCCCTCGGCGTAATTGCGACTACCTCGCCCGAGGGCGATCCTCAGGCTGCGGTGGTTGGGATCGCCACTTCGGACCGCTTTGAATTGATCTTCGATACGCTCGCGGAAACCCGGAAGGTCAAGAATCTTCGGCATTCACCACGAATTGCCTGTGTGATTGGTTGGGACGAAGAGCAATCGGTTCAATACGAAGGCGTTGCTGACGAACCGCGAGGCTTCGAACTCGAACGACTCAAGCGATACTACTTCGGCCAGTTTCCCGATGGTCCCGCTCGCCAGGCTTGGCCGGGTATCACCTATTTCCGCATACGTCCCACTTGGATTCGCTATAGCGACTATCGCGATAATGACACGGTTGTGGCGGAGTTCAGTGGGACGGAATTGCTGGATGCCTAAATAGCTATCAGCTGTCAGCCATCAGCGGTCAGCTATTGGTTGCGCTACGTCTCGGCGAAACTGTACTGCTTGGAGATTGGTTCCTGACGGCCGGGCCATTCTGGCACGCCTCCCATAAAACTCCTTTACACGTGACCCGGGCGGCTTTACGCCGCACTCAGGAATGACTGACGAATCGAATCCCGAGCCAACATTTGATCCAACCCCCCTCCTTGCCAAGGAATTGGGCATTCCCGCTCGAGGTGTCGCGAGCGTATCGGAGCTGCTGCAGGGTGGGGCGACAGTTCCCTTCATCGCCCGGTATCGAAAAGAGGCCACCGGCGGCCTTGACGAAGTGCAGATTCGAGCCATCGAAGAACGCCGCGCCTATTTGGTCGAGCTGCATGATCGAAGGCAATCGATTCTCAGTGAGATCAACAAGCAAGGCAAGCTTACCCCAGAGCTTTCAAGGAAAATCATGGCGTGCCAAACCAAGGCCGAACTCGAAGATTTGTATCTTCCGTTCAAACCCAAGCGTCGCACGCGCGCGCTCATCGCCCTCGAAAAGGGGCTGGGGCCTTTGGCTGAGCGCATTTGGGCGCAACCGTTGGAAGGCAACCCGCGTTCCGAAGCCGAAAAGTTCGTTGACTTGGAGAAGGGAGTGGCCGACCTCGATACCGCGCTAGCTGGCGCGCGCGACATCTGCGCTGAACGCGTCTCGGAGAACGCGGATGTTCGAAAGTTCGTGCGCGAAGCGTTCAGTGCACGCGGAGTAATCCGCGTTCATAAAGCCAAAGAACACCTCGAAGCGGTAACCAAATTCGACGCGTATGCCAGCTTCGAGGAGCCGCTCGCCAAGATTCCATCGCATCGGTTCTTGGCGATTCGTCGTGGGGAGAAGGAGGGGTTTCTCAAGGTTGAACTCGAGTTGCCGGAAAATCTGGTTCCCAATGTTGGGCGCGCCGTCGGCGTTAACGGCAGTTCACCTTGGTCACGCGAGCTCACCGCAGCAGTCGAGGACTCCTACGAACGCCTCATCGTTCCCGGTGTGCGCATAGATCTGCGCGTCGAGCTCAAGCTCAATTCGGACCGCGGCGCCATTCAAGTCTTTGCGCAGAATCTGCAAGAGCTGCTGCTCGCGGCACCTTACGGTTCACGGCCTGTCCTGGGCATCGATCCGGGTCAACGCACCGGCTGCAAGTGCGCCGTAGTGGCTGAAACGGGCGCTCTGCTGGAGCACGACGTATTCAATCTAGTCCAAGGCGACTCTGCAGTCGCTCGTGCCAAAATCACATTGACTAAGTTGGTAAGGCAACATCAGGTCGCAGCCGTGGCCGTGGGCAATGGTACACACGGTCGAGAAACAGAAACATTCGCAAGAGAAACGCTAGCTGACGAAGGTCTCAAGGACGTAATCGTCGTCGCGGTCAGCGAAGCGGGAGCCAGCGTTTACTCAGCGTCGGACACAGCTCGCGAGGAATTCCCCGATCTCGACCTTACGGTTCGAGGCGCTGTCAGTATTGCGCGGCGCTTGCAGGATCCCCTGGCAGAGCTGGTGAAGATTGACCCGAAGAGCATCGGGGTCGGACAATATCAACACGACGTGCACCAGCCATTCTTGGTCAAGAAGCTCGATGAAGTGATCGAAAGCTGTGTCAACCAGGTTGGTGTCGAGCTCAACACGGCGAGCGCACCGCTGCTTTCTCGGGTTGCCGGAGTCGGGCCAACGCTTGCCAAGCGCATTGTCGAGCATCGCAGCCGTCGCGGTACGTTCTCGAGCCGCAAAGCGTTGCTCGAAGTAGCCGGCCTCGGCCCACGCACATTCGAACAAGCAGCAGGCTTTCTTCGAGTAAGGGGAGGCGAACATCCCCTGGACTCCAGTGCCGTGCATCCGGAACGCTACCCGCTCGTCGAGAAAATGGCCGTGGATCTTGGCGTGTCGATGGCATCCCTGATTGGAAATGCCGAAGCTATCGCTCGCATCGATCCCGCACGCTACTTCTCCAGCGACGTCGGTGAATTTACCGTCAACGACATTCTCGCGGAATTGAAGAAGCCTGGGCGTGATCCCCGGTCGTCCTTCGAACCGCCGCGCTTCCGCGACGATGTTCGCAGCATCGAAGATCTAAGACCGGGCATGACCCTGGAAGGCATCGTAACCAACGTGACTGCTTTTGGAGCCTTCGTCGATATTGGGGTGCACCAGGACGGGCTCGTTCACGTATCGAAACTGTCGGACCGGTTCATTCGCGACCCTTCCGAGGTGGCCCATGTAGGCGACCGGCTGCAGGTGCGTGTAATGGAGGTGGATCTGGCCCGAAAACGCATTTCGCTGTCGGCGCGCAAAGACGACGAGATCAAGCCCACCAAACGCGAACCGGCGCAAGCTTCGCGCGATCAGCGGACAAAGCAGAATAATCCTCGACCTGAGCAAAAATTTACCAATAATCCATTTTCAGCGCTGCGACGTAAGTAGTCAGCAACTACTGGGTATCCAGTGGGTAATGTGACCATGTCCGAAGCCCCCTCTATTATACCGCCCCAAGTTTTGATCGCGCGAACGCTGACCAATGTGCTGGGCGTCACGTATGCTCACAGCAATACGAGTGACGGCGGGGACCTCTACCTCACCCCATTTGGGCTCAAGGTTTCTGACCTCCTTCAGGTCGAGAATTGGTTCGAACCCAGTTGGTTCAAGAGCAAACGGCGGCGACTCGAGGGCACCAGCGCTGTACACCACGTGCCAACCAAAGAAGTCAATGGCCGAAGCATCGAGCTTGTGGTCAAGAACTGCCGCATGGGTGAAGACGTCCCCCTCGAAACTCATACGCTCAAAGATTTCTTGAACACGGAATTCAACAGCCCTTGGGAAGAATTCGCGCTGGTTATGGAAATGCGCGATGGAAAATTCGGATCGAGCGAGGTACAGATCCGAACGCAAGAGCCCCTTGGAATATACGTTCCACCAGAGCGCTTGCAGATGTGGCAAACGGGTCGTTCAATCGACAAGGTCAACAANNTATGCCTGGATCCCCGGTCAGGATTTGATCCAACTCTTTAGAGGCTTTGGATTGAAGGATAACGAGCTCGCCGACGCGATCATGCCGCTCACGTACAAGGCCATCCGCGACCTTGAAATCAAGGGCTACGCGGTGGCGGATATGAAGCCGGCGCATGTCATCCTCGATGAAGCCGATGTCGCCGAAATAGAGTCCGCTACGGGTACGGTTGCTGAAAAGGTCGAATTCGTATCTTCACGAATCACAGAGGGACAGTACTCAGTCGTCGACTACGAGTTGCTGCTAAGGACGCCCGAGCATGAACGTATCGTTAAGGACGTCCGGCGACACACTTACCTGGATCACATGCGCGACCGGTTTGTCGAGACACCCCTGCCTTCTCACTTGAAGGCAGTTGAAATCATGGGTGTCCCGTACATTTGGGGCCACGTGGAGAGCACGGGCGGAAACCTGTGGGTGGTCGGCCGCAATCCCGAACTTTACGATTATTTCCTCCCCGAGCGTTGGCGCAAAACTCCGTGTAAGCCGCTATCCGAGCGCCACGGCGTTTACTATACGGTGTCCAAAGACGGTGTTCACTTGGTCTGGAAGACATCCCGCATCGGTGAGATCCCGCCCGACGAACCTTCGCCTGAATTGTCGCAGTTGGCCCGACAACTCGGCATCAACAGCCCATTCGAGGCGGTCACCATCGCGCAGCGCTTGAACCAAGCGGGCATCCCCACCGTCTACGGTCGAGCCATCTACATGACCGGCAGCGCAAAACTCGAACGCGCGGTTGACCGTCGCCGTTATGACTCCCATGCAGCCATCAAGACTCCCGATGGCTTTCCGATCTTACGAGAAGATCGCAATTACATAACGATTCGCGGCTACTTCAACGGCTCGGACAGTTATGTCGCATCACACGACACGCGCCTCTACCTCCCGGTCGATCTAGCCAAAGCCGTGCATGAAGGCATCACGAGGCGTGCGCAGGCTGAACACATCGTAGAGTCAACCACGGCGCGCCTATACGACGAAGGCTACGACGGCCGATTGCTCAAGCTCAACGATCTAATATTCTGCGTAGATGAAGAAGGCACACTTCTCACGGACGCCAGTGGCGATCCCGAGGCACGCATTTGCAATTTGGGTCTAATCGGGCACCGAGAATAAAGTACCGGTTCTTTACTACAACCCCAAATCTTTTCGAATCGCCATCACCATCTCACAATGGAAGATGAGGTCGGCTTCGGATTTGACTTCGCTTGCGTAATTGATGCCGTACGGCCAAAAGTGCTGGGTGTCGGCATGCACCTCGGTGTAGAGGGGCGATGCCAGTGTGGCATTGATAGCGGTGAGCTGAGCGTTGGCGCTTTTGCCTGTAAATAGGCCATTGGCAATGAAGCTCGACCAATTGGAGGCCTGTCCGATGCCGACGGTGTGCGATATCTCGTGCATCGCCGTGCGGTAGTCCATGTACGAAGTGTCCGCTCCGAAACGGATCGAGCCGTTGATGTTACCATCCGCCGTAGAAACGGACGTGTTGTACTGAACATTCTCGGCCTTGGTGATGTTCGTGTAACAGTTGTAGTAGGTGATGGCCTTGTCCATGGCCGTCGTGATCAGTCCGTAGGCAGTCTGTTCGCTTGCCGTCGGATTGGCAGACTTGGCAAGTGTGTACGTGATGTGGCCCGCGTACGGGCAACTGGTGCCACCCGCGCCGGCGGTGCCGCCGGTAGCTTTGCTGCCGCCAGTCGAATTCAGGCCGCCCGTAGCCTTGACACCGCCGGTTCCGGCGCCTCCCGTAGCGGCACCGCCCGTGCCGACGGTACCGCCGACCGCACTCGTTGCGCCGAGCCCTTGGGAGCCGCCGGTTGAACTCGCACCGCCATCGCTAGACGTGCCGCCCACCGCTAGGACCCCTGCACCCGAGTCAACACCAGAGCAACCCGCAGCGGTCACGAGGAGCGCGAGAAGAAAATACTGCGCCTTTACCTGAACATGACAGGGCTCGCTCATAGCGGGTATGTGAAGGTACCACGGGGCAGCGGGCCCGTCGCGTGAAACTGGAATTTCGCCACCCATTATCGGCCCGTTTGCGAGTGTCGTTCGAGCATGTAAACTTGTCAAAAAGTGACCAAATAGCGGCGAAAGAAACCTTTCGCGCTAGCATCCCGCCCTTGTCTTCGGCCTCCCAAATCCGACTTTACTACGTCGCATCCTACGCATCGATCGGCATCTTCTTGCCCTTCATATCGCCCTGGCTCGTCGCGCAAGGCATCTCGGGAATTCGACTAAGCGCGGTATCTTGCACTCGGCCCGTAGCTGGAATCGTAGCGCCCCTGTTCTTCGGGTGGCTCGCCGATCGATTTCGACTGCGGGGATCGCTATTGCGCTTCGCCTGCGTGACATCACTCATTCCATTTTCACTACTTACAATTCTCTACTTCCTGGGCATTGATCTCGGATTCGCGGGAGCATTCTTCGCGGTCGCCGCATTCTCATTCTTTCGCGTCCCCATGATGACGATCGCCGATGTAACAGCGATGGAACGCCCCCAAAATTTCGGCGGCCTGCGCCTGTGGGGCTCGCTCGGCTTCCTCTTCGCGGCACTACCCGTCGGACTGCTGATCTCCGATTGGCGATCCGTCGCGTTCCCACTCACGATTTCTCTGGCGATATTCGCCGCCCTATTCGCTTCGTGGCGCATGCCCACCAAAGCCGCTCCAGTGTCGAGCAAATCCACTGGCACATTTCGAGAGTTGTTGGCGCGCCGCGATTTCAAGCTCATGTTTGGCATCTGGATACTCTGGGCAGCATCGCACGTAGCCTACGACCTCTGCTTCTCACTGCACCTGCGCGACCTCGGCGCAAAACCCTTCGACGTCAGCCTAGCCTGGTCCATGGGCACACTCGCCGAAGTGGCAATAATGGCACTTTGCGGCGTAATGCTCCCCAAAGCCACCCACGCCACCTGGACATTCATCGGCCTACTAGGAATGGCCCTGCGCTGGCTACTCATCGCAAAAGTCCAATCACTAACAGTACTGCTCCTAATGCAACCCCTGCATGCCCTATCATTCGCCCTCCTGTGGATGACCTGGCTCGACTTCGTAAAACAAAACTCNNCCGCCACATCTGTTAGCGCGCGCTCAGGGCACGCTATCGACCGTCGTATCGATCGGATCAGCTGGGGGCATACTCATTTGGGGCCCACTTTACGCGTCACAGGGAGCTAGCGTCGTATTCAATGCCGCTGCAGCCTTTGCGGCGGTTGCTGTCGTACTATCGCTCGTGCCGGTGCTGAACACGCTCGTGGTGCGATCGGGCGCGAGGGCTTGACAGCGATCAGCCTGTGCATCGTGGCTCGCACGGTGTAAAATTGAAGCGAGCGAAGCGAACCACATCGGGCGGTGACCAAGACCTAAAAGCAAAGATGGCCGCCGAGTTGGGCAGCCAATGTGTGTTCGCTCGAATGGTGGCACTTCACCGCTCATTGACGATTGAAGCAACGAACTCATTTGCCGATTTTCTTGAATCGAGGCAGATCTTCTGTCCAGTGAATTGTTCGAAGAGGTTCCGGTGGCCGCGATAGGAGCTGGAACTTTCGCGTTGCCAATACTCAGATGCCCACTTCAGCAGCTCCTTGAAGTTTTCTTCAGATGACTGCGTGTCGAGTTGTCTAGAAATCTCAGAACCTCGTTGGAGAAGACTCTTCGAACAGGTCTCCCAATCCAGATCTAGCCAGATTAGGTAGTCCGCATTGTATCGCGCGTGCGATACCGGCGAGCAGGTGTAACTCGATATCGGAGGCGGCTAGCACGAAGCCTTGCTTCGATTCGCTGGACTCCAGTTCGCTGCGGCCGCACCCGGCAGACCGTCGGTGCGGGGCCTGCTGAACCTTGCTGGCCGTCGGGCTCCATCGTCCCGCGCGCGACGGCTCGCGGCAGGACACTATTGCCAGAGTAACCTGCAGGCCCCAAAACCTCCCGAGCTGCAGGGCCGAGTTGTACCAGCTACCAGGGAGATACTCCGGACCTTCGGTTACGGTCCGTCTTGTCGAGAGCCCACCTGTACCGGCACCCCTTCCTTCCATCGGGTTGGCGCGCTATGCTTCGCACATGGGTTCTCCCTCCAACGCCCCGGATGCCCACGATCGACTTGTTCGAGAGCTTGCTGAGCTTCCCGCAAGCGAACGCCGGGCTGTCTTCATCGCCGCGGCAGAGGCGGCTTCCCGATCCGGTCATCGCGTGACCGCGTCGTGGCAGTCGATTCGGGCGGCCATAGGGATAGTCAAGGGGGCGCCAGCGGACGCAATCGAGGATACCGCGCACTTGTACGATGGCTGAAGTCGTCCTAGACGCGAATGTCATCGTCGCGATTCTGTACGAAGCAGACTCGCAGCACCGACGTGCGCGGGAGCTTGTTGACCGGCTAGAAGGGGCTGGTGACTCGCTCGTCCTATTGGACTTCATCGTGTTCGAGGCTCTGTCAGTGCTGTGCCGTCGCGCATCCGAGCGGAAGACGACGCCGCCCGACTTGGAGAAGGCCGTGGCGGTCATGCGAGGCTGGTTCGACGCCGGAGAAGTTCGGTTTCTTTCGCGCGAGAGCGAGAGACTCGGGGGCTGTCGACGGTCTTGTCAGTTTCGACACAGGATTTGATGCCGTCGAAGGATTCCGCCGGATATCCTGAACGAGTGGCACAAGCGCTGCGGGTCACGCAGTCCGTATCAACGGCTTACGTTTCAGCTGCGAAGACCAGCAGTAGCGTTGAGTCTTGGATTGTCGCTGCAAGTGCGATAGAAGGCAACCGATGAAATGGCAGGCCTTCGACAGCTGCAAACGTGAGTTATACCCGGCCGCCACGAGTTCGACTGTCGGCAGTGGGGGTCATGACGTCAAGGATAGCCCGCAACAGAAAGCCACGACCTGTTGGTGATGAGCAGCGCCAAGCTTCAGACCAACAGGACGCGAGACGCTTCAGAGTGGCAAGCGTAATGGTTTTGAAAAAGCAATTACGGATGCCAAGGCGGCTCCAAATTGGCGGCGGGGTAGCGGCTGGGGGAGCGCGACGCTGAACTTGAGCGGCGGATTACGGCGTGTGTTGGCTGGACGATGGCCTTTGCAATGCCTAGACCCTTTGCCTCGGCGCCGCTACCACGAGCCCGCGCACCGGACTGGTAGGAGCTACGGGGCCATCGAATGAACTGCGGCTGGAAGTCCAACACTCTTAAGCGGCTCAAGCCTCGCGGAATCACACGCATTGTCAACCCGGCGCCCATTTCAACTCTGCCACTTGCGATTTTCCAAACTGTGCCCGCTGTGGCACGATTGGGCCGTTGTCTTGACCCTATTCTGTGAATGAGAAAGGCCTTCTTGCGATGACTTCGACGACACTTTGGTCTGACTTGGCTTTGTCGACTAGTCTTGCATTGATTGCGATGGCTTGCGGTTCCTCGGATAATCCGAGCCAGCATTCCGGCGGAGCCGGTGCGGCGGGCACGGGCGGATCCGCGAACATGGGCGGAACCTCGAACGCAGGCGGTACTTCGGAAATCAGCGGAACTTCGACAGGCGGCACTACCTTGGTCGTTGGCGGCTCCACGACGGTCGAAACTTCCATGAGTTTGCAGCCGCTAGCTGCCGGACTCGAACACACTTGCGCGATCGTCAACGGCGGAGTTATGTGTTGGGGCAGCAACAACCATGGCCAGCTCGGCAACGGCGACAACACTAATAGTCCTATTCCCGTGCAGGTAACCGGACTGACGAGCGGAGCTACCGCCGTTGGCGCTGGTGAGACGCACAGTTGTGCACTGGTGAACGGTGGTGTCCAATGTTGGGGGGACAACTGGAATGGACAAGTTGGCAATAACAGTAGCGACGACAGCCCCGTCCCCGCGCAAGTCGTGGGCCTCGCCAGTGGGGTGACCGCAATCGCGGTTGGCGCGCGACACACCTGCGTCATTGTCGATGGGGCAGTACTGTGTTGGGGAGCCGCCTATGGCAACGGCAAAGACTCGGACTACCGGGTTCCACAGCCAATCGCTCCGCTGACGAGTGGCGTGGCGGCCATTGCCGCGGGCGACTCGCTTGGCTGCGCTCTGATCAGTGATGGGGTAAAGTGCTGGGGCGACAATTGGAAGGGCGAACTGGGAAACAACAGCACGACGATCAGCCCGAATCCCGTGCAAGTGTTGGGGTTGACCAGCGGTGTGACCGCCATTGGCGCTGGCAGGTTTCACGCGTGTGCGATCCTAGGTGGATCGGTCGCGTGCTGGGGCCTCAACGACTATGGACAGCTCGGCAATGATAGCGCCACGGACAGCTCCGTCCCGGTGCAGGTGGTAGCGCTGACGAGCGGCGTGACCGCGATCGATGGTGGCAACACACACACCTGTGCCATCGTCAACGGCGGAGCGAAGTGCTGGGGCGAGAACGGCGATGGATCGCTCGGCAACAGGCTCGAGGTCACTAGTCATGTCCCCGTACAAGTTTCGGGGTTAACGACCGGCGTGACGGCCATCACAGCTGGCGGCGGACATTCTTGCGCGGTCACCAGTACGGGAATCCAGTGCTGGGGTTACAATATTCACGGTGAGGTTGGCGACAGCAGCAATACGAATTGGGACATCAGCGCGCCGGTCCACGTCACTGGGCTGTAGTCGGGCCGCCTGCCTCTAAGGCTGCCCCAAATTGGCGGCGGGGTGCGGCTGGGGGATCGCGACGATGAACTTGAGCGGCGGATTACGGCGTGTGTTGGCTGGACGATGGCCTTTGCAATGCCTAGACCCCCATCGTTAACGAAAAGGCAGGTGTAACAAGCCAACCCCATCCATTGAAAAAATTCGGCACGGTATAACGGGATACGCTTCACTTGCGGCCGCGCCAGGCCCGCCGAAGCCTCAACAGGATGCCAGACCAGCGGCAGGAGTACAATCGTCGCGAGCGGAGCGAGCCACGACTGCCGCTGGCCCCAAGCTTTCAGAGAACTTGGCCGCCAGTGCAAGCGTGAGTTAGCCAGCATCTACGTATTGCGACCGTCGATTGATAGGTTGTCGCGGACGAAAAGCGTTCCGCTGCCACGGTGAAAGTTCGTCCCCGGAAACCAGAAATTCGAAGCGACGTACCTGAAGCCTCTCGACCTGTGCAGGCGGATTGACGCTTCGTTCGTTTCGTCAGTGAAATACCAAGCCATGGCGGAACGCTCAGAGATCCACCCCAGGCGCGCATCCGTTAGGGCGGCACCAACGCCACGTCTTCGGAACTCAGGATGAACCGCGAGACCTAGCAGGTACCAGCCGTTAGGCGCGACATTTGAGGGCGCGTCGCTAGGAGCTTCAAATAGTGACGCTCGACTCCAGCCGATTAGCTGCCCGCGCACAATTGCGACGAGGTGAATGCCTTTCGATCCGGTCCCGGTAACAGCGCGGGTGAACATCGCCTCCTCTACGTCGCGTTCGCAGCCCGTGCAGGACACTGTAAGTTCGGTCACCGCCTTGATATCGGTCGAAGCAAGCGGTCGGAGTTCACAGTCGAAGTTCTGCAGTGCCATCGTTCGAGCCAACGGATAGCAGTCCGTGCGGGTCTTGCAAGCCGGCGCAGCGCATGTAGCCACGGCCAGCATAGGGCACAAACGCGTAGAAGCCCAGATACCCCGAATCGAATGCGCCGCGGACAACCTCATTTATGTTGACGACACCGGCGAGGTTGCGTTCAGAATCACATACGAAATGTGAGAAGCGGTTGGCGGCGCGAGCCCTTCTGAGTAGTTCGCGGTATTCCTCGCTTTTTTGTGGCGGCTTCACCCAGTGTCCGTGAAGTTTGACACTGCGTCGCGCTGCTTCGAGAAAGTCTGCCTCCCAGCGAAGCGAGGGCTTTTCCAGAAGTATCTCGCTATTCAAGTGCACACGCTTACTCATCGGTGGGTGCTCCGGTTCAGGTGCTGGTATCATAGCTGTCTTGGTCTAGCTAAATCGATAACAACCTGCAGAAGCCGCTATCTATTGCTCATATTGCGCCGCACATTCGCCCATTCGAGAGCCAACCCGGCACACCCGAGCAGTTGATCGCGCCATAAAAGCCACCGCCGGCGAGCCACCCTCGACGTTGACCTTCACTCGAGAACCGAAACCAGACGCAAACGATAGGTGTGGTCACTCAATTCAGGATTGCATCGAGACCCCTGCCAGCCGATACGCCCCTCGCCGTGCGCGCGCCGGCAAAACATAAATAGCCAAACCAGGGGATGTATAGATGCGATCCTACAATGCACAAGACGTTATTGCTTTACCCACATTGAGCACAGCAGCGGCCGTTGCACTGGGCCAAGGCTTACTCACAGCAGCCAAGGCACAAACCGCGCTACCAACGCTCATTGCCACCCGAATGGCCTCGCTCGAGACAGCACACGGCAAACTGCACCAGGCACTCAGCCAAGAACCACAAACACAACCCGACCCACAACGCGCACGCAACGCAGGGCCGACGCCCGACTCACCCGCATCACCAAAGACGCCTTCGACACCGAAATCGAAAAACTCGGCGGCAAACCCATCCTCGACCAACTCCGAGCCACCCACCTCACCTACGGCGAAACACTCGGAATAACAGCCGAAGGCCAAGACCCAAACACCACCGGCCTCCGGAAACCCTTACAAACATTCACCAAAACACTCCGTGCATACGTACTCGCAGTCGCAGCCCACGCAGATCCCGACGACACGGCGAGCATCGAATTGACGGACACGCTCCTCGCACCGCTCCAGAATTGGCAAAGCCACATCGCTGAACCCGCCGCGCCAACACCGCCGGCACCCGTGCCGCCAGCGCCGCCTGCGCCCGCTCCGACGCCAGCGCCAGGCAATGGGCAAGCGGCGGTTTAGCCGCCGGCGCCGGCGCCAACTCCTGCTCCTGGCACCGGCGCCGTGAATCGCTGACTGTTGATCTTTTTATGTCGTGCCGGCACGCGTTGCTCGGGGTGACTCGGGTCGCGCGTGCCCGGCGGGTGCAATTGCGGTCGCCGTCAATTGCAGACGGTCGGCCTTGCTGCCTTTCCATGTCGTGCCGGCACGCGTTGACCGAGATGACTCGGGTGGCGCGTGCCGCGCGAGGCGGCGGGCTTGGCGGCGAGTGGGACTTGCCTGGCTACGAGATCAGGCTGCCGTCGGTCTCAGGAGCGTGAGTTGGGCGGCGCACGGCATACCGCTTAGACGCTGCCGATCAGGTCACTCCGCCAGTTGGTCTTCGACGAGACCTGCGAGATATTGTGCAAGTTGATCCACGTCGAAATGACCATTCTCCCATTGGCGATCCGCTTCCTGCAAAGCAGCGTAGTAGGGAGGTCTATTCTCACGGATGCGTTCCGGAACGATTTTCTTGCCCGGCAATAGGCCACCATACCTCACACAGATCAGGTAGTAGCAGGCTGCGCGGGCTGTTCGACCATTGCCCTCTAGAAATGGGTGGATCCAGTTCAAACGCCAAAGGGCGTAAGCCGCGAGGATTGTAGGATGGCTCTCGATAGTCCAGAGTTCGTGGATTACAGATACGAATTGATCGACGAGACCCGGCACTTCTTTGAAGTGCGGCGGGATGTGAGAGCCCACGTAAATTGGTTGTTCGCGAAATCGTCCTCCGAACTGAGTGATGTTGGAGACGGCCGCGGCATTCAGTGCCCAAAGAGTATACTTATCAAAAGCGTCAATGCCTTTCGCCAGCCCGATCTCAATGCAGTTGGCAAGTAAATCGTACTGCCGAAGGAGGTTCTGCTCCTGAACGCGCGCGTACAGCTGTGGATCGTCTGCTTCGCGAAGTGCCATTCCGCCCTCTGACAACGAATCCGCTACTTAAGACGTATGTGTTGCGACGTATGACGAACAGACTCCTTGGTAATGAGCTCTGAATTTGGTGCATTGCCAAAGGCGAAGCTCACACGTTGTTCCTGCAATTCCGCCTCCGTCAGTTCTCGGCTGCGGGCTTCTTCCAAGAGCTGCTGCAACCGTGGGGTCACCGTCAATGACGACTGAAACTGTTTGCGGTCGGCCATGGACCAAACCCTGCCAAGACCTGAACGGGTGCGCAAGTTCCTTGTGCAACCTTGCGTTAACGTGGCGCATTTTCTGCGATGACCTCGTCGCATGACGCTGGCCCAAGGTCACCGAGAGATCGGATTCTTGGAATAGGGACCGGGCGGATTGCCGGATGCAACGCTTTGATGGACGGCTCACAGTGTGCATTACCGGGGACGGAGAAACGAAAAGCGTGAGCGGATCGCCGCTTCACTCGGAATCGACGCATGAGCAAGCGACCCGATCACCGCCTGGATCTTCGCGATCGCATCGCCCTCATCCAGCGCTCGGGAAAGGGCGTCGTTGGCGTCCCGGAAGAGCCCGTCGGACGCAACAAGTTGCGCCCACGAGGTTTCAAGTGTTGCCGGGTCCTGATCGTGAAGCGTGACGAACACATCGAAAGCGTCTCGAGATCTCTTGGCAACGAGCGTCGCAGCCGCCTTGCTTGCTATGAAAGTCTCCGGCGAAGGAAAAGGAACGTCTGAGAGGCCGTGCTCCAACGTGAACCGGAACTTCCTGTAGGAAAAAACCGCGTGCATTGCAGGTGTGTAGATTGACTGGAGCCTTCCCTTTCCCCCGATGAGTTCGATGGTATTTCCAGGATGTTGCTCATTCAGAAAATCGACGTGAAAGACCAACTCCTCTTCGCGAACACGAAGTACCCGGTGAGCTTGAAAGTTGTTCTTGGCGGCCCGCAGGTAACCGCTTGAGAGCAGCTTCTCCGAGGCGCGATCGAACGAGCCGTCGTCCAGACTAGCGGAGTCCAGAAGCACATCAACATCAAACGTGCCCGGGTGCCCGTAGTGCGCGCGATGGAACAGGTACGGAGCCCAGCCACCCATGACGACGAACACCACCCCTTCTTCTCGGAGAGTCGCCGTCGCGTCCCGCAGGAGGAAGAGCGCGGCGGATTGTTCATTAGAAAACGTTGACGCTGAGGAGTTAAATGTCATCTGTGTCCGCCCAACTAGTATTCACCTGCAGAAGCCGCTATCTATTGCTCATATCAAATTGCACATCTTCTGACTTTCCCCTGCGGCCTCTTGGTGGCCTCGTCCTGGGCGTTTAGACAGTTCGAGCTTGTGCCCGCAAGTTGGTTATATTGCTCTAAATTGGCCTCAACAATCAAGAGGCACTTAACTTCTTCACTGAAGCTTCTGCTTAACGCGGTCATTTGCTGGGGAAACGCATAGCAACCGACCCGTTGCTGGAAGCGGGAAGCGGCGGCAATGTCGCCTTCGGCACAGGCGACGAAAAGGCGTAAGGCGTCCCGTCATTGCGACCTTACTTGAGTGCAAAAAAGGCCGCGCTGCTGGGAGTACCTGCAGCAGGCCTACAGCGCATTTCGAATTGCCTCAACCGCCAGCGGCAACTGACGTGACACCAGCACCGCATCCAAACGCAGCACCCGATACCCCAGCCGCTCAAGCACCCGAGTGCGCCGAGCATCAGCGGCCACGCGCTGACGGTGGTAGCCACCGTCCACTTCCACGACCAATTTCACAG
>PMCK01000290.1 GCA_003154095.1 Myxococcales bacterium | reverse complement strand
CGCGCGCGGGCGTGAGTTGAAACACTACTTGCCATCATGGTCCCTTCGCGCTGCATGTCGCTCGCCGCGCGCGGGCGTGAGTTGAAACAAGTCCACCAAATGACGGGCTGGCCATGGACTAGGTCGCTCGCCGCGCGCGGGCGTGAGTTGAAACACGTCCGAGACCGGGACAACGGGCTAGTAGCCGGTCGCTCGCCGCGCGCGGGCGTGAGTTGAAACATTGCGACCGACACAATGGCCGGCATTTATTTAGTCGCTCGCCGCGCGCGGGCGTGAGTTGAAACGGCCTCGAACACGCCCCAATGCCTGGCGAGCATGGTCGCTCGCCGCGCGCGGGCGTGAGTTGAAACTGCTTACGGGCGCAATTGAAGGATTGCATCGAGGTCGCTCGCCGCGCGCGGGCGTGAGTTGAAACAGGATAAGGCCAGGCAAAAGACAAGGCTAGAACAGTCGCTCGCCGCGCGCGGGCGTGAGTTGAAACAAGTCGCAGGCGCCGCGGAGCTAAGACTTGTCGAAGTCGCTCGCCGCGCGCGGGCGTGAGTTGAAACACAGAGAAGTGCGGGAGCCATGATTGAGCTGAGTCGCTCGCCGCGCGCGGGCGTGAGTTGAAACAAGTCGTCCACACATTGCAGGTCGCGGCCATATGTCGCTCGCCGCGCGCGGGCGTGAGTTGAAACACATACTTCAAGGGGGGTGACAATCTGTCCCCTCCCTTTGGCGATGCCGGCAACACTGAATATCGAATGTGTACGCTGCTCGCTGGCCATTGCTAAAGGCTGGGATGGGGGCACCGCGTGCTCAGTGCGAGCCCCACTCCAAAGCAATTACCTCTTCCCCTCAACCAACTGAACCAAAGTCCCTGTAATCCGATTGATCAGTGCCAAAAACTCTGCGTCCAATGCGCGCACATACCCAAACGCCCGAGCCACTTCCAAACAAGAGTAACTCTCCCGCATGGAACCAAGCGCCGTATGATACCGAACGGTGCGCAACTCTCCCCGTGAATACATCCCCTCGCCTAAATTCAAAGCGACGCTGCTAGAAGCCCGCCGCAACTGCCGCCCCAAATCCCGGTCCCGCCGCTCAATCTGAGCGAGCAATGGCCGCAACGCGCCAATGAATTCAAGAACAACTGGATAAACCTTGAGCATTGAGTACCTCCTTAAATAACCCACCCAAAACCGGCGCGCGCAGGGCGCGTCAAGGAGGCGAAGCCCCGCGAAGCGGCAAGCAGGCGAAGCCTGCGCAGTCCTTGACGCGCCCGAGCACGACGGTAGAATCAAAATGCCGAGTGGAGGCAACTCAGACTGGGTCAGTGCGCAGAGTCCAGGGTGGCTGTGTGACGAGCGTTGAGCGACGTGGTTTGGGGCGCCGTGCGTGATGGGGCGGGTGGATTGCGCGCACAAGCCTCATCCCACAAACCCAAACCCCCACCGCTCACCCCACAAACCATCCCCACTGCACCCTGCACTCTGACCACCATCAGACGTGCCCCGTGTCCACGTGCCGTCACCCCCAAATGAAATTAGCCTCAATACGGCTTCTGACTCGTGATGTTCCCGCCTGGCGCGTAGTCGCACAGAATCGTGTTGTGGTACGTGTAGTTGGTGCAGTTCACGATAGCGCACCCGATGCGAACGCTGGAGCGCCAGACGACCTGCGTGTAGTGGCCGGCGGCACTGATATTGTTGGTCGCGTAGTCGTACACGGATGCTTCGCTCATCCACGAATTGACCGCGGAAGTGGGCGAGGCCGTTGAGGCCGTGGTTGCGTAAATGTTCTCACCCACATAACTATCCGTGCCGCCGAGTGCTTGGTAATCCGTGCTTCGGTTCGCGTTGTGGGGCGCGAGCGAAACACTGCCCCCTGGGCACTTGCTGAGATAGTTGTACGCGGAGTCCGCAAGCGTGTAGTCCCAAGTCACAGGCGGCAGCGCTGGCGAAGGCGTTGGATTCAGTGAACCGCTGCGTGCGTTATTGTGCGCGGTGACGAATTCGTTGATGAGTGCCTGGCTAAGCGGATTGGTGTGGCCGCTCGTTGAACCGCCGGTGCCGGGGGTTGCGCCACCCGTCGCTGGCGCTGCTCCACCCGTTGCTGATGTTCCACCGACGTTCTGGCTGCCGCCCGTATTCCTGGTGCCACCCCCTGCACTCGAGCCGCCGACGGACGTGGACCCTCCGAGTGATGCCACCCCTCCTGTCGCACAGGGTCCCGTGCCGTTGGCGCCGCCCGCGGTATTGCAAGTATTGGTTGGCTCTACGCCGCTACAACCGAGGACGATTGTGCTGCCGATGCAAACCCAAAAGGCCGTCTTAGCCAAGGTACCCAGAGTTACTCGGGAATTACGAGGACGCATCATAGGGTTAGTCATAGAGGTGTCCTTCGGTCGTGCTGACGGCTCACAATTGTGCTCGCGGCCAATTATTCGAAGTCTACCGCAACACCTTCCGGCGTGCCGGCTCGACAATTGCGCAACGCTAAGTCGCGAGAATCACGCAGTCAGTTTCGCACCTAGTTGTGATTTTGCAGCCATGGCAATTCGCGCTAAACGTGTGACGAATTCTGATGGTCAAGAGCACCCTTTCAAAGAACCGTCTCGCCATCGGCATTGGGGTATTTTGCATCGTTGTGTTCGTGACCGTCCGGTATACAGAAGTGGCCTGCAATGCAATCGGCGGAAGGTGGGGAATCGCAGAAGGTGTTTGCACGACGAGCCTCTGCCATTACCGCGGTAGTTGCGGGAAGTGGTTGATGCCGAAGGTTCCGTGCCGTTCCGTCACAGTCGGAACCTCTTATGCGCGCCTGCACTTCTTATTCGGGGATCCCGAGAGTGCCGAGGATGGTCAGGTTCGGTGGAAGCCTGCACACTGCACTCTGACCACAATCGAACGTGGACAGTATCCGCGTGCCGTCACGCCACAATTGCAATCGAGTCGCTCTATTCTTCGCCGATTGGCATGACGTCGGCAACATCCACGATGATCTTTACCGAACGGGATCCAGAATTCGTCTTGGTCACATACTTCCAGGAATAGGGGTTCCGGTCGCATAAGACGGCAGAGCCCTTTTCTACCAAGATGCCCTCGTCGGATACGATGAGTACGCCAATCGAGGACACGTTGACGTCATCACCAGCGGTAATATCGATCAATTCACCGGACTTGCCCGTGTACCTGGAAATGTCTATTCTATGGATCTCCGGTGGATGAATAACGTCGGCAACCGTTACGCTCCTATCGGCCTGTGACGAGGACTCACGCGCCGTGGGGGGCTGCGTATAGAACAATGCCTCGTACAATCGACTGTTTTGCACTTCCTCGGGTTCAAAGTGGGTGGTTTGGTGATTGACGAGCCCGGCCGCGCAAATTCCGTATTGACCGTCGCGTCGTCGATGCACCGCGAGTTGTTTGCCTACTTTGCCGGATAATCCTTTTACTACTAAGTCGTTCTGAATGGTTGCCATTATTATTACACCAGAGAGCGCGGCGCAGCGTTGGGAGAGTGTTGCTGTGCAATCGGCTCAACACCAATTGTACCACCAACGAGAAGGCGTGCCCTATTCTGTGCGGATAACTAGGTTCGCTCATCATGTATTCAACTCTGCGTATGAGACACTGACGCCGCAGACGCGCAAATGCTGCACCGCCATGTCGTTAGGGCGCCCGAGAACGCAATCTTGTGCGCTATTTTTCATCAAGCGCAAAAGTACTGAGCCAACTCCGGCTTGCTATTTACCTCGGGACGACGCCCCTCCAAAGATAAAATTCGTCGACCTTTCGGTCGCCTTCCTCGGAATCAGGCTCGGCGCAGACTACGCCCACCAGCCCCGAGCAGGCATTGGCCATCACGACCGTGCAATCGATCGAGCTTTGATCCGATTTACAATCGGGCCCATTAGACTCAGCGCACACGAAGGAACTTTGCTCGTGAACGAGCACATCCACGGCTTCAGCCCGTGTCAACCAGTTGTGGGTACTGGGCCAAGTCGAGCTATCGGAAAAACCCCAGTGGTCGAGCGAGGGCATCACTGGGTCGAGCTCTTCATCCGTTTCAACCCTTGCGCCTTCGAGGGAAACACCAATTCGAGCCAGACTTCGAACGACTTCGCCATGCGCCCCGCTGGTCTTAATCTGTCCGGAGCAGGCCCAAAGCTGTTGCAGGCAGTTGGGCTCGGCGACTAATGCGCGGCAGCCATCCTTGGGTAGCTCCACGCCATGTCCGAGGGCGTACAGATTGAGATAAGCTTGCCGGCGGAGCTTTTCAGCGGACTCGGAGTCGACATCCAAGTTGCGCGAGCCCATCGCGACTACCTGGTGATTCTCGGAGATGGCGTCATCCTTACGCCCGAGCTTTAGCAGGCAACTGGCGTGGTCGAGCCTTGCTCCAGGATCTTTAGGCACGAGATCGACGATTTCCTGGAACTTACTGCAGGCTTGCTCCAATTGCTTATCCAAGAGCGCCTTGTTGGCGGCGGCTCGCAGCACTTGCACCCGGGCCTCCGTCTTGGCAATTTGCATTTCGCGTGGCTGATCGCTGAGGACTGCGCCCTGTTCCACTCTCGCCAAGAGGACGCTGGTTCGGTCTTGACTACTCAATCTAACCGGCGGGCAGGCGTCAATTAGGAATGCATCCCTGAATGAAGTAGTGAAAGTCACGAAGCCCGTGTGGTCGGAAGTAATGGCTCCACTCAAATCGGAGCCATCGCCACCAAACCGAGTGAGCCATCGCAATTCCCCATTTTGACCATGACGCGCGAGTAGCACGTCGTCGAGCCCTTCGGGCGTCAGGGTTTGCCTCTTGTTGCCGGTTGCCGGATAGAAAATTCGTTCGCCCGCCTTGCCCAATATCAATAGATCTCCTCCGGGCACCTTCGCCATGCCGCTCATTGTGGGCGCACCCAAGGGCAACTCCCAGCCGAGTTCACCGTCTGCGGAGAATTTGGCCAGAAACGACCCAAACTCGAGATCGGCGCTCTCTAAGAAGTGCCCGCCTTGTCCAACCTTTGCGGGCAATGATGCATTGGCCAAAACCAATGCTCCATCATCATCCGTGGCGAAGAGGGCTGCTATCCTGTCGGCTTGTGCGGGTTCATTGCTGGGGCCACCAATTGATTGCGCAAAGGCAAGCTGCCCGTCAGCGTCGAATCGAGCAATGAAAGCGTCGCGGCGCCCGTGTGACCGCATGACCAGCGAGTGATTGTCGCCGATGGTTGCACCAGTTTCTGCCAAAGGAGAATGTTCGTCGCCGGAATCCGAAAATGTCCCAGCGACGAGTAATGAGCCGCTGCGCGTGGTCGTGAGCGGACCTGCCGTATCCTGCCCCTGCCCGCCGATTCGCTTGACCCAACGCACATCGCCATTCTCGGTAAGACGGGC
>PMCK01000525.1 GCA_003154095.1 Myxococcales bacterium | reverse complement strand
GTAGTCGTCCGCGCCCACCTCGAAGCCCACGACGCGATCAATCTCTTCGCTGCGCGCCGAGACGATGACAACGGGAATGTCCTTAGTCGCCGGAAGAGACTTGAAGGTCCGGCACACCTGCATGCCGGGCATATCGGGAAGCATCAAATCGAGCAGGACGATGTCGGGATGCGCTTCCTGCCCCATTCGAATCCCATCGAGACCTGTTCCGCAAACAACCGTCTCGAAGCCGGCCGACTGGAGGTTGTATTCCAACAGCTCCGCCACATCGGGCTCGTCTTCGATGACTAACACGCGCGTCATTGCCGGGTCTTCTTAGCGATGAATGGTGAAGATTTCGTGACAGGGGTGAAAATTGTTTTGTTAAAAGGGGCCCGACCCTGCGCGGGTTTTTTCATTCGTGTTAGCGATTCGTGATTATTTTGTCACGTTCAAGTCGAAGGTTGTCCAGTTCACTCCTCGACGATCGTCCCGGATTACCAGCCAGAATCGAACTTTCGTTGCCTTGTTTGGAGCTGACCAATTATTCGAGGTGTTTGCCGAAGCTGCCTCATCTTCGGCTCTGCCGGTGCGGTCGTGATCGAAGTTTCCGTCGGTAGCATACCATGATACTCGAATTGACTCGCGTCTGTCTGCCAGGGATTGAGTGACCGTGTCGTAACTCAGATACGGTTCCGAACCTTCGCAGCCTTGGGGGTTTTGGCAATCACTTGGACAATTGGTGAGATCTTCGCCTGCGCTGCAAATATTGTCTCCGCAAGTCGGAGAAAGGGGGCAGTCAGGCCAGGACACCTCGAAGCTCAGATTCGCCCCGCCGGGTACAGTCGGCAGATCGGTCGCGTTGGGATCGACGACAATGGGGTCTGCGCCGCCTTGCTTGAATGATATTTGGCTAATTTGTGGGTTTTGATTCGGGCGGTAGTCTTTGGTAAACGTTGCTGATTGTTCCTGAGTAGCTCCGCCAGCAAGGCCACAAGAGAGCCTGGTGACGCCAACATCGTACTGTGAATTGTCGGGCCCGTATTGTGTCAGAAGCCTTACAGGCTGGTAGTAGCCCCCTGTGGTATCCGGATCGACGGGTCGAACTGCTGGATCACCTGCCTTCTGTGAGGGCGGGTTAGGACCAAAGAGTGTACACGCGTCCTTGGGAATCGAACCCGAGACGCTCGACGTGCCCCCCAAACTTTGCAGTTCGGGTCCGGATACCGTCAGGCAGGTATCCGCGATTGGACCCGCTGTAGCCAGGGGTTTCCTCGCCAGGCAAAGAGCCCAGTTGAATTCGGGCGCCGTGCTGTCGTCGACGGGCTGAGCTACGAGGACGTCATAGGTGACGTCACTTTCTGCTTTAGCTTCCGCAGCCGTTGAACGGATTCCAATGACCCGCGGGGAATCGACGAGGGACGGTCTGCCCTCGAGTTCAGGTTTGCAGCCAGTAGCCGCGATCACAGATACAAACGAAAGAGCGCCCAGAGTCCGCAGAAACGGCTGGGGGGACCAAGTTTTCGGCTGCGTTGGTTTGGAGGCACGCTTGCCGACCGTTGCGATCGAAACGCGTTTTACCATGTCAGCTTCCCTCCGAGAACTGGAAGTATGGGCAGACCCGTTATGTAAGTCTTTTGTGTGTAGTCCTGGTTATATACAATTTCTTCGGGATTTTTCCGGTAAGTTACGTTCTGCACGTCCAGGTATGCCTCAACGTGCGTTGATGAGCCCAGGTTGAACCGCTTGGAAAATCGAACATCGAGCTGAATGAAGTCCGGGATGCGAATCGAATTGTGAGCGCCGAATTGCGGCTGATAGGCATCGACCCGCGTGTCGTAAAGGGCGCTTACGACCGGAGTGCGCGGATAGCCGGTCGCGTAACGAATGCGACTGCCAACCTCGAAGCCCCGCCCGAGGTCGTACGAGGCTAATGCAGTAAATACGTGCGTCTGATCGAAATCGAACAGCCTCCAGTTACGGCTGCCCCCGTCGGTGCGTTCACTTCGCATGATCGTATAGCTGAGCCAACCGAACAGATGATTCGTCATATCGTGACGGATCAGGAACTGAGTGCCATAGGCTCGACCGAGGCCATCCTGAATTAGAGCCTGCTGCGCTAGAGGACTGGGAAGCGGGCTGCGTGTCGCAAGATCACTCTGTTTGACCAAAAACCCTGTAATTTCGACGGACACGGGTTTGCTAAGTTTGAAACTCGAGCCCAAAACGGCGTGCCAGGCTCGCGACAGGCCCATCTGCGGATTACCAAAAACCGTACTGAGGTCATCCGGCAATGGCGGTTGATGATAGATGCCAACGGCCGCACGCAGGCCGATTTTCGGTGTCGCGGTCCAGCGAACCGCCAGCCTAGGGTCGAATGGAGCGGACTCGTTAGTATAACCAATTGCTGGCTGTCCTGCCCTGAGAGGTTGAACACGGCTGCCGCCGACCAGAGTAGGGTCAAACCGAGCGCCCGGGATAATGTGAAGCTTATCGCCGAATAGAATTACGTCGAATTCTCCATAGGGGGCCACTCCGCCGATTGTCGTCGACCACTGATCGGCGTTGACTTGATCACTGGGCATCTGCCCGAAAACGAGAATGTCGCCTTCGCGCGGCGGCGTTGTGATCGACCCGTGTCGGCTGAGCTGGCTGCGCATGAACTCGGTGTCGAGCCCGATCGTGATGGCCAGATGCTCATTGACACTGGAATTGTGACTGACGCGAAAGCCGTAAACTGTCGTTCGGTTGGAAATTTGCGCCGGTATGTCGCCGAATTTGCTGGTTCGGTCGCTACGGTCCGTCCCGTAATAAGGAACGAAGCTCACGTTCCCACCGTCGCCCAAGCTGCGCTGATACGAAAGGTAGTAGCGCTGAAATCCCGTCTGTTTCGATTCCGTTTTGGTATCCTGCGGATCGGCTTCGACCAATGAACGATTGATCGAGTCGGACGACAGTAACATGCCGACTTCGACGGACTCATCTTCCGAGGGAACGTACCCGAGGCGTGCCTGCGCGTCCCAGAATCGAGGAATCGGCACGAACTGTCCGACATCCTCCGATGACACGCCCTTGAGAACCGTGTCCAAATGGCTGCGACGGCCGGCAGCCATGAACCGCCACTTTTTGCCCACGTCACCGCGCAGGCTAGCCGAAGCGTCTATCGCGTCCAGGTTCACACTTCCATGGTACCCATCCGTAGTCAGCTTTTTCATGCCGACCACGACCACACCGCCGAGCCCACGCCCGTAGGTTGCGCCATAACCGCCAGGCTGAAGCTCGACGTTCTTCACCAAGTCAGAGTGGATGACGGAGCGATAGCCGCCCTCGTGATAAAGCGATGGGATGTGAACGCCGTCCACATAGACACGTGTGTCGCCCGAGCCTGAGCCCCAGACTACAAGTTGCCCCGAACCGACGCTCGATCGGGCCACCCCAGGGAGATTTTCGACGACCTTGATGACGTCGCCACCCGTGCCGGCAACCCTTGAACCCTGTTCGGAGCTGACAGATGTAACGGCCACACTTTTCTGCAAGTGGGTCGAGATAACGACAATTTCGAGATCCGAGCGCAGCTCAGGCGGTAGCCGCTCGACCTGCATTTCAACGTCATACGTGACAGTGTGAGTCGTCTTGGCAGTCAGAGTTTCTTCGGTGCCGATCGGCGTGAAGTTTGGACCAATTAGCGTGACGCTATGGGTGCCCGGTGAAACGTGCTCGAATTTGAATTGGCCTGCCGCATCCGACTTCTGCGGTGGGCTGCCGTCCAACTCGATACGCACATCGGCCAAGGGCTTACCGGACTTCTTGTCGCGTACTACTCCAGAGAATTCGACGTCGGCGGGCACCTCTTCGGTGGCCTCGGCAAAGACACTAAATACATACCGGTACTTGATGCGCACGGCCGTGGGCTGATTGTCGATTTCAGCCGGCTCGAATTCGAATTTGCGTGCGGCTTCGATTGCCGCCTTGTCCAATGTTTCCCCAGCGGATTCGACCACCGTCGCCGCCTCGACCTTACCCTCCGCAGTAATCGCCAGTTCTAGAACCAGCGCCGCGGACGCCGCCAGACTTTCTGCCTCGGGTGGCAAGACGGCGCGTTCGATGTGAACGAGCTTGGGAACCTTCGTCACCTTTCCTGCGGACTTTGTCGCAGGTTCTCCGGGCGTGCCCCGGGCGGTACTACCGGCCTTTTCCTTAGCGGAAGCTTGCACTTGGCCACTGACGATTTCTGTCGCCAGGGCCGCACATAAGAAAGCGGCAAACGAATGTTTAATGCTCATGATCCCGAAAACACCACGGACACGACGAACGACGCAGCAACGGGCTTTCCGCACAGAGTCGCAGGTTTGAATTGCCAGCGCTTTACGGTCTGTATTGCCGATTCATCCAACCCATAACCTAGCCCCGCTAATACCTTGGCGGTTTCGACTTCGCCGCGTTCATTGACCTTTAGGTCCAACCTCACCTTTCCCTCGATGCCTGCATTCTCTGCCTCTGGCGTGTATTTGGGCGAGGGCCTGGATATTGGGATGGCTTTGACAAGCTCTTCGGTGCAGGGCACTTCGTTACTTTTGCCAACGAGCGTCTTTGGTTTGGCGGCCAGAAGATCTTGCTTCACTGCAGCACTGGCCTGAACGGCGGGACCCATATGAATCGGAATACCATCCGCCGAGGAGGAATCGAGTGCGATGCCAATGTCAGCAAATGCCGCATTGGCTTGGGCTGCTGCATTATCCGCGGCGGGTGCTTCCGCTGCGGCCGCCTGCGCTGCGGGCGCCACCCGCGCTGGCCTACTTGCCTCATGCGGCGGCGGAGGCGGCGGCTTTGCCTTGTCTGCGGGCTTTGCGGTCTCCGCCAGAGCAATGGCTACGACCTCGCGTAGGCGCTTTTGCGGAATGAATGCGATCGCTAGAGCCAGCACTACGTGAAACCCGATGCTGACAATGTAGATGGTTGAGCGACCCTTCTTCCGACGTGCCACGTTTGCCTCTACTGACGTTCGACGTTGATAGCGAACTTCGTAATGCCGTTTACTTTCGCAAGATCGATCACGTGCACCACTTCACCGTGATAGGCTAGACGATCAGCGGTAATGACAAGGCTTGCATCCACGTTTTTTGCCTTAGCTTTCTTCATTTCGGCAACCAAACCCGCCTGATCGATGGACTTTTTCTCGAAAAGGTATTGACCTTCTTTGGTGATCGTCACTGCGAGCGGCGAACTGGCGGGTTGATCGGAAGTCGCGGTCTTCGGCAATTCGACTTTCAAACTCTGCGACACGATGTAGACGGCGGATACCATCATGATAACGAGAAGCACGAGCACGACATCGACCATAGGCGTCACATTGATGCCCACAATCGGTCCGCCGCGGCCCTTTGTTACAGCTGCCATAGTTTACCTCGCCTCTAGCGACGTTCCGCGCCCGATGCGAGGGCTAGTTTGTGGTGTGATCCGCCGCGACCAAAGTGCATGCCGTTGGCCTCGGCTTTGAGCAGTGCGGTGATCTGCTTAGTCAACGAGGTCACATTGCCTTCGATGTCGAGAATCTTCTTTTGAATCAGGTTGTAGGCAACAACTGCCGGTATCGCCACGAATAGACCCACGCCCGTTGCAACCAATGCCTCCGCAATGCCCGCCATCACGGCGCCCATAGCAGTGCTGGCCTGGTTTACGCTCAGTTGTTGAAACGAGATAATTACGCCGATTACCGTGCCGAATAGGCCGATAAATGGAGCATTGTTACCGAGCGTTCCTAGCAAGGTGCAACCTCGTTCCATGTCTTGGCGGACCTTCACGAATTCGCTGTCGATGGCGTCCTGAAGGGCTTCGGGCCCTCCCGGTAGCATCCTGATCGCGGGCTCGAGAACCGAAGCCTCCACCAAACGGCTCTTCTTGAGTAGTTCGTGGGCTTCATTGTCTTCGCCCTTCTCGAGGGCACCGAGCAGCTTTTCGCTGAGGTCGTCAACGTCACCGCGACGTTTGAAGAAGTACCACCAGCGCTCTAACATGGCGCCAAATGAAAACACCGACAATGCGAGGAGCAAATACATGACCCAGCTGGAGCCGAGTAATGCCACTTTCAACAGTTTTTCTATCAGCATGGTAGCCTACCTGATCATGGGAAAATGAATTCGGACACGAAAAGACCGCGGTTTGAGCCCCCATTGGCCTGAAAATCGAGGAGAATACCGTTCGCGGAGTACCACGAACGAAGCTCTTTAGTGGTGCCACCATCGGCGCCGGCAACGTCAACCGCCGTGTAAACTTGCACGTTGAAATGCACTGCCGACTGCTTGCAGGCGTCGAAGAGGTTTACATAGATTCCAAATTGACCCTTGGGCGCCACCTTTTGCCAAATCAAGTTCTCGACTCGAGTCCCGTCGATGACACAGTAGCCATTGGAATCTCGGTCCATGCGCGCAGCATCTGCTGGAATAGTGGTGGCACCAGCATCCAAAACCACGGAAATGGGATTCTTTGAATCTATGAACGTACCGTCGGGCGCTTGAACCTGCAAATCAAGATCGACGTTCGTGTCCCAACTAAGGGCAATTACCGCAGCAGGCGGCGGAATTGAAGCGCAGCCTGGATAATAGTTGGGAATTGAGCCGGAAATGCAAATCTTCTGCGATTGAATGACGCCGGCCTGGCCCTGTCCATTGATGGCAACGTAGTTCAGATTGTGAAATCCTGGCGAAATGCTCGCGCCAAAATCCGCAGTCGCAGTCCAGGTCGGTTGTCGTGTTGCCCCATCAAACTCTCCGACTGGCACCACCCAATATCCAGTGCCTCCGTCGGCCCAAGCTACGGCCACGGCCGACACGTCAATTGAAGTCAGCCCCCCGATGGCTATGTTGGCTTGCCCCTCGCGTACGAAGGGCTCAGAATATTGAAACGTGACCTGTAGTAACTTAGGTGCGCTCGCATCGGCATCGAGGCTCGTGCTTCCGCCGGTACCTTCTGCGGCGCTTGACTGCATGATTCCGGGCAAGCTGCCCGAAATGAATTGCGCTAACACAGTNNNNCGCCAGCAGTATTAGTCGCAATTTCATAGGTTCACCTGCAAGCGAAGTGTCCAAATATTGTTTGGATAATGCGCAGGCACACCGGTGCTGTCGCGACCCAGCAGGTTGGTCTGAATGTCGTACTCGAGGAGCAATTTGGCACGATCTGGCAAAACGAGCCCAGCCAGCGGCGAATAGTCGCGAATCGCTTGGGATGTAGGGATAAGCTGCCCCGCCCGATGATCGAGGAAATCCGCATTGGGGTTGTAGAAATCCGTGCGAAAGCCTACTAAGGCGTAAGGCGTAATTTCTTGGATAAAGGCGACGTAATAGCTTAGCTGCCGAATGTTCTGGCCAGTATTGGCAATCGGATCCGATATAAACAGGCCGCGGTCCAAATTCTGTGCAACGACAATCTCGCCGTAGAGCAATGACTTTCCGAGTTTCGTTTCCACGGCTAATTGGGCGTCTGCCCCGATCGCCCAGCGTGAGAAATTCTGCGAGGAAGTTGCTGCTGAGGCGGGGTGACCCACGAGTTCGTTATTGTCAACCTGACCGTTATGATTCGCATCCTGCCAGGTGACGCTGGATTTAGTTGCGGGCGTTCCCGCGTGAAACCCTTTGCCGGCATTGTACGTGATGTCACCGGACGCCATCACTTTGGACCATGGCTTAGCGGTAGCACCAAGCCTTACGGTAACGTCCTTGTTGTTGTTCGGATCTTGCAAGCCAAACCCCGACTTTTCGCCCAGGGGTTCACCATTGGTCAGAGCCACGGCATAGCGGAANNCGTCCACCCGTCGAGCGTTCCATGAACGGACGTGATTTGGGGGATTCAATGAGTTCATAACCAAAAGGCAGGTCGAAAATGCCCATCGTGAATTGAACCATCGGGGCCACATCCTTTTCTTGGGAGCGGCCGTAGACCAGCGACACTTCAGCCTTCTGCCAACCGAAACTTGGACCGTGAACCGTGTTTCCATCCACCTCAACCAACAGCGCCGCATAGTCCCAGTCGCGAGCAATGCGAACGCGGCCTCTCCTCAACACAAATCGATTCTGATTCAGCAGCCCATTGTCTTGAGTTAGTTGATCTTGGGAATCCTGATGGGACTCATATTGAGCCTGAAAATACCCGGAGACTCGATAGCCCTCTGTCAGCGACTGCAACAGGTTCGATCCAGTCGGCGACGTCTGCACGTTGGTGTCTGTGGGCGACGAAGCAGGGACAGTGGCCGAATTCGACGGGGTGGCGGGAGCACGCAGCGACACCCCATTTTCATTGGGCGCGGGAGCTGAAGCGTCAGCCGTAGCGGGGCGACTCAATGCATTTGCGGAATCCGGCGTCTGACCCGGGGGCGCGGCGGGCGCCGTTGGCTGTGCCGCTGGTGGCGCCACGGCAGCAGAAGGAGCCGCGCTAGCCGCAGGTTCCGCAGGAGCAGCGCTGACCTCGACATCTGACTTGACGTCATCCTGTGCCGCAACTGCTGATGCAGAAAGCAGCGATACGGCCAGCGGGATGCCACACCAATGTAATAAACTTATGTAGATTGTCTTATTAGTCACGGGTTTGTTTCAAACCAGAGGTACCTATAACCGCGCGCCGTTCATCTCCGAACGGCGCGCGATTGTTAGCAGTTACTGCGATGTCATTCAATGCTGCG
>PMCK01000288.1 GCA_003154095.1 Myxococcales bacterium | reverse complement strand
CACCCACAGATTCACGTGAGGAGGCAGAAAACTTTGCACTCACGCTGACCACAGGTTGGCGCACCTCCGGGCATTCAGAAGCCGCATGGCCGCTCGCACAACCCGTAGACATGGGCAACAAGGCCCCCATCAAGTACATCGTTCGTTGCGGCACTTGGACTCACCGCGTCGTGCGAAACGCAATCCAGGCCGCCGCGCAAGAAATCCGTGAGAGCCCCGCCAAGCGCAACGGCCGCAAACGTGCCCACTCGCGCCAAGATCGCAGCCCTCTGGAAGCGCGATGGAAGTCGCGAACGCAACGAACCGCTGGAGACTGCAGCGGCCGGCACGCGGCGCGCAAAGCAGCAGGCCTGCTCCACTTCAGCCACCGGACAGCGGCTGAGTCAGCGACGGTGAACTTCGGCGGTGATTGGGCGTGTGGTTGCTAAACAATTGGAGTGGAGTTGCACCATCAAACGCCGCATACCGGCAAAAGTAATTGTCGCTGATATTATTGGGATGCCGCTTGAATTCACCTTCTAATTGGCATCCGACGGTA
The DNA here is from genome assembly GCA_003154095.1 of Myxococcales bacterium. Lineage (GTDB taxonomy): Bacteria > Myxococcota_A > Polyangia > Polyangiales > Polyangiaceae > FEN-1139. The sequence goes on along the minus strand of PMCK01000288.1, from coordinate 3,368 downwards.
CTTAGCGGTTGATCGAGAAGCTGTCTTTGCAGCCCCCATTGCCTTCACTCGGCAGGAAATGCGCCTTGCCGGAAAGCTCCTTACCGCTGCGGCTGAAGGTGGCATCCAGCGCGATAGCGATGCCCCTTGTTGAAGTGCATCGAAAGTTCTCTTCCCTGGAACGCGAACGGTCTGTCCCAGGGCGTGCTACTGGTCTCTTTCTTCAGCCGCAGCGGATCGTTCCCGAGGTCTGGCTTTCTAATCTCCCAGTTCGCGTTTGTGACCGCGTTTCCGTCGTCACTCACGAAAAGTGTGAAGTCACCGCAGTCAGTCGTCGCCTTCCAGACTCCTGCGCGCGTCTGGGGCGGTGCTTCTTCGCAGGCCGACGAAGCGAATATCACGGCGAGGAGCGAGGCGGCGGTGAGAGGTTGCTTCTGGAGTGCGTTCATCGTGTTCCGTCTCGAAGCGGCACAACTAGTCAACAAGAACGCTCGGGGCGTGTCAAGTGCGGAATTTACACATGTCGGAATCCAACACTCTGCCGCGGATTGCTGGCAGCCACGACTGCATGAACTGCGGGGCAACGTCGCCGTTCATCGTCTCCGTGTGGGATCCCGCTGCGTCAGGAATGTACCCTGAGAGTCTTCGGCGCGCTCCGTGCCGGTTCTGTTGGTCAGCTTCGCAGAGTTCATCATTTCGACGAGATTGAGAGAACGCGAGGCTTGCTCAAAGGCTATTCCAATCAAACAACCCGGTAGCGGATGGGTGAGCCGGAGTAGACTTAGGCGATGGATTGCGACGCAATTCAGGGCATCTTCTACACAACAAGACGTCCTTGCAACACGAGTTCCTAGACAAGATTACTATCGCCCGGCGAGCGATGGGTGGCGTGGGGCCGGCGAGCGCCGCTGCTGTGCAGTCGATCGTGGCCGTCGCTCCTGTCGCATCCCGCCTACTTACGCTGTCCGCGAATGGGTTGACACGAGCTGCTCCCAGTGTATGCTGATTGAGCGTCGGTTCTGGCGCAAAGTCAGATACTCATACGAAGGACCCGCATGCGCAAGATGCACTTCACGGCGGCTCTGGCCGCGATCGTCGCAACAGCCTGCGGCAGAGGGCAGCAGGCCAAGCCAGCTTGATGGGGACGGCATGGGACGGCACGAGTGATCGTGATCCCGTTGCGTTCGAGTTCCGCCCCGGGGGCGTCCTCCATTATACGTCGCCGTCAGGCGCCTACGACAATGGCACCTGGGTTCAGAAGGGGCGCAATGTCACCTTTGAGATGAACGGCCATTTCGTCGAGTATGAAGGCACCATTGACGCCACGACCATGAAAGGAACGGCCCACAACCAGGAGGGTAAGAAGTGGACGTGGGCAGTAGCGACCGACCCGGACTTTGTGGTCCTGCCGCAGGACGTTCACTGTTCGTTGCATGACACGAAGACCACTTTCGGCTTCGAGAATGGTAAACCGAAGGGCCAGCTCACTTCAGTCAAAGCCATCACCTGCCGGATCAATGGTCCGGAAAAGGACGTACCTCTTGTTGGAATTCAACCCGATGGGTCGGTACTCACCAAAGACTTTGGTAGGCTCAAGATACCCATGGGCTCGACTGGTTATGAGCGTATTGAGATCCAAGTAGGCCAGCTGAAGTCGTTCAGAGAGTTCCTGCAAGGGAGCGCTGCTACGGGCTCGAGCCCATCGGCTTCCGCCGCGCCTTCTGGTTCGATGCCGAACCAACAGATCGCAATCAAGGTACTGCCGGTACAGGTTCAAGGTCGACTCGACCCCGAGGTGATCAAGCGTGTCGTGCGCTCCAAGTTTGCGGGCTTCCGAGCATGCTACGAACGTGGCCTTGAGAAGGACGCAAGCCTTCATGGCAACCTCCACGTTCGTTTCACTATCGGCAAGACGGGTGCCGCGGAGTCTGTAGGGATCGAAGGAGCAACGATGGGCGACCCGGAGTTCAGCGGATGCATCGTGGATGTCTACAAATCGCTGGCTTTCCCGACCCCCGAAGGTGGCAAGGTTTCGGTCATCTCCGGGCTCGGTTTTCAGGCAAATTGAGATCGGCGCAGGTCCCGGTCCGCACAACCCCAAGGCTGCTCCCAATTGGCTGCCAAGTAGCGGCTGGTTGAGCGACGGTGAACTCAGGCGGCGGATTGCTTCGTGTGTTGGCGGGTGCCGCCGTTCGGTTTCTCTGGACTCCGAAGTGCTAGTTAAGATTTGCCCCACGGGGACGATGCAGCAATGTCAGCGAGATTTGGCAGAATTCTTAGCACAACAGCGTGCGTGGCAGCCTTTGGCGCGTTGCTGTGGATAGCGCTACATTTTGCCGGCCACCGCTCGCAACGCTTGGCAAATCCCGATGTAATTGGCAATGACAACTCCAGCGCTTCAGCGCCGTCACTGGCATCTTCCACTGTGGTAGAGGCGGGAGCGACTGAGCCTAATCCGCGATCAGCCTACCGCGGCCCAAAGTTCGACTCGCATGTTCACATTGGTGCTGATTCCGCAATGGCGGCCAAGAAGTTTCTGTTGGGCTACGGCATCGGCGGCGTTGTCAACCTCTCGGGCGGTTGGGCAGGGGCGGGCCTGGAAGAATCGCTCGCGGCAGCCCGTGCCACCGGCGGATACTATGTTGTATTCGCGAATATCAATTTCGAGGGGATTGGCACTCGCGGTTGGGCGGAGCGAGAGGTAGCCCAGCTTGAACGGGCCAAAGCCATGGGTGCGCGAGGAGTCAAGATATTCAAGAATCTCGGGCTTGGAGTGCGTTTTGCCGACGGTCGCCGCGTGCCGGTCGATCATCCCGTCCTTGACCCACTCTTCGCTGCGATGGCGCGGCTGCGCTTGCCGCTTGCGATCCATACTGGTGATCCAAAGGCCTTCTTTGAACCAATAGGAACGGCCAACGAACGTATGGCTGAGCTGGCAAGTCACCCGATGTGGAGTTTTGCCAACCGAGAGCAATTCCCAACTTGGGAGGCCCTTTATGCTGAATTCGAACGGCGGGTGCGCCGCTCATCGCGAACCACGATTATCGGGGTGCATTTTGGCAACGCACCAGAGGATCCAGAGCGCGTATTAAAGCTGCTTGACGATTGCCCAAATTACTACGTGGACACCGCCGCTCGCATCCCCGAGCTGGGCAGACGTGCCGCGCAAGTTCGCAGCACTATCTTGGCGCATCCCGATCGCGTTCTGTTCGGCACTGACATCCAGATCGGGCCCGGCATGCTGGTGTTGGGAGCAGGACCGGCGCGTGGACATAGCCGTGCTGATGTAGATCGCTTCTTCTCGTCAAGTTGGGAGTTCTTCGAGACATCCCACCGCGCTTTTCGCCATCCTACACCGATCCAAGGCGACTGGAGCATAGACGGCATAA
>PMCK01000332.1 GCA_003154095.1 Myxococcales bacterium | reverse complement strand
TACGACGACTATTTACAGCGCCGGCAACTTGCCTGCTGGAGTGCCGCCATTCACGCAAACTTGGTCGCTGACGGCACGGGCAACTAACTCAAATGCATCCGTGTACACGTACGTTGTCGATAGCCTGGGACGTTCAAACGAAGTGGGGGTCCACTATCTGCAAATAGCACCGACTGTTTGGGAGTATCACGCTGTCTACGAATCGGAACCGATGATCGTCGAGTTGGGCTCGGGTAAACTTCACTTCTCGGATAATGGTCTCTTTCAACGTCAAGAGGGTGTTACCCAGTTTCGACTGCCATTGACTGACGGCACACCGACACCGCTGATCGATCTGGACCTCACAGGGTCTTACGGCGGGACCATGACGGCTTTCCCTGGCTGCCTGAGTTGCTATCCTTGGGTCCGAAACAACGGGAACCCAGTGCCATTCGACGGCGACAGCGCTCCGGTCATCCGCGAATAACCAATTGCCAAGTGGTTACTGTGAACTGCGGCAGCCACAGCACCTGCAGCAGCACCAGCGGCGGCACGAGCTGAAGCAGCCGCAGCACCTGATGCGACCGCAGCAGCGGCGCCAGCATCCGTGGCAGAGTGGCCTGCGCCGCCGAAGCAATAAAGTCAGAGCGAGTTTATCCAGTTGCTGTTTGAGTCCAGTTCGTTTGGTCAAAAAGCACAGCGAAAACTATGCGACTTTCGACTTAGAGACACGAACCGGCTGCCTCAGAATTGTGCGAAGTTTTTCCTGAGCAACTTTTCGAAAATCGCTAAAGTATATTTCGTGATGTTTCATGGCCAATGTGAAGCCATGTTCCGGGATGAATTCCTTATGGAGCTTTTCGAGTATTGGACCTTCGTCATCAAACGAACCAACATGAAGAACTTGAATGCATGTTCCCTCGTCAAGCGTGTCTAGACGCACCTTAGATGAAGCCGGTATACCTTTTGTCGATACCTTTGCCTTGGTTTCATCAAACATCTTCTTTGTGATCCATTCCGGCACCATGATCATCAATGTCCAGTCCCATTGAGACTTATCGCGTTGCGCAGCAAACGATTCCATGTCTCTTGCCCACCACAAACCTTCGAGTGGCGGGACAACGTAGTCTTTCTTGAGTTCAATCTTACTCTTGAACTTTAGGCCGTAAGCCATTGGGAAAAGCGCGCCAATCGCATCCGAAAACTCCTTCGCAGAACTCGGATCACCATGGCCATCAACCATCAGATACCGCATTGATGGTATTTCAAGTATTCTGAATTGATTGCGTTTAGCTTGATATGATTCAAGCGACTTCTTTAGATCGATTTTCATATCGTCACTTGGAGCTGATAGACTTGATTCTACAATAGACCAATTCTCATTACAATATCACACGCAATTGAGGGCAATGCCAACGAGTGGCTGGCGGCAACAGCTGCGGCGCCAGGCACTGGCGCTAGGGCGTTCGCGCCGGCGCGGGAAGCTCAATCCCTTTGCGCACGGCTGATGCTATCGCGGCGCTGAGGTTGTGGATGGCATGCGTGCAAGCGCCGCCCTTTGAGCCTTTGCAGGCGTTGGTCACGGCGAGTTGCGCCTTCGCGACCGCCGGGTCCTTGAACAACGCCCTTTGGATTCGCACGTCGAGGTAACGCCAGCCGATCAGCGCATTTTGGGGTTGGCCCGGCGCCGTGCCCGTCATCTGCGAGTCGGACAAAGAGGCACAGGTACCATCCCAGCGCAGGACGTCGTAATCGACCGAACCACTCGCTTGGGCGCCCCCGCCGCCTTGTTGCCTGAGTACCAGAACCTCTTCGCCCTTGACGAGCTTGCCCTCGCTCGATGGACCGCCGGTCGCATTGCGCGGCTCGACCCCCGCAGCCTTCACGTAACGCCGAGTCCACGGCGTGCCCTTGGCGAACCACACGATAGCAAAGTCCGGAAAATTGCCGCCGCAGAGGCGCTCGACGAAGTCGCCGGGCAGCGCGCAGAAACTGCCCTGAGCGCTGCAAGCCTTCGGGAGGCCAGAGGATGCATCGGTTTCTGGTTTGGTCGTATCACTCACGGAAACGCTGTTTGCGTCGCCCGGTCGGCTTGCATTGGGCGGAGGACCTTGCCCGGGATACTTGCAGGAGACGCTGACCAAGCCGATGCTCAGGTACCGAAAGAATGCTCGTGATTCCATGGCACTCGGACTAGTGTCTCCACCGCGGAATTTCGGCTCTCGAACGGTGAACGGACGCTCACCAAACCCGTTGCTCGGGATCCTAGAATTTGTCTTGGGCGGCACGCGCACGGCGGGTGGCGCTAGGTGTCAGTTGCCGCAGCGGCAGCGCCTGCAGCAGCTCCGGCATCTGCGGCAGCCTCAGCACCTGCAGCGGCGGCGGCAACCGCGGCGGTCACAGCAACCGCTGCGGCGACCGCGGCGGAAGATTGTACGTCATTTCGCTGCGTGGCGTGTGCCTGCCTTTTGCGTAAAGTGACCAGAAGCGCATCAAGATTCGCGTGAGGGGGGTCGAGAATCGCGCAATAAGTGAAGAAATGTGAGGGAAACGTGACGCTGTGTCCGATGTAAGGCACACTATCCGGTAACTGAGGCCCGTATGCATGCTCACAGGACGAGAACGAGAGTTGAGGGGGGTCACCGAGTCACGGTGGACCTTCCCAGCGACTTCCCTGACGGCGAGGTCGAGGTGATTGTCCTGCCCGCCGTTGACGATGCGGACAACGAGCGGACGGAGAGTCATCCACGAAGGTTGTCCGTGGACGAGCTGCTAGCGAATCGACTTACTCGGCCGTCCGGGGTCGATCCCGTTTCGCTCGCTGACATGCAAAGCGCCATCGCAGACGGAGCGCTCGGGCGTGGAGACGTTTGATACCAATGTCCTGGTTCGACTGCTGGTCGCCGACGACCCGGACCAGTGCAACCGCGCCGAACGTGCGTGGCGTGACGCGGTCGAACACTCTGGCATCTATCTGCCTTTGGTCGTTGTGGTGGAACTCGTCTGGGTCTTGCGCATTGCGTACAAGTTCCAGCGACCCACGGTCGTAGACAGTTTGCGACGCTTGCTCGGTTCCCAAGGCGTCACAGTTGAACGTGAGTCGATCGTGTTGGCTGCACTTCGCCAATACGAATCAGGGACAGCGGATTTTTCGGACTATGTGATTCTCGAGTCAGCACGGCGTGGTGATGCGTTACCGGTTCGCACGTTCGACGAACGATTTGCTCGGTCAAACCTGGTGGAACTACTTTGAGCGCGCATTCCGCCCCAGCCGGACCTATTGCCATCGTCGAGGTCAATGCCGAGTTGGTGCAGCCGCAGCACCAGCGGCAGCGGCAGCCACAGCACCTGCAGCAGCGGCGGCAACCGCGGCGGTCACAGCAACCGCTGCGGCGACCGCGGCGGAAGATTGTACGTCATTTCGCTGCGTGGCGTGTGCATACCCGGTGGCAGCCATCATCGAGGACGGGATCGATGTCTAGGGCGCTCTGCTTCTGCGCGGGTCTTGTGGATGTCACTGCTGTCGAGCAAGCCAATCAAGATGTTGGCATCGAGTGCGATGTCAGCCATCGTAAAGGGCTTTGCAATCCTCGTCTGCGTTGCCACCGAGGGACACGATCCCTCGGGCTCGATCGAGTGTCTCCCAAGACATCGTTCTATGCTTGCGGGGTTTCGCTTGGGAGTTAGCCGCGCGAATCACTAAATCGCGGTCGCCCTCATTCAGTTCGGCGAGCTGCTTCACGAGCGGCTGCAGCGGCTCGGGAACCACTGGGGCTGACGTTGACCTGGGCGGTGCCATAGTCGTGATCATACACCCTCCGCTGTGGCATTGCCAGGCATCGAAAACGTAGCAATTGCCTCCTTCAGGTCCCTTGCAACCATGTCCGCATAGGGTTGCGTTGTGTTGTGTTGGCGTGCTCGGCGGCACCGGCAGCGGCACCGGCGGCTGCAGCAGCCATAGTTGCGGTCTTAGACCTTTGTATTGGGCGGCACGCGCACGTTGGGTGGCGCCAGGTTGCAAGTAAACCGCAGCGGTCGCAGCGGCGGCCACAGCACCTGCGGCGGCGACAGCACCTGCGGCGGCGACAGCAGCCGCTGTTGACCGTGCCTGGCACTGCACCTGACTTCAACTGCAGCAATGTCACACAACCGAGCCTGTTGCAATTGGTCGGGAGTCGTGGTCACATTCTTCGTGCTCCAATGAGACTTGCGGCCCTACTTCCCTTCGCAGGGTTAACACTGTTCGCTGCGATTGGGTGCATCACGCCGCCGCCTGCCGAGACGAGGATGCCACGGCTTACAGTATCGTCGCTGCCATTAGCGCGCCCCGAAGACGCAGGGTCGCCTGCGGTTTCCAAAGATTCCAAGCCGCCCGTGCCTGCTCAGCCGGGTGAATCGAACGCGGCCGTACCAGCAACACCGGAGAATGAACCTTCTAACAAGCAAGTGCTGCGGGCGCAAACGACGGACCCGTGGGCGACGGGCGTTGCTGAACCGCAGAAGCAACGATCGAGAGTTATCAATTTTCCTCTGCCCGAGGGAACGGGGCAAGTCAAAGCGGTCGGCGCGAAGCCCAATCAGTCGCTCCCTTATTGGAACCTAAGGATGGACCAGTGGCGGACCAGGATCGCTGAATCCAAGCCCATCGTTTCTGCAGGTGATCCATCGTCGACGCCACCACGCGCGACTGATTGGGCGACATACCTAGACGGTATTCACGCAAAGATTCATCATGTATTTACTGACTCTTTCATGGCGTCCCTCGATTCACTCGGCAAAGAGCACCCCATCAACAAGAATCCCGAGTTGTACGCTGAAGTCGAACTGGTCATCGACGGGGCCACGGGAAAGCTCGCGTCCGAGCGCATCATCCACGCGAGTGGCATCCGCTTGTTCGACGCGGGAGTGCTGGCCTCGATCGCCAAGGCGTTTCCGGCTAGCCCTGCGCCCGAGTCCATCATGTCAAACGATGGTCGCGTCTACGTGCATTGGCAGTTGCATCGAAATCCAGACCACGCTTGCAGTACTTGGTTTGCGCGCGGTCTGAAGCTCAATGCCGGAGGAGAGTCAGAATCCCACAATTGAATAGTTACGCCACCAATCGCGATCGTAGCGCGACGGCAGCAGCAGCGGCCGCAGCGACCGCAGCGGCAGCCGCTGTACGTCATTTCGCTGCGTGGCGTGCGCGGTGGCGCAAGTTCATGGGTTCGCGCGGAGCTAGGCAGCCATCATCGAGGACGGGATCGATCAGATGAAGGTCGCTACGGGCACGGACAGATTTGACGATTTCCATTGCATTGCAGGCACTCGGAGTTGGCTGGCATCCGCATTGCCGTTGTCGTCCAAACGAAATTCGGAGAATTCGCGACGATCATAACGCGGCGAAATTACGCGATTGTCCCCATGTCAACTAACGACATGGCATTCACGCGCTTTGTGCTTTGCGCTTCGCTTGGGGTTTTGCCGCTCGCAGTTTCATCACCAAACGCAACGCCGCTACCGTGCTCTTCGAATCCGGAAACTCCTCCGCCACGTCAGCGGGCAGTACACGAACGTTACTGGTAACCGACGTCCACCACCGAAGTAAATCCGTGCGCCCTTTGGTACCGAGCTTAGTGAGGTAAGGGTTAGGGCGCCCGTTCTTGAGATAATATTCCCTACGCATTGGCCTTGTAATCCCTTTGCTCGCGTGGTGTCGGTTTTCGAGCGGAGATAATCCGTATTATATCGCCTTGTTCCGCGTGGACCACCAATAATAAGCGGCCGAGCATTGAGTGGCCAACGAACTCTTAGGTCGTTCGCGTCGAGGTCCCCGTAGCGTTGCGTTGTCTTGCCTTGCAGCGGCCGTAGCCCGTGGCCATTGTGGCGGCGGCAGCACCTGCAGCAGCGGGCGGCACCTGCAGCGGCGGGCGACAGCGCCTGCAGCGGCAGCGCCTGCAGCGGCATCGGCGGCAGCAGCCACAGCACCCGCAGCGGCGACCGTTGCGGACGGCTGTACGTCATATCGCTGCGTGGCGTGCGCCTACCCTGTGTGCGAAATTTCCCGCCGCCGGACGGACCAATTCGAAGGGTCCGGCAAGTGGGCCCTCTACGTGAGATCGTCGCGATCGAGTAGCGCCTCAAATGCTGATCGTAACTGTGGTAGGTCTTCGTTGACCGTGTGCCATAGGACCATCAAGTCCACGATACTTCGAGAATCCGCTTTGAATTGCTCGAACGTTAGATTTTCAACGTACGCTTGCGCGCGCGGCTTGGATGATGTCCTTAGCAGGAATGCGCCAGGCTCTAGGCGGCACGAACTGCCTCGGCGTAAATACGTTCACGGAATTCCTGGCGGATCATTCCGGGAGTTGCGAGGTCGACTTTGCAACCTAGCAGTCTTTCGAGTTCGCGCTGAACTCGGGATAACTCCAAGTATCCGACAGGATGATTGAATTCCGCGATAAGGTCGACGTCACTGTCCGGCCCCGCTTCGTCGCGCGCGACCGAGCCAAAGACGAGTAACGAAGTGATGCCGAGACGATTGAGATCATCACGATGACTCGAAAGCAATGCTGTCACTTCGCTACGGCGCACGACTGCAGGATATCGTAGATTCCAGGGATTAGCCACTGGGTGCAAAATCCGACTACCCTAACGGCGCTTTCCCGTGGAGGCGCCCCGGCTGCGGCCCTAGTCCCGGTAGCGGCACCTGCTGCGGCGACCGCGGCAGCGCCTGCAGCGGCTCCGGC
>PMCK01000449.1 GCA_003154095.1 Myxococcales bacterium | reverse complement strand
TAGGGGAGGAGGTTCGTCGGGTGGGTTTTCGGCGTTGATTCCCTTCATGCGCGCCTTTACGAAACGCGCAATACCCACGAAGTGAGCCAAGCCTGGGCTCACGTCATATAAGACGAACTGTTCAGCCGCGCCGAAGTGCAGGTTGACGCATTGCATATCGTCGGAAGCGAAAGCAACGCGGATCATTGTGCGTTCCCCCTATGAGAATCAAGGTCAGACTTTCCAAAGGTCCCCGATGCATTTGACTTGTAGATAGAATGATAGGGTTGATTCTGTCGCCGGAATTGGGCCAGCAGATTGGAAACATCGAAAAGTGTCTGACGCGTGCCGTCATAACCAATCCAAACCTTAGCGTGAGCCCCAATGAAGTCGTGTTGCGGAAATCCAACGCGCAAGAGTGGCACACTGAGTTCATTCGAGAGACCGAGCGCGTGCGAGTTCGCCAATATCAAGTCCGACTTCCCCGCCATCAGGCTTGATCGTAAGTCATCCAGATCACCCACGGTAATATTCGAACGCCCCGATTCAGCCAGCGAACGTGCAGGAGTTGCCGCAATCATCCGGTCGATGGCTATGCCCGATTCGGCGAGGAACGGTTGCATTGCGAAGAGCGTGTCGGGCTCCCCCGCAACCGACACGCTGGCACCGGCTGTGTAGAATTGGCAATCCACCATCGCATCGAGCAACCGCGAGCGCTGCCGGCGCAAGCGATCCGAGACGGGGCGCTTCGAGAGCCTTGCGAGCAAACCTGTGAGTTCGTCACAAGCTGCAACCCCCATTAGGCTGTTGAAGCGAAAGTCGGGAACTCCAGTGCGGGCCTTTAGCAGATCCGCAGCCGGCCACAGACTCGACCCGAGCACGATGGTAGCAACGGCCTTTCCCATCTGCTCGATGGCTGCGCGGGACGCGCCGCCGTACGTGAGCGGTTGGAATCCCTCGTCGAGCAAATGTCCGTCGAGTGAATCGGCCAGATCGGGTAGCACCGTCGCTTGAAGTCCAAAGTCGCTGACCCAGCTCTTGAGGTTGTCGATGTCACCGGGCGTGAGCAGCGACGAAGCAAGGATATTGACTTGCGCTGGACGAGAGCCTGCCGCTAGGGTTTCGGGCACCAATGTGTCGATGATAGCCTCAACGGCGCGTGCATATCCGCCTTCGAGACCGTCAATGCCTTCGAAGTCGAAAACGGGAATTACTGCTACCTGGGATTGCCCAGGGTATCGACGCCGAAAGTCGGACAAAGTTTGCCGCATGTCGGTTCCTTGAAACTCCGACAGCGCCGACGCCGTGAGGCCAATCAACTCAGGTTGGCTTCGCTCAATGATCGTATGCAAAGCTTCGATAACGTTTTCGTCGCTACCTACAATAGTGGCGACTTCGTCTACAGCCGTCGTTTGCAGAGCGATGGGTTCCCTAAAGTGGCGCATGAAGAACAATTTAGTGAAGGCCGCACAGCCTCGCACGCCGTGTTCGAGGGGCATGCAGCGCGCAAGCCCGAGAAAGGCCAGCGCCGCGCCAACGCGCGAGCTCACTTTCAGTGGGTTCACGCTGAGCGGCTTTGCTACCGGGATGACAGTTGCCATGAACTTCTCGCCTAGGCTGCCCGTGTTTTGGGCATGTTGAGTGGCAATTCCCAGGGAGCAGTGGCTCGCGCCAGCTCCCACACGGGGTGTTCGAGTACGCTCACGATGCGTCTGCCGAATTCGACTGCCCCAACGTACCCGGCGTAGCCGATGTCACGGACATGGTCCAAGTCGAGAAACGGAATGCGAGCCTTCAGGGCGGGGTAAATGTAGCGATCTCCGGCGAGAAGGATATCTGCGCGCAGGTCCCTGAAAGTACGAAGTAACGTCTGTTGATCATTGTCGTCGAGCATATTTGCCCCTTGTCCAATGAGCTCGACGATTCTCGCCTTATCTTCTTCTGTCGATTTCTCGATGCCAGTAGCCACGACTTGCATCCCGAGGTCTTGCACCGCCGAAACGGTGGACCACGACTTGAAACCGCCAGAGAAGATGAGCGCACGTTTCCCGCGCAACCGCTCCCGCGCCGCCGCGAGCGCCTCGTAGGCGGTACGCTCTTCCCGAGCGATCAGTCGCTCGGTTCGTTCTATGAGAGCCGGGTCGCCGATAAGCCGAGCGATATTGCGAAACACGTTGGACGTCTCTGTTATTCCATAGAAGCTGCCTTCGAAGAACGGCGTAGCGTACCGCTCTTGAAGCTTGTTTGCCAGATTGAGCATGGCTTTGGAACACACAACGATGTTCGCTTCCGAACGATGCATCGATTGCACATCGCGGAAGCACGAATCACCTGAAAGCGTGCAGAGAATTCGAAGCCCCAGTTCATCGAATAACGGCGCGACATTCCAGAATTCGCCGCCCACATTCCATTCGCCGATCAGATTTATGTCGTGCACGCGAATTGCAGGGCGAATTGACGCTAATGGGAGTGGGTCGGGTTCACGAGTGCCGATGACATGCTGCAGCAATGCGTCACCGGCTATCCGTTGCCCAAAGTTTTTCTTCCCGTAGAACCCCGCACTGTGAATGGCAATCACGGGTATTCCCGTGCGCTCGGTTGCTGCCGTTGCGACGCTATCCACATCCGCGCCGCTCATCGCTGGCACGCAGGTCATGTAGATGAAGACCGCCGCAGGCCGGAATTGCACAATGGCATGGTCAATGGCGTTCGCCAGACGCGCTTCACCTGTGCCCATCATGAGCTCGACATCCGTCAATGCAGTCGTTAGTCCGATTCGATAAAGATCCGAACCGCTTGAGCGGGAGCCACGTGTATCCCAAGACGTGCCGGTGCAGCTGATCGGGCCGTGAACGATGTGTGCAACGTCACAGATGGGGAGCAAGGCGTTCCGAGCTCCGTCAAAACAGCACCCCCCCTGAGTTGCCCCGGGTTGCGGTCGCTCACAACCCGCTTTGGCCTTATTGTTGTGCGTGCACGCGGGCTCGTCTCGCAATGCATAGATGTCGGTTAATCCCATGGTTCAGTCTCCAGCAAGTTGGTCGGATTTCCGGCTCGTGACAGCGCAATTGACGGGTCGCTCGTGATTCTGTCTAAGCAAGTCCAATGCCGGGACCGAAGACTTCGACAGATGCTCTTGTTTGAATGGAGAGTGGCTACAATCACGCCGTGGAAAGTACATTCAGGAACATAGGGAGTGGTTTGCTGTACCGGTTCGAACGCATCAGCTCGATGCGTACCGCCGCGCTCTAGCTATTGTTCCAACCCTGAGCTAAGAAGTCAGTAAGTTTGTTGGAGTGTGTTCGCCGTACACCTCTTTGGTCTCAAACTTGCTCTAATAATCGGCATCTGAGTCCAGCTATCAGCAAGACGCTGCTGGTGCCAATTTGGAAACAAGCGAGGAACGAACAATCATGAGGCAAGTCGCAATTTATGGCAAAGGTGGCATTGGCAAGTCGACCACCACGCAGAACACCGTCGCCGCGCTGGCGGAAATGGGTCGCAAGGTGATGGTGGTCGGCTGCGATCCGAAAGCGGACTCAACTCGTTTGATGTTGCACGCCAAAGCTCAAACAACGGTAATGGACCTCATTCGCGAACGCGGTACCGTTGACGACCTCGATCTAAGTGAGGTTCTGAAGATTGGATACGGAGGGACCAAATGTGTCGAGTCCGGAGGCCCAGAGCCCGGTGTTGGTTGTGCTGGCCGCGGTGTTATCACTGCAATCAACTTCCTTGAGGCAGAAGGCGCCTATACATCCGATCTGGATTTCGTATTCTATGACGTGTTAGGTGATGTCGTTTGCGGCGGTTTTGCTATGCCAATTCGCGAGGGCAAATCAGAGG
>PMCK01000096.1 GCA_003154095.1 Myxococcales bacterium | reverse complement strand
CATCGCGCTAAACTGCGCGGAGGGGTCTGGGGCCGCTCGCGGGAATGCTCGGCTTCGGTGACGCCGAGGAATGGTCGAAGGACCATTTGAGACGGCTCTCGGGTCATTGCATGAAGCACGGACCGCTATTCGTGTCGCCGTGGCTTGGGGGTATGTTTGCCGCGAATCCTCCTGCGCCGTGCTGGAGTCTATGGATTGCCTCGGTGGTAGGATTTATGGGTTGACTCGGCGGTAGGGGCTGGTCTGGCGCGGGAGGCCCGATTCCCCAACAGAGCGACTGCATCTGCCGGCCGCCATGACGCAGATTGTATAGAACGCGACGAATCTTGTTACCAGTTTCCCGCCGCAATCAAGTGCATCGAATAGGTAACCGCAGCGCACTTGTCACTGTCAGCATGCACAATTAGCACAAAGCTGGAAGAAACGGACATACTTCGCCTCGCCTCGTCGAATATGAGCGTCGTCAGTTCGTTCGACTTGGCCGTATCGGATTGACGACGCCCGTCGACCAATGCGCACGTCTGAAATTGGTTGCCAGCCGGAATGAGAAAACCAGCACCTTGATCGTCAAGTTCGACAGGAGCCATTAATGACACCACAGGTTCATCCACCGTAAGCGTGCTGTTGTCGCTGAATCGTTGAGTGAAACCACTGACCTGAAACTTTAGCCGGCTTAGTTTCGCGTGGCACGGATGATCCGAGCTTGCGATGCAGTTGGGCTCGGAGGGAGCCAGAATGACTTGTCCACCGAGGAGTGCCATATCCTGGGGTGGGTCCTCGTCGATCGTGATGAAGGCGTTGGAATAGCTCAGATTGATCACGACAGTGCCCGCGTCCGGGTCCTCATCTACTGCGGGACAGCCCCCGAACTTAGTACACTCACCCTTCCCACAACCATTGGTGACCAGGGCAATGGTCGCCAGGATTAAAGCCTTCGGAATCAATGCGGGCACGATGTAAGTTAACTTATCACGAATACTTGTTCGGCGGGCGACCGTGGCGGCTGATTCTCCGTACGCGAACGGGGCGCAACGACTCATACTTAGGGGATACACATCGGATTGCGTGACCCGTTTCTGAACATGCGTTTAGCCACAGGAAGGTTGCTGCGAACATTACCATAAAAGGCAGTGCTAGCACTGCAAAGGCCGCGCACACGTACGTCGACGTCGCCAGCGATCGCCACCCGAAATTACGTGAAAGTGTCGCGAGCAGGGCGGTCGTTCAGGGTGGTGCCACTCGGAAATCCCTCGGCCACGGGTTCCGCGCAACGCTGAAAGTATGTCTGGCACAGTCTATGCTGACCCCGCGACGATGTCCTTGAATATGCCAACGGATGCCGACGCAGGCGGCGGCAAGCGGTTGTTGGATCGCGTCCAGGAAGCTCTCGCCGTTCGTCATTACAGCCCGAGAACCGTCGAAGCTTATGGAACCTGGATTCGACGCTTC
This sequence comes from Myxococcales bacterium, assembly GCA_003154095.1. Taxonomy (GTDB): domain Bacteria; phylum Myxococcota_A; class Polyangia; order Polyangiales; family Polyangiaceae; genus FEN-1139. Next base: position 16,640 of record PMCK01000096.1, on the reverse strand, counting down.
ATCCGATTCCACCATCGACGTCACCCGGCCGAGATGGGCGCGCTCGAAGTGGCGGCGTTCCTGTCCAGCTTGGCCACGACAGGGAATGTCAGTTCGTCAACCCAGAATCAGGCCTTGGCCGCGATCCTTTTTCTCTATTCGGACGTGTTGCATCAGAGTCTTGAGTCATTTGCCGACTTTGTGCGCGCAAAGAAGCCGCAGACACTGCCGGTAGTCATGTCGCGACAGCAAGCAACTGAAGTGCTGTCAATGCTTAGGGGAACGCCTCTGCTGACTGTCGAATGTCTAGGAATGCGTCACGCTCGAGATGGTGCGATTGGACTTTGAGGGATACGGTCATGGTGTCTCCGATTGGTGGCGCTCATCGCCATTGCGGCGAGGAGTTGAATGACGGCTTGATGATCGTGTTCCGCGATCGTTGGCGCCGGAAAAGCACAAGTCGAACGCGAGGAAATGCTCGAGACAGGCGCCGTCTGAGACCATCCCCACATGCCCCGTCGAAGGAAGAGTGCGAGGCCGCTCCTTACCTCGATAGGAAGCCCAGCTCCACCGAGAGCGACGGTCCGCAGCGTCTCGTACCGCTCTGCCACTGTGTTTGACGGCGTCGCCTCCCGGACGCCAGTCTGGCTCACCGTGGAGTTTTTTTTACGGCTAGCGCACGGTTGGGCAGCCTCTGACCGTTTATTTCGGTAGGTGGTTCGCGTCAAGCACCGTGTAAGTCGTCAGCACACGACGAATCGCCATCGCAGTAGCAACGATCCAGACGAAGAAAGAGGCAAAGGCCGCTTTCTGGACCAGAGGCATCACCCAAAGGAATTTGCCTGTCTGCCACATCAGGTAATTCGTTACACCAAGAATCATGGATAGCAAAGCGACCCCATTGAGTACGGCGCGTCTCTTCCTGCCGGACAGACTTAGCATGGTGGTCATGACGGCGACGAAGCCGAGAATGGATGCGACGTTGATTGCGAAATCGTGCACGGATGTGAAGACTAACGTTGATAACACCATGGATGCAGGGCCGGTGACGCGCACAAGTCGGCGCAACCCAGAGCCATCACGAAAGAGTACGGAAACCTGAAGCCAGAGAGGGATCAGCGATAACGGAAGAATGATGGTTGCAAGGACCGCGAAGGAGCGGCCGCGGTTGATCTCCCCGGAATAGGAAACACGATGGAGTAGGTCGCACCAGTAGTTCGACAGGTGGCTGTAACCGTGAAGCTCGTGATGTGCTTGCGTGCCTCCAGGGTACATTGAAGCAGCGTACAGATAGAGCGCAATAAACGCGCTGACCCCAGCAACCGGGAGCCAGGCGGCCCAGAGTCGCGCCACGTGAGAGACCCGATTTTTCATTGCGACTGAAGATTCATCGGTCAGCGGCAGAGGCCTCACTTGCAAGCGCATCACGACAAGATGCTTCGAGTCAAGGCGAAACGAATCGGGCGCATTCCCGAACCAAAATGCTCCAGCTGGGGCGAACGGAGAACGAGGCCTATGTTTCTGCTGAACCAAAACCGCCGATCCAAGGTATAATTTTGGCAATGGGAAGCACCAGCTTGCGGATTGGGCTTCAGCTAACCCGTGCAATTTGCGTCAGTACCTCGCTGTCGGCATGCATGGTTATGGCTCCGCCACCACCGCTCATGACAGTGGGCGGGCCAGCCACTGCTCCCGCCGGAGGGGCAGAAGTCGCGCTTGGCGCGGGGAGCGGTGCTTCGCTTTTCCCGGGAGCCCATGGCACGGGGCACGGTTGGTTCGGGCGCTATCGGTACGGGCTAGACGAACGCTTGGATCTCGGCGTGGATTTGCTTGGCGTGCAGCACGGCGACACGGGAGCGCTGACGGGAAAGCTTGCGCTTCGCTATCGCCTGCGGCCGCACTGGCGCATCGAGGGTGGGCTCGGCGTGGCCGACGATTCCATCGGAAAAAGCGCGAACGCAGATTTCGGGCTGACAGTGGGATCGCTCCGCCCCGAACGGTGGTGGGACTACTATGGGTCCCTGCGTGTGAGTGCTGCCCACGGCTATCGCGGCAATCTCGTCGGAAGTGGAGACAAGGCCCCGCCCGACGACGCCGTGTTTATAGGCAGTGCCGGCGCCAGTATTCGTATCCAGCCGAATATCCATTTCGTTATGGAAGGAGGCTACGGTGCCATCGAGATCCGTGGCGTGAGCAACGTCGGGCAAGCCATCTACTTGGGCACGTTTCTGCTCATGACCACCGGGCGGTAAGGACCTTGCCCCAAGAGGCACAAGGAACCCTGGTTGCGGTTCACCACGTCCAGAACCGACGCCAATCCCGAGGGTGCCCATTCGGCCTGATGCGCCTACGTCAGTCGATGATGCACTCTCGAGCAGTTCTTGGCCACGCGTGATTGTCGTCGTCTGCCCAACGTTTGGCGTTCACTTGCCAGGCCGTAGCGTAAGCGGAGGGCTGGTCAAGTGCAACGCAGAGTTAGCCTGCGTCGTGGTGTCTGCTACCGCCATAGGGTCACCATCCCAGCCACGTTCCGGACACACTTCACTCCGCCATCTTGCGAGCAAACAAACGCAATGGCTTCGGGATACTGTTCGCATAGTCGAAATGCCGAACGATGCCGGGTTCCATAAGCATCTATGCTCGTGGTTTCCGAGCCAAAGATTTGCACGTCTTTCATAGATGTTGGACGTGCAATGACCTCAACGCCAAAGCCTAGCAGGCGGAAATGGTCGGTCAGAAGCAGTGCACCGTCGACGCGAGTGAGCCGCGCAGTGTTCTGCAACTGCGCTTTTATCGCTGATTCGTAATAGTCCCTGCCGAGTGACGTTGAACCGGTGCTCGCGGAATCAAAACTGTGCACGTACTTTTGTATCAGCTCCCAGGTTGAAGTGTCATTACAGGCATACTTCACACGGAGCAATTCCTTCGCGGCGAACCTGACAACGTCACCTTCCGGAATCACGAAAAGAGTACCTCCATGGCCATGCGCGGATACGTAGTGGAGGAGATCAAGGAAGCACCCAGGGTACAGTGTGCGCGTCGGATCCCAACTGCCGCCGGCCCAGTCGACACCGCGCCACATCTCTTCCGATACGGCGGAGAACATCTCGATCAGGAGATCAAACGGAACGGCCTCGATTCCTGTCTGCTTCAACACACCGTCACGCAGCGACGCTATGACTCGACCATTGCGGCCAACCAAGAGGGCGCCGGGGCGCGGAACGGATAGGGAAAGCTTGCCATGCGCGTAGCTGCACAAGCCCCAGATGAGAATGCGCCCGTCCGCTATGGTCGTACCAAGCGCAAGTTCCGACGGCGCCACGGCTGGCGCCAGACGCATAAGTTCATGACCATTGAAGCCACGCGGGGACTGAAAGATGATCGAATCACTGGACTCCGAATGTTCTGAGCAGAGAAGACGAAACGCCGTAGCACGTTGCTCGTCGGCTGTAAAACTCGCGTGGTAAGCTACTTCGAACATTTCTGCGAGGATTTCGTCAGGAGGCAAGGGCTCAATGTCTCCGTCGCGCGGGAGCCATACGTCCCACCCTTCGCGTACGGCCGGAATTAGATCACGCGGGTATTGGAACCTATTTGCCATTCGTTTCACTAGTTATCGCTGAGTTTCGGGCCTGCGTCAACGGCAGGAGCGTTCACCTGCGGGCGGACGAGCGTGAGCGAGTTCGACCGTCAGGTGCAACGCTGAGTTGGGCAGCACGTCGCGATTTCGTAGAACGAACCGGTACCGAAGCCACTTTGCGCAATGGCCGTGGTTCTCCGATCAGAATCTCCGCCGGAATTCCGAGGTTCTGATGAAGCTTACGGATCATTGCAAGGGTCAATGCCCGCTTGCGCGTAAGTACTTCCGAAACGCGGGCGCGAGAACCAATATGGGGTTCGAGGTCGCGACGACTCAGCCCAAGCGCTTCCATTCGAAGAGTAATGGCATCCACCGGNNGCCAATGCATCGAGATGACGTTCTTGCACAGACCCGGGAGCAGCGGCATGCGAACGCCAAGCTTTAGCCTGCGGGTATACCGGGTATGCCAGGGACAAACTCGGGGCGCGCGAGCAATCGGCGTGGTGCCGCCAACTGCTCGCGCTCGAGACTTCATCGATTCGAAGAAGTGTGCATTAGGTCAATGCGTTTTCAGGAAGTTGGTCAGCCACGTCATGGACGGGCGCATCGTTCCGCTGGATGTCATGAGGCCAGTGTTGGCTTGCCAAGTTGCGCCAACGATGTAACCCCAGAGTGTAATCCCTTTCACGTTGTTGTCGTTCCAGAACATCGTGAAGAGGTTTTGCATGATCGTGGCCTGTTGATTGTCGTCGGCCACGTTGATATCGAATTCGGTGATGAAGATGGGAAGCCCCGTCTTAGCGGCTAGGTCGTCGATGCTGCTCTGGACCGCGCTTGCCGAGAAATTGGCAACGGCGTGAGCTTGCGCGCCAATTGCGTCGATCGGTGCCCCCGCTGCTTTGATCTTGTTGGCGATATTGATGATGTTGTTGTGGTCGCCCGAGTACTCGATGATGTTGTAGTCATTGAGAATCAGAATGGCATTCGGGCAAGCCGCGCGCGCCCACTTGAAGGCGTTGACGATCCAATCGTAGCCGCTACTTCCCGTGCCGCCAATGGCGTTTATGTACGATGGAGTCGTATGAGGCGGAGGCTCATTCACGACATCAATGTACTTCGTGTTGGGATAGCGTGCGCAGAACGACTTCATCCAATTTTGGACGACGGTTGGACCGTTGGACGTCGTAAGACTGCTGGTCCAACTGGGTTGTTGCGCACCCCAAACGAAGTTGTGCTGCTTGAAGACGATATTGTGCGAGTTGCAATAGTTATACATTGCATCGAGCGAAGACCAATTAAACGAACTCTGTGAGCTCGGCTGCACCGAACCCCACTTACCCGCATTTTCCGGCGTGAATTGATTCCAGTACGTGGCGAAGTCCGAACGAATGGAGCCATTGGTGTCGATATTGCCGACGAATTTCTTCCCGCTGTTGGTGCTCGTCGTGCCACCGGTCGCCTTGGAGCCACCCGTCACAGGTGAGCCGCCGGTAGTATTCGAGCCACCGCTTGTGTTAGCGCCTCCAGTGGCCTTCGCGCCTCCGGTTGCGACGGTACCGCCCGTTGACTTCGCGCCGCCCGCTGCACTCGCGCCACCGGTGCCGGCGCTTGGCCCACCACCGGAGACGCTCGCCGAAACAAGAGTCGGCTTGTAATTCGTTCCCGTGGCGTTGCCACAGAATCCGAACGAGACGGATGCTCCGGCGGCGATCGTCTGGTCGTAGGAGACCGCCGTTGCCGTCATTTGCGTTCCGGAGACTGTCGAAGTGGCGCCCCAAATCTGGGACAAGGTCGACTGGTTGAGTTGAACGACGACGGACCAATTGCTGACCGTGGTGGAGGAGTTGTTCTTCAGAGTAACGCTGGCACAATAACCAGAAGTCCAATCGGAAGTAACTCCCAGTGTGACGTCGACTCCATTGGCCGTGAGTGCCGACTGAGCAACTGATGTGGTTGGGGTCGTTGCGTCACTGCTGCATCCCATGAGCACCAATCCAGCCAATGCGAGCAGACGTGCATAACTCAATTTTCTCATTCGATTTGCTCCTCTTGTTTCGTTTGCCAGGACCGAAGCACGCCGAAGCGGCGGCACGGAAACAGCGGTTCCATTCGACTCGAGTTCAACGTAGAGCCTTTGGCTGACCGTGCACTATCAAAGCAACCACACGGGGTAGAAATATGCGCTTTCGGCGCCAATCCGTACGCCGTGGCGAAAGTTTTCTTGCGAGAGTGCCTCAGCTTCAGGCCTTACGGCAGCCCGCTGAAGAAGCCCCAGATGTTCGCAGATGCCGTCGAGGTTATCGTGTGGTTCCAATTACCCACGCAATAGACGACTGGCTGAGCGCAAGCGCTAAAGGTTTGACATCCAGTAAACGTTGACGTTGACGTTTGGGTGCAGCCATTCTGTTTGGTCCAGAAGTCACGCGTGGGCTCGCCACCAGTCGTGGGCGAAACGGTTGTGTCGGCTGTGCCCTGGTGGATCATGATGGCGGGTTTCGCGTTGGCGTTCGAGCAAGAGCCCGGCCCCATGCCTTCAACGGGCGCAAAACCCCGGAACCAGTCACTGTGGTCACAAGCGATGGAATTGGTGAACATGCCACCCATGCTAAAGCCGGTGATGAACACACGGCTCGGATCGATGCAGAATCGACTTTCGAGATCCGTTATCAGGTTCTGAATGAATGTGTAATTCGCTGTGTTGCCCGTCCAGGTCGACTTGAGAACCCCGTCGCCCCAGTGGGACGTGTCGCCAGGTGCCGGACCCTCTCCTTGAGGATACACGGTGATGGCTTTGCCGTTTGACCGCGACGTGAAGTTGTAAAGCCCCGTCACCGAGACGTTGTTCATGTCGTAGCCGTGCAACGCGAAAATCAGCGTCAGTGGCGTCTGGTTGTCCGCGGCGGTGGGAACGTCGAGGAGGTAATAGCGGGTCGTCCCCTGAACATCCATCGTTTGTTGAGTCTTCGGGTTGGGGCGACTTATTGGCGTTTCACACCCTGGCGATCGGTTGCTGCTCGCTCCGCCCGCGCTCGACATTCCGCCCGTGGCTGAGTTGCCACCCGCAGCCTTACCTCCCGTGGCTGAGTCGCCCCCTGAGGCCTTACCTCCCGTGGCTGAGTTGCCACCCGCAGCCTTACCGCCCGTGGCTGAGTTGCCACCCGCAGCCTTACCGCCCGTTGCGGTGGCTCCGCCTGCGTTCGCACCACCAGTTGGCGAATTGCCACCCGTTGCATTCATACCGCCCGTGGCATTGACGGCGCCTCCCGTTGGCGCATTGCCACCCGTTGGATTTGCGCCGCCGCTTGGCGCGTTGCCACCTGTTGACGAACCCCCGGCCGTAACGGCACCACCCGTCGTAAGGCCACCGCCAGATGCGTGCTCACCTCCGGTTGCGTTGACGACCGAGTTGCCTCCGGCACCGCCTGCCGCGGTTGCGCCGCCAACAACGTTCGCCCCGCCGTTTCCCGAGGGTGAATTCTGGGCATCGCTGCCGCTACACCCAAGCATTCCGCTTATAGCTGCCGAGACCATGAACGCATATTTGCCGAATTCTTTTTCGCGCTGAAGTCGAGTAGCCATTTTGTTCTTCCTTTCGCGAAATCCTGGGGGTCAGTTCGCCTTGGATCGACGGTCGCGTCGGCGACAACGCGATTGAACCCTGAGAGTAATTTTGCACCCTGGGCATCGCCTAGCGAAAATCGCTGACCTACGACACCACACTCGAAGCAGTGGCGCGGATTGCCCATTTCCATCAAGGAAAAACAATTTCATATCTTGGTTCAGAACGTGTGCCTGGGCCACTCGAGGAAATTCGCGGCGGGATCTTGACCGGCTTTTTCTGGCACAGCGTCACGTGGACACATGTAGCGCGCTGCTCGGCTTTCCGCGCCGTCGTGACAAAATCAGCCGACGAGATATTCCCAGGCCAACGCGATCTCAGTTCAATCGTTACTGCGCGAGTACCGGGCTCTGAGACGTACCGTTGATGTTGTACGTGACGTTCTTGATCGTACAAGTCCCGGATGTGCTGTCGCCGATTTCGGTGCCGAGCTCGATGCGCGTGAGCCAGAGATCTTTCGTGGCTCCCGAGACGTAACTGCTGCCAAAGAACCAATCGAGGAACGCCTTGATGTCCACGGATCCGGTGAAGCTGCGCTGCGCGCCACCGGTTGCCTCGAATTGGAAGAAGCGCCAAGTAGTGCCCCAGGTGTCGCTCTGGTGACAGAGGTTATAGGTCTTCCCACTGGAAGTGACCGACTGGTTGAGCGCAGGGGTGCAATTCCACCAGGTGGAGGCCGGGTCCCAACCCCAGACGCCCATGAACTCAGCATACACACCACCATCCGTGTTCGTGAGCGGATTGTTCCGACTGAGCCAGAACTCGATGTTTAAGTTGAAATTCGAACCCCCCGTCAAATTAACTGCAAAGGTGTCGATGGTCGCAATCGCAGTCTGGATGTTCTTGACCTGGATCGGCAGCAGCGTGGTGGAAGAGTACGCGGGCGAGGTCAATAGCGAACTAGCAGAACCAAAGGGGCCAACGCCATACTCGAGTTCCGGGTAATCGGGGTGACTCCCGTCGTCGGCGCAATTGCCACGACTGAACGTCCATCCGAGCGAGCCGTCGGAATTGACCTGTACGCTCTCCGGCGCGGTGCAACTCTTGCCGCTCTTCTGGATGGCCACGGACCCCCAATTGTTGTTGAGCAGGCGCATGTCGCAGAGATTGAGATAATCGTTGGTGACGCTCGTCCTGTCGCCGCGTTTGGCCACAGCCTTGTTACCCTGATCCACTGCAGCACAACCGGCTGAGCCGCCCGTCGCGGGCGCGCCGCCCGTCGCGGGCGCGCCGCCCGTCGCGGGCGTGCCGCCAGTTGATGTCTTGCCCCCTACAGCGCTCGACGCGCCACCCGTCGCGCTTGTACTGCTCTTTGCCGTCGTGCCACCAGTAGCGCCCGTTGAGCCACCTGTGCTGCTCATTGTCGTCGAGCCGCCAGTAGCGCTCGTCGAGCCGCCTGTAGTGCCGGGTAATCCACCCGTGCCGGTCCCGGCTGTCGTGCCACCGGTTGCAAACGGTGCACCGCCTGTAGCGCTTGTCGCGCTGTTGGCCGTTGAGCCACCTGTAGAATGCACGCCTCCCACAGCCGAGCCGCCGCCGCCAGCAGGTGCGCCGCCGGAGGATGCGCCACCCGACGTTGTGCCTTGAGTAGACCCACCAGTACCGTTGCCTCCGGCGCTCGTGGCGCAACCGGGATCTCCCTCTTTGCACGTTACGGAAGATGCTTCTTGCGACGAACAGCCAGCAAAGTACAAAATGGATGAAAGGCAAGCGGTGAGGCGAACTAGTGTCGATTTCATTGGCACTCCTGGGCGGCGTTGGTTGGGGGTCGTAGAACTGCCCTACCGGAGACCCTATCATTCCATGAGATACACCTACGTGCACTGACGTTAGGCCGGTTTTGCGACTCTAGGCTTCAAGTGGCACGAAAATCTTCTAGGCGCGCATAGTGTTTTTTGGAGAGATTCTAAGTGGTGGCTCGGGTCAAAGACCAACTATTCACGGGAGTAACTATTATGCAAACGATTTCGTCCCACTTGCCTAATACTAATTTAGCGCCGCGCTACCGAGTCCTGTGGAGCTCCGCCATCGTTGACGCTACTGCAATCGTCATTGATGGCACACTGTGGCAATCCGTGTGCGCCGCGTACACGATGTTGTTGGAAGACTCATGATGCTCCACGACTACTTCATCAAAAGCTGGGTGCCCGGCGTGCTGCTTTGGGCGGCGCTCTATTGCACTAGTCATTTGCTTGCCGCGGCGAATGGCCGCCTCTACCGTGGCGGCGCGCGCGAGGTGTTCGAATGGGAAGGCAGTCCGGCGCGCGACGATGCCGATCCGAATGCTGCCGCACGTCACAATTGGTACAAGGTGTATTCGGCGATCACGCTTGTCGGCATATCGATTTTACTGGCGGTCGTCTGGATATATTCGCACGAGTTAGTTTTCTGGGAGGCATTTTATTTTGCGGTTCTCGGGAGCTGTACACTGCCGCTTTGCACGACGAGCCTACGCTACCTCAACAATTATTTCATATTTCGAGCCGTGCGCGGCGGGCGTTTCATCGTTGGCAAGATCCACTTTTCGGAGATTTTCGTGCGTAAGGCTTCCGCGATGGGTTTGCTCGCCTTCGCCGGGGTGTACCTATTGATAGCTTTGGTGCTCGGCGATTGGTTCTGCTTGGGCGGTACGCTCGGTTGCCTACTTGCCGCACTTCGAGAGCGCGAACGCGGGCAAGACTTGGAGCAGAAATCTCGGCCAAAAGACGGCGATACAGCGAGGTCTTCACCGGCTGCGTAACTGGCGACATACCCGAGCTTGTCTGCTTGCCTGGCGTGACGGCACGGAAACGCGAGGACACTCGCGCTCGGTGCACCAGGCGGCGGTTGGAGCGGCTCCGACAGCGGGCAGCCCTTTTCACGTCGTGGCAGAACCCGAAGAAGGTACGCTTGCTCGAATTCGACTTGGCGACGGGTGCCGTAACGAAGAACGCCAAGGTCGACGAGTAGGAGCCGATCGTACGATAGGCTGCGTTTCAATTCCTATTTGTCGTGCGCCCACTTGGACATGAGTTTGCAGATGCGCGGTTTTCACGCCAATCGGCAATGCCGACTCCTGTTCGAAAATGCCGGAGAAACACGAGGCTTGTGTGGTCCCAATATTATGTTAGGGTCGGCCCATGAGCAGTGCCACCCCTGTCGTAAATCTTGGTGAAAAGACCGTTGTGCATGGCGGGCGTCAATTCGTGATGCGCCCCTTGGCGGAGGATTCCTACACAATCATGGAAGCGGGAATTCCGGTAGGTCGGGCTGTATACACCTTCGGCGCAGCCAACGCCGTCGCCGAGAGCGATACGGTTACGGAGGATTTCCTGTATGAAATCTCCGAGGCGTGGTTCGCGGCTATCGACGGTTAGTTTGGATGGTCGCTCCACAATTGCCTCGGGGCTGCGAGACACCCCAAGGTCGCTAAGTATTGCTTCGCTTGAGCGACGGCAATGCAATGCCCCGGGTTTCTGGTAGTGTCCAGACCCAGGATGCGGTCATTAATGCCAAGATCAGTGGAACTGAAAGCCCGCCGGCCAAGCCATGACCCTGCACCGCGACAGTGACTAGCAGCGGCGCGCCCAGCTGAGCGGCGCGAGCGAGATTGTAAGTTGTACCCATTGCGCCCGCTCGGATTTCGCTCGGGAACAGCTCAGCAAGCAATGCTCCGAAGCCCGCAGTGCATCCCGATCCGAGTCCCAGAGCGAACATCACAGTCCAGAAAGCGGCTGGATGTGCTGACAGCGCTTGCCATGCAAAGGCAAGCGGCGCGAGCGCGGCGGCCGTTAGCAATGAGTACGCACAGAATGCCTGTCGCCGCCCGAAGCGATCGGCATAGACACCGAACGTGAGCATTCCGAGCAATTGTCCCAGCTGAGCGGTAAGCATCCAGGTAACGCTGCGTGCAACCGATTGGTGCATTTCTCGGAGCAGAAACCCCGGCAGCCAGATGTAACAACTCCAATAGGTGCCCAGCTTGAACACGCCGAGAAGCCATGCCCTAGCCATTCGGCTCGGCACGCCTGCCCCTGTCAGATCGCGCAACGACGGAGCGCGCCCAGCTGGCGTATTGGGAATGTAAATCGAGCGCCGTGCCACCAGTGCCAATAAGGCTGTTGCGCTCGATCCAATCAATACGAGACGCCAGCCAACGACCGGCGCTAGCAGATAGCCGACGATTGCAGCAAGCGCTACGCCGGTAGGTTCCCCGGCTTGCAGCATAGCCGATGCGCGCCCGCGCAGCTTTGGCGCCACGGCTTCGGCCACCATCGAGTGCCCAATCGCCCATTCTCCGCCCACTCCAAGCCCGACGATCGCGCGCCCTAGCAGAAAAACAACAGGCGATGGAGCCAGCCCAGTAATCAGTGAACCGAGTGAATACGTGAGCACCGTCACCGAAAGCAATGTGCGCTTGCCCACGCGGTCCGCCAGCATGCCTGAGACAATCCCACCGATGCCCGAGGTACTGAGCGCAATCGTCAGCATTAATGCCTCGGTCGAATGCGTCAAATGCAGATCCGCAGCAACCGAGTTCTTGATGAACCCGATCAACACAAGATCGTAGAAATCAAATGTCCAACCCAGAAACGCAAATACAAATAGCTGGACTGGAAATCGCTCGCGCATCTCGGTGAGCGGGTCATATCACTCGTTGGACGCGGTTGTCTAACCGCACACAGCGACCGTTCGATTTATGTCGCTGCGGCACGGAAAAATCACACACAAGAGAGTTTTCAGCCCGATGGAAACCGAGCGAGCGTGCAATATGCCGGTGGTGCAGGCCAACTGCCAGAGACGGCGGGATGGGAACGATTACGCCCAACCGTTCACTTGGTACCCTGGATTTGAAAGCTCAGGTCATTCATGTAAATTGAGCCACTCACTTTGGCTCCGCTGTTGACGATAAGGACGATTTTAAAGAATGCCTTCATCGCCTTCTGAAAATCGGGCTTGATAGTCAAAGTGACCCTCTTGAATTGACCCTTGGCAAGGCCGTTGAGGTCGATCTTCTCGAGCGGCATCCAATAATTGGCCTCGCTTTGCAGGACCATTACGAACTCAGCAAATTGGTTGCCAGAAGCAAACGTATCGCTCACGGCCAGATCGAACGACACCGCCTCGATGCCAGCTCGATCGAGATCCTTTATCTCGTTGAGTTTCTCGAAATCCACAACATCCTGAGTCCAGCCTTGGGCATCGTTCAACGCTATTTCAAGGACGCCTTCGTTGGGGCGAATATTGGGATTGATGCGATATGAGAGTTTGCCCGTCGCGTGTGCCAAACTCGACGCATCGTCGAATTGGTAGACCAACTTTTCAGAAGTAGTGCGCTCGTAAAAATCGATATCGAAGTGGCCTACAAGTTCCGCGGCCTTGAATGTCAGCCCCAACCGATTCGCCTGCGCGGAAGAGACTGCAAATGAAGCCAGCCCGTCGTTGAGATTGATCTGGGTGGGATTCACGCCGGGTGCTTCTACCGAGGCAATATGGTTGAAGGATTCGACCAACGCGTAACGAGAGCCCTTCTTGCTACGAACCGCGGCGAGTATGGGCACCGACTCCTGGATTGGAGCTTTGGTTGAACCGCGCAGGACTATCTCGGGTTCGACTGAACTTACCGGAAAAATGGTTGAAGTAACCCCTGCTGAACTGAGCTGAATCTGCCCAGCCATCGATTCACTGGACGCTGCGAACTCGAAATAGGCTAGTCCTTTCGCATCTACCTGAGCTTCTGTTGGTTCCACTTTGAAACCTTGCGACCCCTGCGCGCTCACCTTGACACCCGAAGCAGGCTGCCCATCCTTCTTTAGCAACAGGACCTGAAGCGGCGCGCGCCCGCCGTTGACCAAGTTCAAGCTAGTTGGCCCTAGCACCGTCATGGATGCTTCATACTTTGTCGGCGTGAACTTACACGCGATGAGCGATGCGGGAAGAACTGGGATCGATGCACCGTGTACGGGCAGGCGCATCTCGGTAGGGCCACTGTTCCAGGGAGTCGTGAATCCTTTCGCATCCCAAAAATATTCACGCTGCGAAAAGCGAGCACAATCCGCAATCGGCGCGACCTCTACTCCAGCAATGCGAAAATCGAGGTCGTAGCCATCCTTCTGCGAAGTATTGACGGCAATTGCGTAAATGGCACCCGTTTCATCGCGCGAAGCGTAACCGCGGACGTCCTTGGACGTCACCTCGATCTTTAGCAGCTTGTCCCCCAGGTATCGGTTGAGAATGACGTACGTCCAGTACTCGGCTTTCGGCAATGCGCCCTGCTCGACCATGAAGCCGTGTCCGCCCCCCTTGTCTGGCTTTTGGGTGAACGAGTCCCACTGCGTGGCAAAGTCGAGGCCACCGTACATCATTTCCAATAGTGCGGCTGTCAGCCAAAGGCCACTGTTGACATCGGAAGTCTGTGCGCCCTCGAACAACTGTGCATTGAACTCCGTCATTCCAATCAGGATGTTTTTGCCCGGGCGCAATTTTTGGACTGCATCCCGGACTTCTTTGATTGCGGGCTTGATCTTGTCGAGCGTCTGAAACAAAGCCACTGGAGAGATGGCGTCTGAACTGAAGTAATCGTGGTATGTCACGAAATCGACTGGAGCATCCTTGTGTGCGAGCGCACCCTTGATGAATTCGACGCCCCCTTGGCTTCCGACCAGTGCCTTGGGATCGGCAGCTTTGATTGCTTTGGAGAAATCTCGATAGATCGCGCCGTAGATGGCGCTATCCATGGTTTTTCCGTCGGCCCGCACGGTGCCCGCTTCCCAGCTCCCGCCGAGTTCATTGCCGACCTCCCAAAACTTCACGCCATAACCGTTAGTGTGGTTGGCCCACTTGACCCATTCTGCCGCATCGCGCGGTGTTCCCGTCCCTGCGTTGACCGTGATGAGTGTCTCGGCGCCCAGTGACTTGACGAAGTCCAACTGGTCCTTGACATTCGAGTTGCCTTGCCAGTCACTGAGCTCGGTTTTCATTGGATCTTTGGGAAAACCAAAGAAACCCATGAACCCGGGCGCCCACTTCGAATAGTCGATCTTCCAGGTGCCATCGTGATATTTGCTGCGATCGATCCGGGTCCCGTTTAGTACGCCGTTACCGTTCCAGAAATATTGATCGGACGCGCTGCCTCCAGGAATGCGGATAAGCCCAATGCCCGCGTCCTTGAAATACTTGTGCACTTCTGGATCCCGGAACGTAGACGACTGATTCCAGATTGCAATATTGGTTCCGAGAAATCTGCGCTTTTGGATCGTGCGAACGGATTTGTTTGCATCAATCGAAAGGCTCAACGTTGCATTTTGCGTTTGGCTAAGGCGGGTGTCGACAAACTTCAGGCTGGGTGCTGCGGCAACGCTCGCTGCCGTGGTAGGCTTGTCGGTGGCGGGTCTCGACTCGGAGGGAAGTTCGGGAGGGCGAAGACAGGCCGTTGTTATCCCAACCGCAGCTGTTGCAACGGTTACCACAAACGCGCGCGGTTTAATTCTCGGGGCCATAGTGGCCCGCGTCATAGCATTATGAAACCGATTCGCACGCGGCGCTGAATCGCAAGGGTCGTTTCCTGCCTTCAAAGAGCCAACGCGCACGTGGGCTTTCGGAATGCCGTTGTGGGCCGGGTTGCTGGGGCGGGCGCCGTCGGCTACCCGAAGCCCCTTCACGCAAACGTCTTACGGCACTTCCAGCACACTTCGAAGTTGGGCGGGCTCGACTCACCACAGGCTGGACAAATGCGCTCGTCACCTATGATGGGTTTAGCGCGCAAGCGTTCGTACTCTTCCTTCAATGCGATAGCTCTCTCTAGGTCACGCGGATCCAAAATGCATACCTCCGGTCGCAGTGACCAGGGCAGCTCACCGATGGCCCCCTGCAATTCGCTATTTCTCACGGTAGCCTCGATGCCGCTCTCATTGAGTTGATCCACCAGCATTTGAGCGTCCACGAGATCTTGCGCGGTGTACAGGAGGATCATCTCCAAGTTATAGCATGCCCGTGCATAAACGATGGCGCTGCGAGCGGGCAGCGCGACCCGTCGACAAATACACAGGCTGACAGGCCTGCGGAAACTTCTTTCAAAGCTCGCTGTCTCAATGTGATGTGCCCCCGGGTTCGAGGCCATTGCTATCACGAAGGAGTCTGCTCGCGTGGGCGGCACTCACCCCAATGATAGGACCTTTGGGCTGCGAAGGGCCGAAGCCGCCCACGGATAATGGGCGCGTCCCTACTCGGCCTACGCCTGCTAAGTCTTCCGCTGCAGCCACTGTGGGTGATCGGACATCTCCCCCCTCACAGTGTGTGCCAAAGCTTTTGCCTTTTGGTACAGAAGTGCCGTTCAACGAAAAGGACCGCGCGTTCGGGGCGGACTCGGACCAGTTCGAGCAAAAGCGCCGCCCCAAACCCGGCGATTGGTTGGCGCGCTTTTCGGAGACGGGCCTCAATTTCGACGAATATGTCGCTTCACGCCCCACTGGGCGACGTGGTCAACGCTGTGTTCTCGTACTGCAACCTTTGGGAACATTTAGCCCGGCGGAGCGCACGCAATTGAGCGAACTCGTCGCCTTTACCTCGGTGTTCTTCGACACCAAGGTTCGCCTTGCCCCTCTGCTCATGCCGCCCAGGCGCGGGCAACGGGTCCGTCAAGACGGGGACAACCACTGGTTACAACATCACACCGGCACTCTGCTGAAATGGTTGGCGGACGCGCATCTCCCGCCCGATGCTGTCTGTTTGCTCGGCATCACCATGGATGACTTGTACCCCGAGCCCGCCTGGAATTACGTCTTTGGTGAAGCCACTCTGGAGAAACGCGTCGGCGTCTATTCACTCGCGCGCTACAGCGCGCGATTTTGGGGCGAGCCAGAGAATGCTCAAAGCCGCCGGCAGCAAGTCCTGCGCAGCTTCAAGGTGCTAGCCCATGAAACTGGGCACATGTTCTCGCTCGTCCATTGTCGACGCTACGAATGCTTGATGAATGGCTCGAATTCCCTGGAGGAAATGGACCGCGCGCCGCTCGAACCCTGCCCACTATGCCTCAAGATGCTCCAATACAACCTGCGCTTCGATATCCGTTCACGATACCGGCGATTGATGGACCTGTACGAGCATAATGGACTGCACTCAGAGTCTGATTGGGTAAAGGCCCGGCTCGAACGAATCGGTTGCGAAAATGTTTGAGCTTTTTTGTCGTAGTTTCGGCACGCAGCCGGCTGGGGCTAACCTGAACTCCGCGACGCAAAGCACATTGTTGCCACCCGCACCGCGTCCCTGCGCGTCAGCAGCAAGGCGCGAACTCGCCTAGTTCACGATACCCAACGCTTCATCCGTGAACGTGAGCTGCTCGAGTCCATGGGGTTGTAAGACAAAAGTATTTTCAATCCCCACGGCACCTAGGTCTGGAAAAACAACTTTGGGCTCAAACGCAAAGGTCATCCCAACTTCGAAGACGTCCTTTGAAAACGACTTGGCAATAATGGGAAATTCGTC
>PMCK01000633.1 GCA_003154095.1 Myxococcales bacterium | reverse complement strand
TACAACGGGCAGGGTGACGTGGTCGGGGGCATCGTGGTCATGCGCGAGGGTGAAAATGCGCTGAATCTCATCGAGCGCGTCAAAGCCAAATTGGCGGAGCTCAAACCCGCACTTCCACCTGGCGTGGAAGTCGTGACGACGTACGACCGCTCCGACCTCATCGGTCGAGCCATCAATACCGTTCGTGACAAGCTGATTGAGGAGATGATTGTTGTCTCCCTTATCATTCTGATTTTTCTCTGGCATTTCCCCTCGTCGATCGTCCCCATTATTACCATCCCGGTATCCGTGGCCCTCGCGTTCATTCCGATGAAGCTCATGGGNNCTCAATGCCAACTTGATGTCCCTGGCTGGCATCGCTATTTCGGTGGGCGTCTTGGTTGACGGTGCCATCGTCGAAGTCGAGAACGCTTACAACAAGATTTACCATTGGATCAAAGACGGCAAGCAGGGGGACTTTCATCAAGTGCGCCTTGAGGCGTTGATGGAAGTCGGCCCGAGCGTATTCTTTTCACTGTTGGTCATTGCCGTCGCCTTCATGCCGGTGTTTACATTGGTCGATCAAGAGGGGCGCCTGTTCCGACCGCTCGCCATATCCAAGAACTTGGCCATGGCCATAGCAGCGCTGCTAGCCATCACACTAGATCCCGCCATGCGCATGCTATTTGCGCGAATCGATCCGTTCACGTTTCGCCCGCGGTTTTTGGCCTGGATTGCCTCACAATTGCTAGTCGGAAAGTACTATTCCGAAGACAGACACCCCGTTAGTCGGCTCTTGCAATTCTTGTATGAAAAGCCCTGCCGGTTCGTTGTGCGTCACGCCAAGATGACGATCTTCGTGGCGCTGCTGATCATGGCGAGCACAGTCCCGGTTTACCTCAAACTTGGCTCGGAATTCATGCCGCCATTGCGCGAAGGGACAATCCTCTACATGCCTTCCTCGGTAGAGCCGGGCATGTCGGTTGCCGAAGCGCAAAAGGTGCTTCAAGTGCAGGACAAGATCCTGATGTCCTTTCCCGAAGTACAACGGGTCTTCGGAAAGGCTGGCCGCGCCAACACCTCGACCGATCCGGCGCCGTTTACCATGATGGAAACCACGGTCCTTCTCAAACCCCAGAACGAATGGCGGCACAAGCCGCGCTGGTACTCTGCTCGCGCTCCGGAGTGGCTAAAGCCCCTATTTCGTCCTATCTGGTGGGACAGAATTACCGAACCTGAATTGGAGGACGAGCTCAACGCTGCTCTGCAAATTCCGGGCATCTCGAACGCGTGGACAATGCCTATCAAAGGGCGCCTCGACATGTTGTCTACTGGCATTCGAACACCGGTAGGCATAAAAATCATGGGGGCAGATTTGCACACAGTTGAAAAGATAGCTCGAGCCACCGAGGCCGCAGTATCTACTGTTCCCGGCACCAGGAGTGCTTATGCAGAGCGAGTCGCCGGGGGCTACTTTTTGGACTTCGTGCTCAAGCGCGACAGGCTAGCCCGCTATGGCTTGACCGTCGATGATGCCAACACCCTGGTCATGACCGCCGTTGGCGGAGAAAACCAAAGCACCACGGTCGAAGGGCGAGAACGCTACGGCATTAATGTACGTTACGCCCGTGACTACCGGGAAGACTTGTCCAAGCTTCGCCGGGTGCTGATACCGCTTCCGAGCGGACAGGGACAGATCCCAATGGAGGAGATTGCGGACGTCGTGTTAACGCAAGGCCCGTCCATGATCCGGGATGAAAATGGACTTCTGGCAGGCTACGTGTTCGTAGATTTCGATACCTCGAAGGTAGACGTGGGCACTTATGTAACTCGGGCGAAGCGTGCCGTAGCGGCCCAAGTAAAACTGCAAACCGGGTATTCAATGGTGTGGAGCGGTCAATACGAGAACATGCTGCGCGTGCGAGAGCGACTCAAGCTCATTGTGCCGCTCACTCTCGTCGTCATCTTCGGCTTGCTCTACATGAATACTAAGTCCGCGTTCAAAGCGAGCATTGTAATGCTTGCGGTGCCATTTTCGGCGGTAGGCGCTGTGTGGCTACTTTGGGGGCTCGGATATAATATATCCATCGCCGTGTGGGTGGGCATGATCGCCCTGATGGGTCTGGACGCAGAAACGGGCGTATTTATGCTGCTATTTCTGGATCTGTCGCACGATGAATACAAGAAGAATGGGATGCTCAATACGCGATCCGATCTCGTAGAAGCCATTATTCACGGCGCGGTCAAACGCGTGCGGCCCAAAGCCATGACCGTCTTTGCTGCCATGCTCGGACTTTTGCCNNGGACTCGCAACGAGCTTCATCATGGAGCTACTCGTGTACCCGGCAGTCTATTACCTTTGGCGTCGCAAGGAAGTGACGGCGTGAGCCAAAAGCCGCCAATGGCGCCAGTTGCCCCCGTGACGATGGCTAGCTTTGAGTCGCTCATGCGGGACAGTTTGCCTGGCGCGTGCCGCCCCTTCAAAAAATAGTTAGCGGGTCAGGCTCAGGTATTCACGTGCAAAACGGCCAATCTATCCCGATATTTGGCTTGAGCCGCATTGTAGTCGCGCTGAGTCAGCCCAAGCGCTGTCGTAATTTGGCGCATTACGTTCGTTTCCGCGCTGGTGATGACTTGATCAGCCGCCGCCAGGGCTACCAACATTTCCAGTACTTGAATGCGCAGTTCTTGATCGGCAAGTTCGCGCAAGACTCGTGAATAATGCGGGGACTGAACGGTAGCAATCTCGAGAATATGCCGCTTGAGCGCCGCGCAAACGGCCTCGATACCACTCGGTGTCATGCCGTCAACCCGAGTCAATTCCTCTCGAACCCGCGCCTGTTCTTGAACCGAATAGTCACTGTCTGCATAAGCGACGGCACCTAGTAGCCCCACGATGGCCGTGACTACCAAGACCGTTTCCGCGTCCGCATTCGGAAGTTCCGAACGCACCGTGAGTTCCAATTGCTCTGCCCCATCCAATTCTCGAACAGCAGATGCGTGATTGAGCCAGCGACCAAACATGCTGCGCAGCGTAGCGCAAAGACGGCCACTTGTCAGTCCTCGACCCTGGGTATGAATCTGAGCGTCGGCAATTCACTGTGGCGTTCGAACTCGAACGAAGGCGGCTCGGGTCGCTCGCTATTAATTGAGCTGCCACCGCCGTCCAAATGTTGCTCGAGGGGCCCATCGAAACCCGCAGCGAGTTGGAGTGACATCGCAAAGTCTTGGGCCTTTTGAAAGCGAAGCTCTGGTTCACGCGCGCAAGCACGACCGAACCAGGCATCGAGCATCGCAGGGAGGCCGGGCACAAAGGTACTAAGCTTTGGTAGCGGGAATGTGCAAATCTTGAATGCCCAATCCCCGAGCCCTTCGGCATCGAAGGCAGACCTTCCCGTGAGCATCGTAAAGACGACCATCCCAAGAGCATATAGATCAGCCCGATAATCCACGTTCAAGAGGCCGCGCACTTGCTCCGGACTCATGTATTGCGGCGTGCCAAGCACTGCACCGTCGCGGGAAACGTGAGACGAATCTGCCGTGTCTTCAACCTTTGCTATGCCAAAATCCAACACTTTGGCGATTGCGACGTCACTCGCAAACGGGGGCGCGCAATGTAAGAAGACATTCGCGGGCTTTAAGTCTCGGTGAACGATGCCCCTGCGATGCGCATGGCTCAGTGCACGAGCGATCTGCACTCCGAATCGAACCGTTTCGTCGAGCTGCAGACGATGCTCGCGAATGATGCGTTCCTCCAACGTTTCGCCTGACAATAGTTCCATTACTATGAACGGGACATCGTCGTCAGTCTCTCCAGCATCGAATACGCGCACCACGAACCGTGAGCGCAACTGGCTGGCCGCAACGGCCTCTCGCACGAAACGCCCGCGGGCCTCTTTGCTGTGTAGCAATTGCCGCGATAGTAATTTCACCGCGACATAGTCGCCAACACG
>PMCK01000229.1 GCA_003154095.1 Myxococcales bacterium | reverse complement strand
GGTGCTTCTCGATACCGGATTGCGCAATTTTCTCGACCAGAACATTGATGCCTAAGGCACGCGCCCTCGTGCGGACCACCGCGATCGTCTGAGGATGGCAACCCTCGTCTACCAGAATTGGGCGCTCAGGTGCATTCGACGCCCCGCGACACATGACCATCGCTTCGGCAGCCGCGGTTGCTTCGTCCAACAACGAGGCATTTGCAATGGGCAATGCTGTAAGGCTGCTGACAAGGGTCTGAAAATTCAACAGCGCTTCCAGGCGCCCTTGGGCTATTTCAGCCTGGTAGGGTGTATACTGGGTGTAAAATCCGGGGTTCTCGAGGACATTGCGCTGAATGACGGCGGGCATATGGCTCGGCGCGTAACCGAGTCCCAAGAATGTTCGCATCGGCCGATTTTTGGCCATGATCAGTTTTAGCTCAGCAAGCGCCTCGGACTCGCTGGCACCATCAGGCAATTTCAGCGGCCCATCATGAGCGATGGATCGAGGAATGGCCGCATTGATCAATTGCTCCAGGCTTTGGTAGCCCAGCGTCGACAACATGCTGGCAATGTCGCCGGTACTAGAGCCCAAATGCCGGTCGACGTAGGAGCAATAGGCATCCATAAAGGGAAGGGAATTCCCACCAGTGCTCGTCATGCTCAGCCTGCTTGTTCTAGATGCGTGGCGTATGCGGGCGAATCCATTAAGTCGTCGCCGGACTTTAGTGGCTCATCGGGACGGATTGCTATCATCCAAGCTTTGTCCCAGCAGTCCTCGTTGACCCATTCGGGTTTATCGAGCAAGTCTTGATTAATGCGCAATACCGTTCCGGAAACGGGGGAAAAAAGGTCGCTTAGCGTCTTTACGCTTTCAATCGTGCCAAAGCTTTGGTGAGCATCCAGATGCTGGCCCGCTGCCGCGGATAAATCTACCAAAGTTATGTCGCCCAATTGATCAACGGCGAATGCGGATATGCCAATTAGAACCTCGTCTCCTTGCGACAAAGCCCATTCATGGTCCCTCGTGTAAAGCCGATCGGATTTTACTTCTTTTGCGCCCGTCATGAGTCGATCCTTAACAGTGTCCGTGATGGTGTTCCTGGCCGGTCATTGCGTGACAAGCTGTAATTAATTGCCTTGTGAACGTTTGTAAAATGGCATCGGTACAACCTCGGCTGACACGGCTTTGCCCCTGCAATCGACTTGGACCGTCGTTCCAATGGCGGTCAACGCGGGTGGCAAATAGGCCATGGCGATATTTCGACCTAGGGTTGGGCTGGGCGCTCCGGACGTTACACGGCCTAAGTTGTGACCCTGAGCGTCGATGACGGCGTAGCCGTCCCTAGCTACCCCGCGTCCGGTCATCATCAAACCAGCCAACTTTCGCGTCGAAGTTTGGGCCTTTCTTTCAAGCAATGCTGTGCGTCCTAGAAAGTCCGATTTGTCGAGTTTGACAGCGAAGCCAATTCCGGCTTCCAGTGGATGAATCGACTCGTCAATTTCGTGCCCGTACAGGGAGAGGCAGGCTTCCAGTCTCAGCGTGTCTCGCGCTCCAAGTCCAATGGGTGATATTCCATATGACTTGCCCGCGTCGAGCAGACTACGCCAGCACGCCGCCAAATCACCAGCGGGGATAAATATCTCGAAGCCATCTTCGCCGGTGTAACCGGTTCGCGCTACGAGCGCATCAGTGTCCGTGATTTTCGCACTGGCAAAAGAAAACTTCGGGAGGTCTGTCAAAGGTTTCTGACTGACCTTATTGATGATGTCTAGCGCGCGCGGGCCCTGCAAGGCAAGCAGACCCGTTGTCGGGCTCAGGTTGACCAGGTGGGCGCCTTCGCCTAACTCCGATTCAAAATGCCCCAGGATTTTGTCGAGATTGGACGCGTTACACACGACCAAGACGTGCTCGGGCGAATGACGGTACGCTATTATGTCATCCAAAATGCCGCCGTCCGCCCGGCAGCAACAGGCGTAAACAGCGCGCCCGTTGGGAACCCGCAGCAGATCATTGGTAATAAGCCGATTGACGGCGTCGAGGGCTCGAGGGCCCGTTATTTCGAGGCGCCCCATATGCGACACATCGAAAAGCCCGGCTTGCTGTCGTACGCAATTATGCTCGGCGACGATGCCCGCATATTGTACTGGCATTTTCCAGCCCGCGTAGGGGACTATCCGGGCACCAAGACGTTCGTGTTCCGCGCAGAGTGGGGTTTGTTTTAGAGGCTGATCCGTCACGAGGCCAACTGGTACCGCGTGCCAGCGTTTCGGCCAGCACTTTCGTGTCTTTGAGGGTGACCCGACGTCAGCACCCAATGGCCGGTCCTAATAGGATGCTCGTTGCGGGCGTTTCCAAGTGGGAAGGGCTTGGAACTGGCCGCGTGACCCTCGGCGCGAGGAGTTTTGGCGCGCCCCGGGAGGCACCCCTTGTTTTCAGGTTGTCCACAGGGGATGCAGCACGTGATACGTTGAGCTTGTGTCGCGTGGTCGCGTCCTGATTATCGAAGCTGATGAGTGGCTCACCACACTCATCTCGAAGTTCCTTTCGGACGCGGGCTATACGACTCAAGTGGCCACGACGGCACGCGGTGGTTTCGACGATGCAGTGTCCAGTCAACCCGATTGCGTGCTCTGTGACGTAGTCTTGCCGGATATCGATGGCTTTTGGGTGACTCGACGTATCCGTGCCGACAAAACCAAATTGGCAGGCACCCCCATTTTGCTATTGGCTCAGAAGGACGATCACGCAGCAAGGTTGGAGGGTTTGGCGCTCGGGGCCGATGTCTTCCTCACGCCACCGTTTCGATACGACGAAGTCATTGCCCAGGTGGACGCGCTACTTGGTATGGCGCTTCGCCTGCGCGCACGGCGCGACAGCGTTCACACCGACGCGCCGACGTCGGTGGGCGACACGGCGGCTGTGCATGGAGACGTATCGCAAATTTCCGTGCCCACGTTCTTGACCATGTTGGAAATGGAACGAAGAACGGGTCGTATTCGCGTTCAAGTGCGGGGCAAACCGGCAATTGTGATCGAGGTCGTCGAGGGTACAATCGTTTTGACGCAGTCAGGGCCTACTGAAAAGGATCCGATAGATGTTTTGCGCGAGGTGGTTCAATGGAAGAAGGGCAAATATACGTTCGAACCACAAAATATCGATCCGTCGCAACGACCGCAACGTCGAATAAGTATGCTGCTGATTGAGGCAATGCGCCTGAACGACGAAGCCGGTCGGTGACGCGTCACTCAACGTGTTCGCTACCTAGGCTCCGCTGAAGGTATCGGAGTGCCATCAGGGTTATAGCCAGCGCGCCTCCAGCGTTCTTCATCCGACAACCCTGGCTCCAGTGGTGGTGGCGTGACGTCGGTCACGATGAGTCGTCGGGCAGCGCCGGAGTCGTCGATTTCAATATTGTAGAGGCGGCTTGGATCACCACCCCGAATGTGTATTTTGCTAAATACCTTTCGGCTCCCTATGAGTTCGGCAGGACCAGTTGCCGCGTGGGCGCGCACGTAAGCCGTAAGGGCCGTGGGTGATATGGGCCCGACGAGATGCACGCTATCGGCATATCGACGTTCAACGTTCATGCCCTGTGGGATTGGAAAGCCGAATACCAAGAGCTTGCTTTGACCCAATTCACCGGGGAGCAGACGATCGACCGCTTGCTGAGGTACGCCCGCGTCGTTTGATGTGACGGCCGTTGGCACTTGGTGATGGCGGCAGCCGAAAAGGAGCAGCCCAATCCATAGGCTCTTATGTGCCATGACTACTCCATGATCGTGGCCCAGGAAGCTATGCGAGGACTGTTGTCGGGGGGCGGCAACTGCATGGTCGTGACATTGGTAACGGCGCCGGTCGTAGTAGACTTGCCAGATGCCCCAGTCTGCATCACGAGCTCATACGTAGCGGGCGTAACATTGGGCATCGTCGTATGAACCAGGCCCGTTCCAAAGAAGCTGTCCGTGGGTGTCGAATTGTCAACACAGCTGGGCTTTTGCGCTACGGCTACGCCAAATATGGTAGCACCGGCAAGCAGGCTGCTATTGTTGTCCAGGAATTGGACTCGCGTGGATTTTGCAGGATCTCCATCTTCAGGGAGCCAGGGCCTGCCGCCCAGTGACTTTGATGAGTTAACAATGGCGTCAGAGGGAGTTATTGGCGGGTTGTCCTTGTCGAGAACGGAGTCCACCAAGGTGTTGTAGTTCATGCCCCAAATCTTGCTAGAGCCGTTGCCGCAAGCGGTCGCTCCGGAATCTGCCTGGTAGGTCGCAAAGTAGAGGCCACTACCGAAAAGTTGCATGGGGCCCACGACCCGCTCGCCATTGTTAAACCGACGATACCAATTTACGACGGGCACGAAGGTTTTGTGGGCCCAATCTACTTGTTCAGTCAGAGACCACACGAAGTTGATCATTGAACTATTGGCGGAAAAATCGTCTTGACTGCCTGTCGAAAAGGCTAGGGTGACCTGCCCCGAGTCATCAATAGATAGCTGCGGAGGCATTACGACGGGCTGTCCCTCCGTCGGCTGATGGCCTGTATAGGCATCAAAGAACAATTTCATTGTCCAGTTCGACGGGTCGGTTGCGGAAAGGTCGACTCGCCAAAGTCCACCGTCGCGATCACCGACGAAAACGCGGTCCGCGAGTGACCCGACGAGGGCAGGGTAGGCCACGGGTTGCCCGGTGATCGGCGAGTCGAGATCCGCCAGGTTGACTCGATCTCGAATCGAGGCGGGCAAATTGCCTTCGGTCTTGCTACGCCTAAATGTTCGGACGATTTCCCCCGTGTCCAATCGAACAATCGTCAACGAGCGAGCGGCTATCGCGTCCGTCGATGTGTACTTGGGGACTGCGGTTCGAACCAGGTACGGCGAACTGATCCCGTCCGGCGTGGGATTGGCCCGAGTGACCGTTCCTGAGGCGTCCGCGTCGGCGTTGCCGCCAGGTAAAATGGCAACTGCAATTTCACGATCTACTGTATCAGTCGTGGTAGGATGAAAGAACAGGGTCGTGATCAGCGGAGTGGCCCCGCTTGGCCCAAACAACCAGCGATTAGGACCAGTCTCGGATAGTTGCCAAAGGAACTTGGGTCCGGGAAAATTCCCCGTGTAAGGGCTATTACTCCCGGTATCCGGATTCGTAATATCGAGGGCAAAATAGCCCCCGCGGTGTTTACCAAAACCTTGAATGAGTACGGTTCGCCAGGTAGTGGCGCTAGCGTCTCCGGACGTAGCTGACGCGAATGAAGGTGCAGTACGCTCGAATGCATACTTAGGGCTGTTGTCCGGATAAGTATTGCCAGTTGGGGCTGCTACCACATTGGCAACGACAGGTGCGCCGTCCAATAGTTCGAGGTGTGTCCCCGGAAATTCCGAAACTACATCGGGTAATACTGCGGGCGGCATGAATGCCCAAAGTTCATTATTTGCCAATGTATTCACTAGCAGCGAGTCCCCCGAAGTTTGATTCGATGCCACTTTGAAGGCATGCAGAAAGCCGTCATTTGTTGAAGTGTACAACATTAGAGGTCGCTGCGCCCAGGCACTAGCAAATGTTTGATACGTCTGATCGCGGGGCGCATCGGTGGGGCGGTTCACTATGACCGGCGTCGAATGATAAACGTCGGCGACGAGGCTACAGTTAGCGGTGCCGGGGTTTGCGCAGCGAGTATAAGTAGTAGTCTTATTAACCACGGGCTGCCCCAACAACCATTGTAATCGGGTGTCTCGGCACGCACCGGCGGTTCGAGACGGCGAGTCAGTGGCACACGTCGAATCGGTAATGTTCATGGATGCGGGGAGCACTTTGCTGACAAAGTCGTCCAATGTTCCCGGTGCTGTGGTTTGTTGCCCTGTGTGAAGGCCCGCTCCGTCATCCGTCACCATGTTGGGTCGGAGCATGCCAGTCGAATAGATGACGCCACTTTCATTGTTACCCATGAAGGTATAAAAACGTCGATCACCGGTTCCGTTGCCAGAATTCACATTGTCCGCAAATTCATCTCCGACGGTTCTGTCGACAGGCTGCAAGTCCGCTGACGGCGTGCCGCCACCCGTGGGTGTAGTACACACGAAGCGATTGCGTTCAATTACCCCTGACCAAAGTCCGGCATTGGCGAGGTCCAATCTTGGTCGAAACGACGTGTAAAACCGATAACCCGCTACATTGCCACTTCCCGTGGCAGTTGCCGAACCCGATGCCATAACCGGCCACGTTCGGCTCGTCGTGCTCGTCGATACCGAGGAAAGGACGGAACTCAGTGCCGAGCGTAGCTCCGTCGTGTTGTCGGCAAAGTAGGCGTGATTGGTCCCGCCGTTGTACGCAATTTGATCGAGAACACAACAGGCGTGCAGTTGGGCGTTGTTGATGTTCTGTGAACATAAACTGGTGGGACTGGTAAGATCAACATCAGTGGCCGTCAGGGTTCGGCAGTCCTTTGCCGTACCGTCCGCCAGAGTCACTTGAGAAACTGCAAAGCCGATTACGAATGTCTGAACTTGCTTTGAGCCGCTCTGATTGTACAAATCACGAGAAATCTCGTAACTGTGGTCGTAGGGGCACTGGCCGGGGGGAGGGCCGGCACCCTCGCAAAAGGGGCGGAGTTCTAGGTTGGGTTCGCCGTCCGTCAACAGAATGACGTAGTTCTTTCGACAGCCGCCCAGTAAATAGGGGTCGTTGTAGGGGCCAAAATCCTTGATGCCCGCCGGGTCCAGTGGGTCCTTCGTCGTATCTTGCCAGAGAAATGCACGCGCGTCGTCCAGCATGCCGGCTATTGGAGTTGCGGAATAGGGTCGCGTCGTTAGTAGGATTTCTCGAATCCACTGGGCCCGCGTCGTCGGGTTGTCGTTTACGTCATTTGAGTTGGGCGACGGGTCACCAAAGGCCACCATGCGGCCTTCCCACGGGGGAGCGGCTGCATTTCTTGCCCCTACTTCAAAATCTGGCACAGGAATAGTGGAGCAGCTTCCCGGCTTGCCTTGGTGTTTAGTTAGAAAGTAACTCCACGTCCCCGCAATGCCATCCGCAAAGGCTGCGGCTTTACCGTTGTGGCCGGTGCCGGCGTTCGTGCTCGTATCGAACGTCATCAAACCGAACCTCACCTTTGATGCGTAAGTCGACAATAGGCCATCCGAGGCATTTTGGCTGAAGGTGCAACTATTGGAGGGCGCGTTGTACTGATGGTATCCTACGCGCGTGCCGCCCACGATGTCTGAGACGGCAAACGCATCACCAGTCAGGTTGATGGTTCCCGGTCCAGCAATGCAATTGCCGCTGATGGGACGGTGATAGGGGATTGAAGAACCGTAATCAGCCGGGCGGTTTCCACCCAGTGAAAACTCATTCACGAAGGCCGTGCTGGACCGGTCGACTGTCGCGCACCGGTAGTTATTGATACTTCCCGTAAGGACCTCGACCAAGTTCACCCAGCGGCTCTTCTGAGAGTTGATCGCACTGTTAGGATCGCAGGTAGGCTGATTCGTGGACGACGTCATGTATTCCATCGAACCGGAGGTGTCTACGAGTAGTAAGACGTTGGGGGCGGCCGCACTGATGTCAGATTGAGCTGCGGCTTGCCTTGCTGCCACTTGCGTCAGGAAAACTGTACCCAAAATCAGTGAACTACGTGTAATCCGAATCATGAAAGACGCTCCTTGACGACAGCATCATAAAGTTGGAACAACAATCTGCGTGCGAACGCTCAATACGCTGGCTGACGTGGAAGTTGGGTCGTTGCTACACCAAACCGAGTTGTTTTGAGTCGGCTGGGTTGTTGCCGAAAAGGGCCTCACCTGGGCGATCGAATTGATCGTTACCTCGCGTCCGGACGCCTTTGACGCGCTTTCTCCCTTTATATTCGAGACTTCGAAGGGATCATAAAGCTCGACTTGCAATACTCCATCGATGCCGGAAGGTGCACTCGGATCAACCATCGGCGTGCCGAGACTGCCCGGGTTGGCAGACTGAAAATCAATGACATTGAAACCCGCATTTTGCACAACGCGCAGTTCTAGTTGGCTGTAGTCGTAAACGTAGCAAGGTTGAGGCGTCGTTACTGAACTGCCGTAGGAAGGGCAGTATTGATTTCGCAGGTCCATGATCTGAAACACGCGCGGCGCACGCCCTTGACCCAATTCACTCGCGACAAGTTTTGCGCCGTAGTCCGCTAACGCCAACGTTTGCGCAGCCTGGCGCCCGTAACCAGTTGCGGCATCCACCAGGCTCGTCGAACGCGCCGCGAAAATCCCCACGGCGGTCAAAAGTGTTATGACCATAACCACTACAAACAAAGCTGCACCGCGTTCGCGTTCTCGGCGATCGACAGTGGGGCTGCAAAATAACGCGTATTTCATTGCTGAGCTACTCAAAAATGATTAGGGATCGCAATATCGGATTGCAGCGTGCGAACTCTGGCGAAGGTCTTCACGCCATTGGTTGGTGTAATCCCCAGCCGATACAGGCCCACGCCGGGAATTGTTTGGGCTCGATCAGCCTCTCGCGAGCGCACGCTGAGCCTTGCGCGAACGCTACGTATCCGTCGAGGATCGCCGGTACCAAGCCCAGCAATCGTATAGGGCGTGTCACCGGTGGCAGGCGTTGTTGAAAGCAATTGAGTGGGGTTCGGTCCAACTGGGCTCGTGTAAGTGACTTCAAATTTCAAATCGACAGCATACTCGGCAACAATTTCTGGCGCCGCTCGCCCTTGACCTCCGGTCCCCGTGAAAGGAAGTCCCGTCGCTGGGTCTAGTTCTTCTCGGATGAGCTCGGTGCGATTCGCGTCCCAAGGGTTGGCCTCTGAAGCATATAGCTGACCAAAAAGATTACTGTATTGGGTATCATGCTTCAGGTCGGCAATTCGATACCAAAAGAAATTCACCACATTGACTTCGACGCCAACGCCTGCAAATTCGCAGATACTAGTGGCCTGGCCTCTCAGAGGTATCGGCGGCGCGCCTTGCAGATTGATTACGGGTAGTCCACCACTAACGGCAGCGTTGACGATGACGCCGTAGGCAACCCTTCCGTATTGATTCACTAGTCGAAGGGCGCGCCCTTGGGGAAAAAGCGAGTTTAGTAAGGCTGACTGCCCCGCACTGTCTAGGGAGCTATATCGGTAGCGTACCAAGGCACCAATGTTCGGCTGCAATGGAATTGCAATGTTGCCTCCACTCGTTCCCGGATTCGGTGGCAAATAGCCGGCTATGAAGCGGTCTGCATTTTGGTAAGCGCCAGCCAATTGAATCCTGTCGGGTATAATCTGCGCAGCTGCGCCGTGGAGTAAGTCGTAGTTGGCGAGTATCATCCCGTCCGTTTCTTGAGAAATCTGGATGCTTCTCAGATTCTGGAGCAGCGGGAAACCTTGCAGTGCAACAAGTTGGGTGCAGAGATTCGGATCCGCATTAATATTCGGGGAAGCCATGTATCCAGCGCGACCGATGTCGGCGCGCAGGCGCTGCATACCTATGGTCGTGGCCAGTGTAGCCTCTGCAATTCGCGTTTCTTGTTGGTAAAATCGCGTGCCTTGGCGGGCCATCGCAAAGACGATGACCGAAATGAAAAGGCCGCCCGTGAGCGCAACCATCAATTCGACCAAAGTGAATGCACGCAGACGATTCAGTTGCGCAGGTCTACGACAACGAGAACTCGCAAGAATTGTCATGGTTGCTGCCTCACCGAGGAGACTTGGTACAAGAAATGATAGTCATTTGTATTGGTACCGATAGTTGCCGCGTTGTTTGCGCTCGCCGTACAGAATGCGGTCGATGCACTTCCTTCGGTGCGAGGCCATATGACTCGGACTTCCGTTCGCACGACGTCAATTCCGGGCGACGTCGGGTAGAGTCGCGTCAATTGCACGTGGACGCAAAACTGTGCGTTTGCGGG
Organism: Myxococcales bacterium; assembly: GCA_003154095.1. GTDB lineage: Bacteria > Myxococcota_A > Polyangia > Polyangiales > Polyangiaceae > FEN-1139. The sequence goes on along the minus strand of PMCK01000229.1, from coordinate 1,625 downwards.
GTTATCCGTAGTTTCGTCGATCGGCTTTCCGAGTTCGTCAAAAGCGGCGCCAAAGGCCAAATTTGAGTTCCAGGCAGGTCTAAACCAGACGGCCTGTTGTGCCCCTTTGAGTGGCTGCAGCCAAACGGTATTTTGAAAATTGCTGGTTCTCGTATAGAGAGAAGAATCGGCGTTGAGTTGATCCTGCCAAGCTTGAGCAATATTGGTTGCCAATGACAAAGAACGCGAATGCTGATTGGCTGCTGCTGCAACCTTTTGCATGGCGATGATACCACTGACGCCAATTGCGAAGACAGCTATGGCCATCATTAGCTCTACGATCGTATAGCCGCGACTGATCAACCCGCGAACTTCAAGTCGAGAACGCGTCAGTCCGGTCATTGGGATACATCCGTTCGAGCTAGACCGTTAGGCGGAATGACAACCGTACGTGTAAGACTTACCGCGTCGCGTTGGACGGTAACTAAGGGTACCCCCGTCATTGGTGCCAGGGCGCCTCCATTTATCCCAAATAGCGCTCGCCCCATCGGGGTGAAACAAATGTCGAGCCCGCTCAAGGGAGTTCCTACAATACCCGAGCCTCCGTTCGATGAAGCGTAGACAGAAGTCGTGATGCCGGCGTAGATGCCTGATGTCGGATCAAATTGAGTGATTCTCTGACTTGTCGTTGAAGTTGTTGCCCAATTCGCAGTTATGCAACTTGTCACAGGCAAGCGGGCGCAGGCCGGGTCGTTCCCGCCCAAAACTGCCTCACGCATTTCAAAACCGTTAGCGGTGAAGCGAACCATCACAGCCGCGCCCCGTCCCAGCGCGCGCAGTCGAGCTTGTCGATATACGGACGCAATTTCTTCTGCTGCCTGGCGCGTGCGGCGGTCCCGCATTTGCCTTAGGATCGATGGAATTGCCAAAGCTGACAGGATGGTAATGATCACCACCACGACCATGAGCTCCACGAGAGTAAATCCCCGTGACCAGGACTGCTGGTCGGCTGATGTGCCGGGTCGATACTTCGATTCCACAGCCAATGGCTAAGCAAGAGCCGGGCCTTCGAAATATGTGGTGTTTGCGGCGTTCATTTGGTGCCCGGCCGGGTTTGAGCCATCCGCTATTGCGCAGACATTTCCACTTTAAGGAAATGTTTGCGTAGCTGTGAACTGGGCCGAATGCCAACTCAGTGTTTCCGAGGCTTCGATGGAGTTTCCGGGGAAGTTCAGGCTCGGCAATCCCCCGATCGGGCGAAAGTGCAAGACTCGTTGCCCTCGAGCCTGGCGCGTTCTATGGCGCGGCGCGAAGCGCTCGCTCTCGAAAGAATAGGATATGAACTTTCAACCTGGAAAACTCCGCCTGGCGTTGGTTTTCTTTGTTGCGCTCTCGAGCTGCAAGAAAAAGGAAGCAAACATCGATCGAGGCGACACTCCGCCGCCGGTCGAATCAATCCAACCAGGCCGCTGTACCCAAGGGGGTGGCAATGTCGCGGATCCTGCCACGGCTGCTTTCTTTTCTCGCAGCGTCGGTGACTATTGCATCGATCCGAATTCCGAGACGCGCGCGTATGGTAAGAGCGCGCCCGGCACTCTGGACCAAGTGTGCACGGAGTTGTTCGACGGAGAATGCGAAGTCTATCG
>PMCK01000505.1 GCA_003154095.1 Myxococcales bacterium | reverse complement strand
AACCGGTCAGGATGATACTGGCGGCGCAGGTATGATCGTCCCCTCACGCAAGCTCTTAATTGCGGTGCGGCCTCCGAATCCGGGCGATCATCCCCTTCCAAACGGACAATGCGGCCGTCGCGGAGGTGAGCAACCAGCACACACCTTCCCCCGCAATTGTGCGCGGGACATCCAACACGGACCAGTTTGTCCGGAGAGGTCAGGCGCTGCGCCTTGGGGTGGAAAAAAAGGCTCATAGGCCAAGTGTAGAACGGATGAGCCCGGGTGGGTAGTGAGTTATGTAATTCTTTTCCAATCAAGCGATTATGACTTGGTAAAACCAGAGGTTACCTTTGCCTGATTCTGCCTCCTTCCACCACCAATACATCAATGGCAGGTGTTCGATGAAGTAGCGGTCATGGATGACTGCCAGAACCGTACCGGTGTACCTGGCCAGGGCCTGTTCGAAACGGGTGCGCGAGGGGATATCAAGGTGATTGATCGGTTCATCCAGCAGAAGGAAGGTGCAACCCTCAGCCACCAGTAAAGCCAATTCAAGCCGGGTGCGCTCGCCATAACTCAAGCTTTTTGCTAGCCGTAAGGGATCATCACCACGGAAGAGAAAGAAATGCAGGAAATGTCTTGCCTCGGTCTGGGTGAATATGCCAACACTTTGAATGGTCTCCAGGGGGGATTTATCCAGATCAAGGTGTTCCTGCTCCTGGGTCATGTAACCCAGTTTGACGGATGCTCCAAGACGGATGAATCCGGCTAATGGCTCCAGGTTACCAGCTATGGTACGCAGCAGGGTAGTTTTTCCACACCCGTTTGGACCGGTGAGAGCCAGCCGTTCCCCGCCGTGGATGTTCATATTGATCTTCTCCATCAGTGGAGGAATTCCCGGATAACCGATGGCAAGTTTTTCTGTGACAAGCACTTCGCGGCTCTGATGTGCAGGAGCGGAAAAGTCCAGCTTCAACTGCCAGCCTGGAATGGGTCTCTCAACCCGTTCTTCGGAGGCGAGGTAACGATCCAACTTCTTCTGGCGTGAAAGGGCCTTCTGAGCGACTTTTTTCGCATATCGACGCACACCAGGTTGACGGGAGGTGGTAGTGCGCTCAACATTGAGCGCCTGCTGTTTGGTGCGATTGATGTCCTGTTTCATGCGGCGGATCTCAGCAACCTGGTCCCGATAATCATCCCATCGGTTTTCACGCTCGACCAGGTATTGTTCGAGATAGAGACTATAGTTACCGGCGTACGCCTGTATGGTATGGGTCTCCGGGCTCAGGTCCAGAATGCGGTTGACAGTGTTGTCCAGAAAAGCACGGTCATGTGAGACGATCAGCGCCGCTCCCCGGAAATGGTTCAACCACTCCTCCAACCATTCAAGCATTCCAATATCAAGATGGTTGGTGGGTTCATCGAGGAGCAACAGATCCGGCCGCGATACGAGAACTTGCGCGAGCAGCACGCGGAGCTTGAACCCGCCGGACAAAGTCGCCAGCGCTCGGCGCTGCGAAGATACGGGGATTCCCAAGCCCGCTAGTATCTCGGCACTGCGTGACTCCAATGTCCAGCCTGCATGAACCCGGATGAACTCATCGAGTTCGGCGATCCTGTCGGGAGAGCCACTTCCGCTGTTCATAAGCTGACTCTGCTCGGCGATAGCGCCGTACACCTCTCGGTCACCCTGCATTGCCACGTCGATTACTCTTTCATTGTCACCCAAGAACTGATCTTGCTTCAAAACCCCCAGTCGCATCTGTTTCGGGTAGGTTACCTGCCCATCCGAAGCAGACTCATCGCCGGAAATAATGCGCATCAAGGTCGTTTTGCCAGACCCATTTGCACCGACGAGTCCATAGCGAGCCAAAGGACGCAGGTCCAAGTTGGCACCCGCAAACAGAGTCCGTGCACCGAATGACTTAGAGAGATTTTGTATGGCAACCATAGACAATCGAACTACTTGGCATGGCTTTCGCTAGGCCGCTCGGGTTGGGGTCGTTGCGTCGAGCCCGATGCCACGCGCCGATGCCATCAAATCTCTGTCGAGGCTTAGGCATTGAAGTTGCTAATAGCACGGTCCGGCGCCGTTTGCGGCGCCGATAACTACCCATTTTCCGGGTATTTATCGCAGATTCGGCGTCAAGCTGGCAAATGACCGGTTTGGCATGGGACAAGCAAGTGCAGACCCAATCACTCAGATCCCAGTGAACCCCAAGCCCCACAGGTACGGAAAACCCGCGAACAACTTTAGAGCAAAGGCATTCTATTCGTCGCAGAAGTTTGGAATTTTCCGCAAAGTAAAAAGTGAAACTAATGTTGCGGATCTCCTTGACGTCGCGTGTTGTAGAGCGCATACCTATTAAAGGTTGCATGAATCTTGGCGCCAGCGGCCGAACGCCGACGGCGAAAAGGCAAAGCCAAACCAGGCAAAACAAGCGGTGACGGCTGGAGCCAGGTAGAGTGCATCTAAACGTGGAACAAACAAAAAGGAGGTAGCTCTGCAGACCGAGAGATGACCCATGGCGCCCCGGGCACAATCGGCTGTAGTCCTTCCCGTGCGGAACACGAGCTGCAGAAATCAGAAAACAAACTGAAATTAAGCGGTAACACCGTAAAACTAGCCCCTAGTAACAACGACGGGCAGTCAATAGCCAGGCGGGAGCCGGCGGTATTCCTCGAGGAACCGGCGGAATTCCCGCCTTGGTGTTTTTGTTCGTTGTGTGTTTTCGAGGTTGAAGCCAACTCTCAGGTAGGTTCATATTGAAATTGAATATGGATCTCAAGCTGCTGCAGTCGCTGGGAACCGCGTTGTTCATTGGTGCGCTCGTTGGCATTGAAAGATTGCAGCATCAACAAATCGAGCAGTCCAGCTTCGCCGGTCTGCGCACATTCATGCTTTTTGCCGTGCTCGGGGCATTGTGTGGCTGGCTCGCCCACGGGCAGGGGACCCTCGTGCCGTTCGAGGTTGGCCTCGCCTGTGTCGCCGCTTTGGTTACGGCCGCCTACCTTGTACAGCGCCGCGTGAGGGAGGATTCAGCGGGCATCACGACCGAAGTGGCCGCTTTGGTAGTCTACCTACTGGGCGGAATTACGCTGCTTGGTCACGCCACACTGGCTGTCGCACTCGGTATCGTAACAGCGGCTCTACTGGCTTTGAAGAAACCCCTTCACGATGCGGTAGCCCGAATTAGCCGACAAGAACTACTCGCGACGCTTCGACTGCTCTTTGCATCATTCATAGTCTTGCCGCTCTTGCCCAATCACACCGTTGATCCATGGGGTGCTCTCAATATCTATAAACTATGGTGGCTAGTAATTCTCATATCGACCCTGTCGATGATCGGCTACGTAACGGTAAGGATATGGGGTACCGCACGCGGGACGCTTATCACGGGCTTCTTCGGTGGCCTTGTGTCATCGACCGCAGTCACACTCACTTTCGCACGCCAAAGCCATGATGACGCATCGAATGACGAGGCATGCGGGGCCGGAACGCTATTGGCTTGGACAGTGATGATAATACGAGTCGTAGTGCTGACTGCACTATTGGGTTGGTCGTTGTTAACGAGACTCTGGTTGCCATTGGCTGCGTTGGGACTGTTCAATGGCGCGCTAGCCTTTTGGTATATGCGGCGCGCATCACACAAATTTTCGGCGCATACACTGCCCCAGCCCGTCCTTTTGAATAATCCGTTTCGATTGATCAGTGCAATGAAGTTTGCCTTGGTTTTCGCCATCGTGCTCTTAGCGTCCAAGCTTGCGCAGCGATACACGTCAGCTGCCGGCTTGTACGGCGTTTCGACTCTTGCCGGAGCCACCGATGTCGATGCCGTGGTGCTGAGTATCGCCGAACTCGCACAAAAGCCATTTGCCGATCATCGTGTGCTCGCCCGATGCATCATGCTTGGGGTAGCCGCTAATACCTTAATCAAATTCGGGCTCGCCAGCTGGTTCGGCGACCGTGCACTCGCTCGTGTCCTGTTGCCCGCAACCATCGGCCTGGTCGCGGGCTGCGTTGGCACGATTGCCTTGATGTAGCCAGGTTCAATTCGACAATCAGTAAACCCAGTTCACTTTGGGAAGGCTCGTTTCTAATTTCTAAGACTGCGAACGAACTCGCCGGCTGCACCTACACCATGTTCATCGACGATTCGTAGAGTTTCAGAACCGACCACCGCAATGTCTACCTTGCCCTCTAGGTAAGCTACATCCTTCGGGCTTCGCACGCCAAATCCCAGGGCGAGAGGCAGTTGCGTTGCCGTGCGGCACCGAGCAAGATAGGATTCGAGTTCGTTCGAAAAGCGCGTCTCTTGTCCGGTAACTCCCTGCCGCGCGACGCAATAAACAAAGCCTCGCGCGACCTGCGCAATCTTCACCATTCGTTCGGGTCGAGTCGTCGGCGAGAAGATGAAAATTGGGTCAATTCCATGTTGCCGAGTGCGGCTCAAATATTCGGTCCCCTCCTCGAAAGGCAGATCGGGGATGATGGCAGCCCGCAGACCCGCCTCTGCCATCTGCTCGACGAATCTTGCTGTACCTCGACAAAAGGCGATATTGAAATAGCTCATGAACAAGAAAGGAATCGAATGTTTACCCACAACCCGTTTGGCAAAGTCAAAGCAACCATCCACGGACGAACCAGCGGTAAGCGCCGCTTGGTTGGCGCGCGCGATAGTAGGTCCGTCCGCAATCGGCTCAGAAAATGGAATTTGCAGTTCCATTAGGTCTACCCCTGCCTCGACCATGATATCGACCAATCGGAATGACTCCGCAAGGCTGGGGTAGCCAATGACGATATGTGTCATCAACAAGATTCTTCGATCTCTTAGTCTAGTATTTATGTACTCGCTAAGCATTATAGCCTTCGGCCTTCTTACTAATGAACTGCTTCCAGTCTGGGTCGTTGAATGCATCCGCAATCGTAAATATGTCTTTGTCACCACGGCCTGATTGGTTGATTATTACGCATTCGCTCGAAGGGATCTGTCCCACCTCGACGAATGCTCGCGCAAATGCGTGTGCAGATTCCAGTGCAGGAATCAAACCTTCCTTTCGGACCGTATAGGTCAGCGCGTCAATGACTTCCGAATCAGTTGCGGATTCGAAGCGAATACGCTGAGTCTGCCGCAAGTGAGCAAGTATGGGGGAGACACCGACGTAGTCGAGCCCGGCCGCGACACTATGAGTATCGAGCATTTGACCGTCCGGGTTCTGCAAGAAATAGGTCTTATAACCTTGAGCGACTCCAACGCTAGCGTCGCTCGAGGCCAAGCGTGCAGCATGCTGATGGCTTTGCAGCCCCTTGCCTCCGGCCTCGACGCCTACGAGCTGCACCGAAGTATCCTCCAAAAATCCGCTAAATATCCCCATCGCGTTCGAACCGCCACCAACACAAGCATACACGCGCGACGGGAGCCTTCCTTCTAATTGAAGGATCTGCTTCTTGGCTTCGATACCAATGATTGATTGAAAATAGGTCACCATGGTTGGAAATGGATGCGGACCGCAGGCAGTTCCAAGGACATAATGGGTCGTGTCCATGTTGGTGACCCAATCTCGAAACGCTTCGTTNNAGTCGCTGCATCCAGAAGACGTTGGTCCTTTGTCGCTCAACGTCGACTTCACCCATGTATATTGTGCATTCATAGCCGAACTTGGCAGCCATGGTCGCCGTGGCCACACCGTGTTGCCCCGCTCCGGTCTCCGCTATGACTCGCCGTTTGCCCATTCTCTTGACCAGAAGGCCCTGGCCTATGACATTGTTGGCTTTGTGAGAGCCGGTGTGGTTCAAGTCCTCGCGCTTGATGTAGATGCGGGCGCCGCCCAGTTCCCGAGTCATGTTCTCCGCGTACGTCAGCGGAGTAGGTCTGCAAGAATACGTTTGCATGATCGATTCGTATTCTCGCCAGAAGGAGGGATCGGATCGCGCTTCATTGAAAGCGAACTCGAGTTCGTCGAATGTTGTCACTAGTATTTCTGGCAGATAGGCCCCGCCGAAGTCACCGTAATATCCTCGATTCAACATGGAATTCCCTGCCCGCTAGAGCGCGTGCCCCCTCAATGTCTGAATGAATTGCACCCGGTCGGTGCGGCAAAACATCGTGCTAAAACAGGCCGCCTCAGCCCCGGGAAAGTCGAGCGTTCTTCGCACCACGAGCAATCGTGTACTCGGTGCAACATCCAAGGTTTGAACCCAGCGTCGTGGCACGGTACCAACGGTGAATGCCTGCCGAGAACAGTTCGGCGTGAGGTGATAAAAACGTTCGACAAGCCGAGACAGCGATTGACCCTTGAGCTGGATCAGGTGTAGGCCTGCAAATACCTCGGCGTCGAAGACAATATGTTCGATTAGGACGGGAACCTGCTCAAGGCAACCGAGCCTGGCAAGACTGTACGCCTTCTGACCCAGCATCGGATTAGACGAATCCTCGACCAAATTCAGTGAAGGATGCTCCAGAAGTCGGGTGACGAGCTGCAGGCCGCTCTTCTTGAACGCGGCAATTGTGCCGCCCAAGTCGAACAAATCGACATCCGGCTCGATCTTTCGAACGTAAGTCCCTGAACCGCGCCGCCTTTCAATCAATCCCTTTTGCACGAGCAAGTCCGTTGCTTGTCTGACCGTTGGGCGTCCAATGTTGTGTAGGGCCGCTAGCTCTGGCTCGGAGGGCAACCGCTCTCCCGTATTGTATTGCCCGGAGTTAATGCGACTTATCAAGTCAGCGGCCAGCTGGCGATACAGGGGCAAAGGTGCCTCGGGATTGAGCACGAACGAAGTTTACCGTAACTTGTAAAGTTGTCAATACAAGTTACTGCCTCAATTTCCCGGTTCTTCAGGCCGGAAAGCCAGAACCAGAACACTTGACCCTCAGATTTCGGGGATCAGCTCTTGGCTCGAACTCTGACAACTGATGGCTGATGGCTGATGGCTGATGGCTGATGGCTGGCAACTATCACCGTGGGCGGTTGGTGTGCCAGCGGGTTACCATTGATGACTCTTCTTGCTCGAGTTCATATAACTTAGCCACGCAATCATCGAGGGCTGCGCGCTCGGAGTCATTTATCCCGTTGTTGCGCCGGGCCATGTCTCTGCCGAGCTTCTCGAGCTTATCATAAGCCTCGGCATCATTCGACGTTGGTGTCGGTAGTGAGCGCAAATGGCCCACCTTGAGTTGCGGCAGAATGGGCTGACGGCCATCTCTATATCGGTGATAGTGGCACCATCGAAATAGGGAAGAATTGAGCAAGCAGAGCATCAGCGGCCACGGCCAATGATCATGCGGCAGAACTGCCAGCAGAGAGTTCCTGAAGGCCAGCCCGTCACTCTTGGCCGCTATCGGATAGCGTGCAGTTTGCCGTACGACCAAGCAAACTTGAGCAAATTCCGCTGGCGCACGCAGAACGCCTTTCAACGCGGCGGCGTCGGCGAAAAGTCGTGGCCGTCCAAGAACGAATTCCCTTACATCCGAGCCTTCCCGCATCGCAAGCGTGTACGGCGGCTCGGGCTGTGCCGTCTTGCGAATATGGCGGCGCAAGTCCGGCGTCGATTGAAAGCCGCGCTCTCCGAAGAGCGCTGGAGGCAACGGAACCAGTCTTTCCCACCTGGACAACAATGTGATCCCGGTATTGTCCAAGTCCTGTCGATTGAGTTGCCAGGGCTTGCCTCTTTCCGCTTCTGGCCTCCCCTCGCTGACCCGCTGAGACACGAGTGCAATGCACGGCTGAGTTACGCCGGTGAATCGACCCTCGCCGTAGTCGGGCAGCGGGCAGAGCAGTACACAACGTTCGTCATGGGTAGTCCTCGTTGGTGCATAACCGGCGAGATCTGCAACAGATGCCGGAATTACAAGGCCAATGCGACCGCGGTTTGCGACGATTCGAGTGGCCATTTCGACAAAGACACCATGGGTTGTGGGATAACCACCAAATGCCGAGTAGCAGTAGAGCATGAAATGCTTCTGACCTTCGGGCAATTTCTGAGTCGATCGACCGGCATGTGCTACCCAGGGCGGATTTCCGATGACAACGTCAAACCCACGAGACGCGTCGATGTGATTCTGGTCCGATACGCCCACCTTGCCAAAAACCTCGGGGAATCGAAGGTTCCAGTGACAGAACCGATGCTGCTCGGACAGCGCACGCAGTGTCCGCTGCGTGCCGTCAGTTAGCGCTTTCGTGCCACTAGCAAGCGTCGAGAAAGTCGAATGCGTCGGGATAGTGTCACCGGGACATTTCGGCCACACGAATATCGCACACCACAAGTTGGAAAGCATTTCCAGATTGTCGCAACTACTGAGCGACATTGGCGCCGTCGCCTTGGGTAACTGGACAACTTCGATATCCTTGTTCCTACTCTTCTTCGGCATGCGCTCTCTGCGATTTTGCCGTTGATGCGCCTTTGCGCAGGTTGCATCGTCGGACTCCGACGGTTGGTAGGCAATATCTGGTATACCCTGTGCCATCAACCCCGGCCATGCTCCGAATATTGAATTGCCGCATTGAATATGTTGCTCGATCTCCGAGCGTGCGACGTAAGGGGGACCACATTTGAACCAGAGCACCAAACAACAGAGCTGGATTGTCGTGCTCGCGATGTCGACCCCATACAGGCACTTCAAAATGACATCAGTAATCGCACGCGGGGCACTCGACCCTCTTGTATTCGACTGATTGAGCCGAAGGGTGTCGAGACGTCGCGCAATTCTTTGTGCAGCCGCCAATAGGAATACCCCCGTGCCACACGCCGGATCGACAATTCTTAACTGCAGTAGTGCGGCTTTGGAGGCCCCCGAGTCGCAACCCCGCATGCGCTCGTCCAGAACGGGTTCCAGGGCAAGGTCGAGCAGATTTTCGACCAAATCATCGGGTGTGAAGTAACTCCCAGTGGCCCGTCGTTCGTGACCGGGTAAGGCTTCGAGACGTATGCCCCAATCTTCTCGACCGATCACTGGCTGTAACTCGAGCAACCATTCGTGAATGCGTCCGAGAACTTGAAAGTCCGGTGCACGCGTCTTGAAATCAGTCTCCGCATTGACGAGAAGTTCGTCCGATACAATCGTCAGCAGATCCCGGACCTGCTCGTCGGCAACCATCGAGCTGACAAGGTCATGGATTGGCGCCGCGTCAAATAGAGCCGAGCCCCAAGCGACAACGGCAATATCTTCGTCGCCTTGCCATAGTCCAAGCAGAACCCGGTTGAGTCGTTGCCATGCCCCTATGCCAACGCGAGCGTCATCCTGGGTGGGTTGGCACAAGCACCCAAATGAGTAAGATTCTAGATATCGTGCCTGGGCTGGAGTGGGACCGTTCGGTACCGCTCCAATTCGCTCACCAACGATCCAGGCAGTGACCTGCAGTAACCTCAATTGAAGTTGTCGGTAAAGTTGTCTCTCATCTAGGCTGCCGTTTCTGAATCGCTCTCGCAGCGCATCGTTGGCCGGATGCAGCAACAGCCCCGAGCCCAGAACGACGATGCATCGCTCGGCGGCACGACGCAATTGGGAGACTTCAGCGAGGTTGTCATCCCGCGGCATGCGGGGAACTTACTGCTTTTCGACGGCCACGTCGTCCACGATCACATCAAAGTTCCTGGGAGTGCCCGCCCAGTGGTTAAGCCGAAATTCCCAGGCCGTTCCGGGGTCGAATTCGGCACCTTCCTTGCCCGCGTAGAAATCCGCGAGGGGTACCGTTACCTTATGCCATTGGCCGTCGAAGAGATTCTTATCGTACTTTGCAAGAATGATGCTTCCGCTGTTCTTCTTGCCGGCGCTGCATCCAAACGAAAAGCCGAGCGCTCCTGGCTCCGGTGCGAGCTCAGGGGTTTTTGGCGATACCTTTATCCACAATGTCAGGTGAGTGTACGGTCGAAAATCTGTACCCGCAGTCTCAGGCCACCATCCAAACCAGTTCCAGCCCGAGCCTTGCCAACCCTCGCCTTCCGCATGAAATTTGAGGCCACTAGTGCCGTCTTTGCCAACCTTTGGTGCTGGCGCAAGCGTTGCTTTGCAAGCGCCCTTCTTGTCGCAATCAGCCCAACTCTTCCCGCCTTCGATTCCGCCGCCTTCGCCATTCCAGACAACAAGGCGACTACCCACGGGTACGACCGCAGCGGGCTTTGGGCCTTGGGCGCCCGGGGCCTCACAAGGCGGGCATACACAACTGAAACTTGTCTCCAGAGTCGCAGCCACGAGCAATTGCCTTGACCACATTGAATGAAATACCGACATCGATTGTACCTTGTTGGTGTTTGGAGAATTTTTCATTTTTTCCGGGAATTCTTTGATCGTAAATTGGATTCTTACGTTCTGTTTCGCGACTTGTCAGACAGGCTCGCAGCGGCTTCGAGCTCATGCCCAAGTGATCTTCAACTCGAGGCCGGCGGCCTTGACGATGATGCCGCCAGGGTCGCCCGGCGTTCGCGGCGCACCCGCTGTCTCTGCAACGCGAACGCCACCCTCGGCACGCTGAATATCCTTCGCGAAGGGCAATTGGACCTCGAAGTCACTTCGCTTACCGTCGTTAGTAACCGTTAGCGTTGATCCCGATTGATTCACGGTGAAGGTATTCTGCAAATTACCTGATTTATCATAGAGTTTGACGTGGCGAGAGGTCTTCCCATTGGGACACCCCAGGATCAAGCGCACTTGAGCCGTATAATCGTATTCAATCTGCTCGAGCTCTGAACTTACCGGAATGACACCATTCGGTGCAATAAAGAGGGGTAACCCGAAGTAGTCGAAATCCTCGACGAACCAACGCCCCCCCTTTCGCACTTCGCCGGTCAGCAGATGCGTCCATTCCCCTTCCGGCAAATAGTACTCGGCTTTGCTTTCGTGAAATACCGGAGAGACTAACAGGTCGTCGCCCAGGCAATATTGCCGATCGAGCGCGCGACAAGCTAGATCATCGGGATATTGAAGCAGCATCGCGCGCATCATCGGCACGCTACTTTGGTGGGCCGTCACGGCAAGACCCATCAAATAGGGCATCAAGCGACATTTCAGTTGGGTAAACTGACGGAGCACATCGACCGCCTCATCATCGTACAGCCAGGGAACGCGATACGAGGAATTGCCGTGCAATCGGCTGTGCGATGAGAGCAAGCCAAAGGCGATCCAGCGCTTGTAGACTGCGGGCGGGGCCGTGTGTTCGAAGCCACCGATATCATGACTCCAAAAACCAAAGCCCGACATTGTCAGCGATAGCCCACCGCGCAGGCTCTCTGCCATGGATTCGAACGTGCCGTAGCAATCACCGCCCCAATGCACGGGAAACTGCTGGCTAGTCGCCGTAGCCGAGCGCGCGAATACCAACGCTTCACCGGGCCCACGAACTTCCGTCAGCACGTCGAACACGGCCTTGTTGTACAGGTACGTGTAGTAGTTGTNNGCTCGCCGAAATCAGTCTTGAAGGCATCGACACCTTGCATGAGTAGTCTTCGCAATTCGCCCTGATACCAGGCGGTAGCCTTGGGGTTGGTGAAGTCAACGATGCCCATTCCCGCCTGCCAGGTAGGTACCTGATGGACGTCGCCGTTCGGTCGAGTGAGCAGATAACCGCCCGCCATTCCCTCTTCGAACAGGTGGGACCTTTCGGCAACGTAGGGATTGATCCA
>PMCK01000376.1:17877-18272 GCA_003154095.1 Myxococcales bacterium | reverse complement strand
GGCCGCCGGAGCCGTTTCGAATCGACTGTTTTCCGGTAAATTGACTTGCCAGCTTAGGCGCGCAGGGGCTGGGGCCAGTATCGCTTCACGCTGGTCATAGGTGCCCTCGTCGAGACCCCAAAGTCGAGGATCCGCGTGCCAGTGCCCATCGCTCGGCTTGCTTTCTACGACTCGAGCAGCCGCAGTTGCCGTCAGCCCAATCTGCTGCACGAGCCTACCGACATTGCCACTCGGACCCACGAACGGCGAGTGCATTTTCCTCCAATGCGCATGTAGCAAGTTGCGAATTCGAAGATCGTCGAGGACGGGCACGCTTATTTCTGCATCGCCCAGTTTGTCCACCAGGCGATAGGCGACACCCCAAGTGGCATCGGATTGTTTACCTTGAATTTCCG
>PMCK01000376.1:0-17811 GCA_003154095.1 Myxococcales bacterium | reverse complement strand
AGAATCCAGTCCATCAATTGGGGCTTGAGTCGTTTCACTGTTTCGGGATTTTGTGCCGATATATCGCGCATTTCACCCGAGTCTTGGCGAGTATCGAAAAGCTCGAAGCGGGGGCCAGTTCGCGTCGGCATGTAGACAAGCTTGTATCGTTCGTCCCTAATCATCCGGTATTTGGCCGCAATCGACAGGGTCTCCCATTGTCGTCGAATAACAATCTCATCCGAGTGAGATTTATCGACTTCCGTTAGATGGACGAGATCTGGATATGGAATCCGCTTTTCAATTGGAACCTCGGGCAAGGTCTCCGTGAACCAAAGACCGGTTTCCGCAAAGACGGGGCGACTGCGGAAGGGTTGGTTTTCGATTGCTGTAACGAGTGACTGTCCGTCGATGTTCTTCGAACATTCGACTCGCGCCAACTCACACAGAGTCGGCGCCAAATCGATCGAACTAACGGGACTAGTCACCTCGGCGTGCTGTAACCCAGGTCTGAGAAAGATCAGTGGCACACGGAGGCTTTCGTCACCGTACAGGTGGTCGCCGTGCCCCTGTCCGCGTCCGTTCTCGTACAAACTTTCTCCGTGGTCAGCCGTCAGAATCACGATCGTATTGTTGGATAGTCCACGTGCCGTCAATCCATCAAGGAATTGTCCAACCGCAGTATCGACTGCTGCAACCGCTCCGTCGAAGAGGCCTCGCACCTGTTCGACATCCTCGTCGTCTAACGAATTCTCGGCAACCAGCGTATCTGCCTTGGCATAACGATACTTTCCTCGGTAGCCGGGTTTCACGAAGCGCTTGTAGAATGGTGACGGCGCCGCGTACGGGAAATGCGTCGTCGAATAGAATACGGTTATGAAAAATGGCTGCTTTCCGGCAGCGTCGACTGAGTCCAGTGCATCCGCCGTGAGTGCCTCTGCATCACTAGCAACGTGCATTTCGCGTAGGACGGGAACGGCAAACCGGGCCACGGGGCCTCGCAGCCATGGCAAGAGCGCGATGTTTTGCTGCAGTAATCGCTCGCGCAACAATTCTCGCATCGTGAACGTTGGAGTACGCAAGTTTTGGAAGCCCAAGTCGATGCGTCGGAATATATCTCCGGCAAAATCGCTCACGACGCCGGTGAAATATCCGGCATCCGAAAATGCTTGAGGTATCGCGTGGAAATTGCGAATGCGCGTTTCCCAACGCGGAAACATGTCACGAATGCCGTGATGGTGCGGGTAGTTACCCGTCAATATGCTCACCCAGGCAGGAAATGTGCGCGCCAATGGAGTGTAAGCGTGATCGAATACGCTCCCACGTTGCGATGCGGCGTACATTCGCGGGGCGACTTCTTTGGTAATGTGATCGGGGCGCAGCGAGTCCGCTGCAAGTATGACGATATTCGGACGGCTATGTTGTGTTGAATTTTCTCGACTCGAGATGAGGCGTCGCCAGGGTATGAAAGTCAGTAGCGTACAAACTGCGCCCACTAAGATTGGCATGCCAAGCCTTCGCAATTGCACTTTGGCGCCTGGCGTTCCGATAAGGGGTGAAACTAACCAGACCAGGCAGACACCCGAAGCGAAGCACCAGATGCCCAACCTTCCGCAGTGGTCAGTGGCCCCTATTTGCAAGGCTCTACCAGCCCAGCCCTTTGCGTAAACGAAGTCCTGATAGAGCGCAGGGCGGGCAACTAGGTCGTCGAGCCATACGGTCGAATACACAACGAGAAAGCCGAGACTCGAGCGCCAGGCCAGCGCGTGGCGAGTGAGAGGTTGGCGTTTGAGCCATGCCTGTCTCAGTCGAATTGCGCCGGCTACGACCAAACCCAAAAACAAACCCACTAGTGCACTCAGTGCGAGCACGGCGCCAAGTGCTTGCAAGGTTTCGCCGCGATACTCGCCGGACAGGAATTGACGGACACCCGCGGCATCTGCCCCTTCGTAATTGTCACTACGTAATGTTGCAGCGAGGGCCCAAGCACTGAGCGAAACCGCCAGCAACACGCCCAGCAGCGCTGGCTGCAGTACAATCGGGAGCACCCAATTGCACTGCCTTTTGCCGAACTGGTGCACCTTGGAGGCTAGTAAGCTGAGCGAGCCCATGGGCGTAATTCAAACGAATCCGGCTTTTCTTGCACTCTCTTTCGGACCTTCCACGACCACCGCAAAGACGTCATCCGCCAACAAGAAGTAAAGCTCACCTTGTATAGTGCGAGCTTCAAGCACGGTCCCTCGCTCACGAATGTTGCGGATCCGCGCGACGGTTAGGGACACTCCACCGTGAGCCAATTGTAGCGTCAGAGACCGAGAGTCTGGCATGGACTGCCACCCGTCCTCGCCCGCCACCACTCCGGCGCTGCTCAATAGGGTTTGAAGGTGGGAATTAGCCATAGGCGCCCAATGCCCCGCCAAGTCGGGCCTGTCAAGCAGAAGCGCCAAGCCCGTACCACAAAACGCTGCGGGTACGCCCCGGGGCGCAAGCGTGCACTCCGCAACGGCGGCGTAATTCTCAGGCGTCGCTCAACGCCGAAATTCCGGGGAGCTGCTTGCCTTCGAGCAGTTCGAGGGAGGCCCCGCCACCAGTTGAACAGTGAGTAACCTTGCCAACAATGCCGTATTTCTTCGCGGCCGTTGCCGTGTCCCCTCCGCCGATGACGGTGACAGCACCCCGTGCTGTCGCCGCAGCCACTGACGCTGCCATGGCCTGCGTGCCAGCGGCAAATGCATCGAATTCGAATACCCCTGGCGGACCGTTCCACATGATTGTCTGGGCACGACCGATCACCTCATTGAAGAGCGCGATCGTCTTCGGACCCGCGTCGAGACCCATCCACCCTGCCGGTATGCCCGAAGCATCGTCTGCCGTACTCACCGAGGCAGCCGCGTCGAACTTGTCGCCGCAAACATAGTCAACGGGCAGGTGAATCTTAACCCCTCGACTCTTGGCCTTGGCCATGAGCTCCTCGGTAATCTTGGCGCCCTCGGCGTCGAATAGGCTGTTTCCTATTTCGATGCCTTGAATGACTTTCTTGAACGTAAACGCCATCCCGCCGCCAATTATGATTTCGTTGGCACGATCCATCAGGTTGTTGATCAGCTGTATCTTGTCCGCCACCTTGGCACCGCCCAGAATCGCCAGGAACGGTTGCTTGGGATTGTCCAAAACAGCGGCAAACGCGTCTAGCTCTTTCTTCATCAGGAAACCCGCGGCGCGCACCGGCAACGCACAACCGACCATCGAGCTATGGGCCCGATGCGCGGTACCAAACGCGTCATTTACGTACACGTCTCCGAGTTTACTCAGCGACGCCCTGAACGCCTCGACGGCCTTTGGATCGGCTTTGGTGCTGCTGCCATCCTCATTCTTGACTTTACCTTCTTCTTCAATGTGAAAACGGAGGTTCTCGAGTAGAACGACATCGCCCGCCTTTAAATTCGCACAGGCAGATTCGACTTGTGGACCCACGCAGTCCGCGAGAAAAGTCACCTTGCGACCCATAATTTCCTGAAGCTTGTCGGCAACTGGCTGAAGGCTAAACTTGGGGTTGACCTTTCCATCGGGCCGTCCCAGGTGACTCATCAGGACCACACTTGCATTGTGATCAAGCGCGTATTGAATGGTTGGCAGTGCGGCAACTATGCGTGCCGTGTTCGTAACGGCACCTGTCTGCTTGTCTTGGGGCACATTGAAGTCAACTCGAATCAAAACACGTTTACCTTGAAGGTCGACCTGGTCGATTGAGAGCTTAGGCATCCTTTGAATCCTTTCGGCAGATCAGACTCCTCGTGACATGAATCGCGAAGGGGTCGGTGAGCATGGGGGCTAGCCCCTGATACCGCTAATCGATATCGCGGCCAGTCGGAATTCAGGCAAATCTTCAACTCCGTCTAGGTCGCTTCGCGCGCTTCCTATCGAAACGGGTTCGGGCCGACTGGTCGCCAGATTACCATTCAATAGACCGCCAGGTTTTCGCGGTTGGCGCTGCAAAGTCGGCAACTATCCGCGCTCAGATTGACCGGCAAGCATGTCTACGAGCGTTGCCATTTTTATGCCTTCCATGGTGGGCGCGTCGGCTCGCAAAATAGCGGTGTAACGCTTGAGCCTTCGTGTATCCACGCACGGCACGAGACTGGCCACATGCTTCAATTTAGCGAATTGTTCTTGAGAGCAAACTGACTTCTCTGCGCACAATAAATCGACGGCATAGTCGAACCACTCACCTTTGGCAGTCGCTTCTGCCAAACGTAGTCCATAGTCAAAGGCCTTTTGACGAACACGCGTTGTGGTTCGACCATGAGTTTGCGAATCGATCAAAACGGAACGCAAGTGCATTTCGAGAAGCTTCTCGGCGTCGCGTGGGTGCCCCGCCACGAGCGCGCGGTCAGCCACCGCACCAATTAGATCTAAATCATTCGTTGTTTCGGTGCGTTCAGGAACCGTCGCGATGGCGGGTTTCAGGACGATTCGGCTAGCATCGTCCAGTTTATCCTTTTGGGCGCTTGGGACAGGAGCCTCGGACATTTCGATGAATACGTGCAGTTCTTCGGAACCAATCGTAAATATGTCCCCGTCCGCGAGGCCCCGTGCGTCGGCGCCGATGCGCTTACCATTTACGAACACTCCATTGCGACTCCCCAAATCGCTAATTATGAGCCGAAGCGGTTCCTCGAATGTCAAGCGCGCGTGGCGACGGGAAACCAAGTCATCATCAATGATGAGGTGACAACTGCGACTACGACCAATCACGTATTGTCCCGGAAATACGCGCAGCCCGCGCGATTTATACCGGATGCGGACGCCTAGCCCGGCGTGATTTCGCATTTCCTTCGAACGATCGACCATTGGACAATTCGGTTGCTAATTCAGTTAGGATTCTTTCTTCTGAGAATACACTTTATGCGCGCCGCAGGCCGGAGCCGGCAAACGGCTCGATTCAATTTGCCAAGTAACATTTGAATCTAGACGAACTCGAGCAGCTCCATCAAGACGAACCGTAAATTCGGCCAAGCCGCCGACAGTTCAACTTCCAGATGAATCGGACGAACATGAATGTGTTTGTGTGTATTGGTGCCGCATTCCGGCTCAGCGATTATCGGTCAAGGGGCCATGGCGGCTTGTCGCCCTTCAGTGTCTATCCAGATCCGCTCCAGCGTACTTTGGCGTTCGAGATCGATTCTAGTACTCTGACCTTTGCGGGGCCGCCAAAAATCTGCCTCCGCTCAACGGACTTGGTGGGATCGAGAACGTCAATTGCCTCCGCAGCAATCAATGCAGGATGGGCAGCTTCGAGTATGTCGCGGGGCAGATCGCGCAATGTGCAATTGAGCCGCTCGGCTTGCCTCACCAATCCGCCCACCAGGTGATGAGCTTCTCTGAAGGGTACGCCGTTGACGACCAAATATTCTGCAAGGTCGGTAGCACATATGTGTCCTCCCTCGAGCGCAGCCTGGAGTTTTTCCCGACGAAACTCCGCTGTGGCGAGGGCGCCGGTCAGAGCCAGAAGGCTCACACTGACTGATTCGACCGCATCCAAAATGGGTCGCTTGTCTTCCTGCAGGTCTCGGCCATATCCAAGGCATAGGCCCTTCTCTAGTATCAAGAGGCTCGTCAGAGAACCGATGCACAGGGCCGACCGCCCGCGAACCAACTCGGCGACGTCGGGATTCTTTTTCTGAGGCATCATTGACGAGCTCGTCGAGAAGGAGTCACTAAGCACCATGTAACCAAATTCCTGTGAACACCACAGGACAATTTCCTCGCCAATTCGAGACAAGTGGATGGCCAGAATTGCCAGGGCACTCGCCGATTCCATCAAGAAGTCGCGACTCGCGGTAGCATCGAGCGAATTGCGCATCGGGCTGTCAAAGCCTAAGTCTTTGGCTACTGCCTCACGATCCAATGGGAAACTCGACCCGGCAACGGCGCCGGAACCGAGCGGCGATTCGTTGGCTCTTCGACGGGCATCAACGAGCCGCCCCCTGTCTCGCCAAAGCATTTCCTGCCATGCCATTAAGTGATGGCTCAATCTACTCGGCTGCGCCCTTTGGAGATGTGTATAGCTGGGCATGAGCGTGTCAATTTCGGACTCACTTCGCTCTAACAGCACTAAGGCAAACTTGTCGAGAATCGCAACGATGGCATCGAGTTTCGAACGGATCCACAAGCGAAGGTCCGTTGCGATTTGATCGTTGCGTGAGCGCCCTGTGTGCAACTTGCCGCCGACCGCACCGGCGATTTCGACCAGTCGCGCCTCGATATTCATGTGCACGTCTTCTTTGGCCGCGTCCCAAACAAACTTTCCCGAATCTATTTCGGAGGCTACTTGTGACAAGCCCGCAACAATGCCTTTGGCTTCGTCCGCTGTTATGACGCCAGCCCGCAGCAATCCGGCCGTATGAGCCACACTCCCCTGAATATCCTCACGCCACAGCATTGAATCGATATGAACGCTGGCGTTGATTTTCTGCATTGCCTCGTCGATTGCGGTCGGTAGCCGTCCTCCGCGTGCACCGGTCATCTTTTCTCCGTTTCCTGGGCGCCCTAGGATAACCCCGAGGGACTTGGAGCGTCCTAGCGCATAGGCCGTCCCATGTCAGCCTAGGAGCTTCCCGTGGTAATCACCCCCGGGCCGTGGCATGCTGTTGCGGTGTCCGACGATCGGTTAACACGACAAGAGTTGGGTTGGCTCTTGATGCAAGAGGCGAAAGGCACTGCTCAAGCGTTGCGGGAAGGTGTAACACAGCTCAAGTCGACTCAAGAACGCCCACCGGAAGAGGCCCCGCCAGTAGAGACAATGCTGGACGCATTGGATGGGGCAATCGAGATGTTGGGAGTCCTGGAGGCTAGTCCGCAAGCGGGAAAGGACCGGCGTGGGCGTATCGACATTGCCGCTCTCCTATTCGGATTAGCGCCAGAAGCGCGCATATCCCTCGAGCCGGGAGCTGGCACCGAAGTGTTTGGCGTTGAGTCCGATCTTCGGCGAATGCTGGGCGTACTGCTAGGCCAGCCAGGGACCCTCGGCTCGAACGCTCCCTCAGGCATCGTGATTCGACGCGAAGGAGACTGGATTCGTATCAGTGTTGAGCTAGGTCCAGAAGGCACACCGCGCCGTGACCTTGAATCTCGTTGGCTGAGTCGAATGGCACTGCGTCAAGGCGGACGCGTCGAGCTCGAACGCGGGAAACACTCCCTACTTTTGCCTGCGGATCGCGCCAGTGAAAAGCGTGAAATCGAGCAACTTCGCAAGGAATTGGAGCAGGCGCAACAGCTTGGAGCGGTCTATGCGCGTGAACTTGCCGAGGCGTTCGGCAGCGGACAGTCAATATCGTCTCACCCACCGGAAACTGGGCATCCTGTCGTCCATCGACTCGACGCGCTAGTTGAACTCGCTAGGCCCCTGACTCGTGCGCTGCGACCCATTCTCGATGGCCTGAGCACCGATTCGAAGCAAGTCGCTGCGGCGTTGGGTGATTCCCACAACGTCGTGCTTGGAATAGGACGAAGGATCTCGACCGCTCAAGATTTGCTGTATGAGCTTGAGCACCTCGCCAAATGCGAAGACNNGTACGTGTCGAGTTGTTAGCTGAGCCAGCAGCGCAATCGAATACAATCTCGTCCATACTTCAGGTCCTATTGTACTCATTGCTAGCTCAAGCCATCTCTGCGACAACCTCGGGCCAGTCCGTGAAATTCAGCGTTACGGCCAATGATGATCACGTGCTCGTAAGCATCGAAGATGGTGGACCAATTGTCCCAGAATCGGCGTTCACCGCGCTTCAAAAGGGCGTCGGGGTACCCCAATCGCTCGGACGTCCTGCCGGTTTGGCCTGGTTGGTGGCGGGAGCCTGTGCCGAAAAACTGGGGGCGCAACTTAATCTCGGAATATCCGAATCGCTACGTTCGGAAGTTCGCGTAGTACTTCATAGGGTCTATTAGCCGTTTTTGCGACATGCTTCCGAGGCCATCCAGCCATTGGCACCGGCACAAATTCGATTGGTGAGGGAATTTCGCGCAGCGATCCAGCTGCCTGAGCTATGCTGCATGGGTGAGAATTCTCGTAGTCGAAGATCAGGATTCGATTCGGCGAATGATTGAAGCGCTCGTACAGGCGCGCGGATATAGCGTCATCGCCGTAGGTACTGGCAGCAAAGCGCTGGACATCGCTTTGACGGATCCCCCCGATCTTATTCTCTTGGATCTCATGTTGCCTGGGCAATTCGACGGGTTCGAAGTGTGCAGGAGAATCCGTAGCGAGACGACAACGGCACAAATCCCTGTTGTTGTCATCAGTGCACTCGACGATGAAGAGTCCAAATCGCGCGCAACGCAGGCGGGTGCAACCGCCTACTACACAAAACCGTTCAGTCCGCTGGCGTTGCTCAAGGAAATTGAACGATTGCGTGAACTGATGCGGGCTAAGGACTGAGAAGTGAATGCGATTGCGAATACGGCGCCGCTGTGACGCAGTCAGTTCTTTGGTGCATCGAGCAAGTGAGTAAGCGACATCGCTTGAGACTCCGCGGCCGTCAGGATTTGATTGGCCTCTTCCGTTGGGAGTCGAAGTTTCACGATGAGTCGTTGTAAGAACGCTTGCTCCGACTCGGATTGCTCGCGATCTACGAATGTTACCAGTACCGCGTAGTGCAGGAGTAGTCTTCGATCTTCGGCGCTCAGGTCCGTCAACGGCACGTCGTCGAGCGTTCGAGGCTGTTCGGCAAATCGTCGAATCTCGTGCGCTTCACTGGGTGTGGCGCTGAAGGCTTGCAGCAGACCTTGAATCAACTCCGTCTCCTCGGCGGCGATCTTTCCGTCAGCCCAAGCAACGCATACCAACCCCTTGACAATTGCCAGGTTCTGCTCGTGCATGAACGATAATTCCCTTTCCTGTTCGCGAATCTACAGCACTTGACCTCGGACATTCAGAGAAAAATCGCGTTCGGGCAACCAAGTGACCCAAAAGTCAGAGGGCCTCTGCTGTGGGGCCCGCCAATTATCGGGACTTGAGGTACGTGGCGATTCTCACCGGCTCGGAATTTTCGATACCCGACAACTGCTTCGCCTCAATTGGAACCCGATACCAGCCACGTTCCGACAATTTGACCAATAACTCGGCCGGCTCCCCGCAGCTTAGTCCACCGATTCGAAACGGCACCTGACTTACTTGCAGCATTTCAGACCTCGGTCTTTGGCCATTCTGCGACACGTGAACGGTTGTGCCGAGCGGAATTTCGTCGAGCTTCAGAATCGCTCTGCAAGAACTCCGGCCAACTTCAATAGACACGTTAGTGGCCACGGCCGAATCCTTTGCGAACTTGCCAGCGGAGATTTGTGCAAAGACAATCAGCAATCCGGTCGTTCCAAGTCCTATCAGCGTCCTGACAAAGACGCCCTTTGGCGCAGGGTGGTCGCCAACGACTTGCTCGGCAGCGTAAGCGGTAGGAGGCGGCGTTGCGGAAGGGTCTGAATTAGATTCTTCCTCGACTCCGGCCAAGGTACGCAAACCATGGGTCAGTTCATTGGGGCTCGGATTTCTTGCGACCGAGAATTGCGCTATACGTTCGCTCACTTTGGTGGGCGTCGGGGGAAACCGCGCGGGCGCTGCGTACGAGTGTGGACCCAAGACTTGAGGTCGTTCCTCCATGAGCGGCTCGACAATTCGCGCAATCACAGGCCCATACGGCGTAAAGTTCACAATTGCGAGCGGGTCGCTGTCCGACTCGGAATCGAATTCCGACCAAGAGATTTCGTCAATTGGCGCGACCGCGGCTGGCTTTTCCTCCTCCACAAACGTCACGGCGTCGAGGACGGTGTCTTCGGATTCTCCAGCACAAGGTTCTAGCGTCGCGGCGTCTTTTGGCGATGCCGATTCAGAGCAAACGATTTCCGCGACCGTAGTATCATGGTCAGTATTTTGTAGCAGTGTCGGAACGACCAATAAGAATGGCTCCGCAGTCTGTTCAAGCGCTTCAGACTCTGCAGCCAATGCAGGCGGCGGGGCAATCGTCGCCGGGGGCGCCATAATTTCAGCAGCTCCTAGTGCCGAAAGGTCAGCAAATATCGTGGAGGTTTCTACCAAAGCCGCAGCCGGCAATTCGGCAGCTACTTCGCCTGCCACCCACGCATGCGGTGTTGTAATTGTCTGTGGCAGTCCAGTGTCAGCAACCTTTGCCGACGCGATCGCGAGTCCAGCCGTGACCTCGTGCAGGTCGTCATCCGACAACTCCACTACCTCTGGCTCGGCAGCCAATGCAGTTGGTGGAGTACTTGTTGGTGGTGGCGCGATGTCGAGCGCTGTCACCTGCGCAACTTTGTGGTCCGCGATTGGTGTTTTCGAATGGTGTATCGGAACGAGCTTTTGTGTGTGCTCAACGGGCTGCCAGGCAGACTCTTGATGCGGTTTTTGCTGAATGCCGCCAATTGGGATCTCGAGATCTGGAATGTCGATGGAAACACAGCCATTGATGGCTTGTGGAATTCGGTCGCTTTGCAACGTCACAGCGATTACGTCCGGAAATTCCGGTGATATTTCAATCCATTCATCTATTGCTTCGGGTTCTTTGAGAGCGACCGGAACCGGTGAAACCGATAATGCGACAGAGTATTCGACGGGAGCAGCAGGCTCGACGAATGCAGCGTCAATCGAACGGGATTCGACGACATCGACTTCGACGGGTTCGGGAAATTGAAATGACTCGACGGCTTGCTGCAGTCTCGGATATTGGCGAATTGCTTGCGAGACTTCGCGATACAAACGGGCTAGTGCTCGTCGGGCGGCTCCGCGATTAGTAGGTATCAGAGCTACCTCCAATTCGCGAACAAGAATTGATACCTTCCCTTGACCGGGCCTCCGCGCGGCCCTTAGTAGTGCCGGTGTCACGGAGCACGAACTCAGCAAAATGCGATCAAGCAAAAGTCTCAACGATTGTTCCGCCGATGCTTCGTCCGTCGGAGTGCCGCCGCAGACGCGGACGGTTCCGTCGTCCAGCAGGACCAACTCTGCCGGCCCCAATTTCAACGACAACGTCGTAAGTGCATCGGCGACGGCGAGCACCAAAGATCCAGCCAATTCAGCTGGCAGCGCGGCGTGCCGCTGTTCTGAAACAACGATCACCTGTGCAATAGTTACGCCGTTCAAGGGTTTTCTCCTTCTCTGACACACACACCATTTTGGCGCAGGTAATCCTTCGCCTGCTGGATCGTGTACGTGCCGTCGTGAAATATGGACGCGGCGAGTGCCGCATCGGCGCCGCCCTCCGCAAGACCTTCACGGAGGTGTTCGAGCGTGCCCACACCTCCGGAGGCGATAACAGGAATTGGTACCGCCTGGGTCACGGCACGCAGCAACTCGAGATCATAGCCGGACAATGTTCCATCGCGGTCCATGCTCGTGAGCAGAATCTCGCCAGCACCGAGGGCTGCCCCGCGCTCGCACCATTCGAGTGCATTGATGCCCGTAGCTTGCCTTCCCCCGTGTGTGAAGACTTCCCAGCAATTGGGGCCCGTGCGTTTGGCGTCAACGGCGAGCACTAGAACTTGAGCGCCCGAAGCGTCCTTGACTTCGCTGATTAGCTCGGGTCTTTGTACGGCCGCGCTGTTGACACTGACCTTGTCCGCGCCAGCCAACAACAACGCCCGAACATCCTCGAGACTGCGAACTCCGCCACCTACCGTTAAGGGTGCAAAAACCACGTCCGCGGTGCGTCGAACGACATCGAGCATGATGCCCCTCGATTCATGTGACGCGGTGATATCGAGAAACGTAATCTCGTCCGCACCTGCGATATCGTATTGCCGAGCGCACTCGACCGGGTCGCCGGCGTCGCGNNGTATGATGCGCTTGGCGAGCATTTTACTGACTCGCATACACAAACCCGGCACATTGGGCCAAAGACCCTGCAATTTGGACGCACCGGCAGCGGTGCCCATGTATAGTTAGTTCGCAATGCCATCCTGCCCAAAATGCGGGGTCAACAATCCCCCAGAACGGACGTCCTGCGGGACATGTGGGATGCTATTGCCTGGATCACTCGGACAAACTCAAGCTCTAGGTACTCAGCGGATGCCCCTCGAAGGCACTCCGGCCGCGACGGCCCCCAAGTCAATTGCTGAGCGCAGTACAGCACAAGCGGAACAAGGTGCCCCGCCTGCAGGTCTATTCAAGAAGACCATGGTGGGAATGGCGCCGGGGCCGATGCGTGAACTGGACTACAAGCCTATTGGGATTGCCGTGCCGAAAGTTGATAACTCGGCGACCCCCTCGCCCGGCGAAGAAGGAACCATGAACCCGGTGCGGCAGGCACCTGCCCCACTTCAGACCATGTTAGGAATAGCGCCAGCGGCATCAGCAAAGGCTCCGCCAGAACAAGAACCGATGGGCCCGGCGCGGCAGGCGCCGGCCCCATTTCAAACCATGTTGGGAATGGCGCCAGTGGTACCAGGGATGCCACCGAGCAACGAGGCCAAGCAAACGCTGCTCGGTGCCGGGTCAATCTCCGAGCCCGAAGTCAGGCATCGACTTCCAGCTGGATCAAAGAAGGAAACCCTGATTGGTGTTGCAATTCCAGGGATTGCACCGATCAACCCAGGAATCAACAAAAGTCGAGATGAAGTTCCTGTCAAAAATGAGCCGCAAGTCTACGAGCCCGTCGACGAGCCGCCTACCCCTGCGCGAAGCGTAGCTCATCCTGCGCAACACGGGACGCGCCGATATTTGGCTATGTCGCTGGCAATTTCCGCGGGTATTTTGGCCGCAATCTCTGCAGTAGCAATTTGGTGGTGGAGATCGACACCTCGACTAGTGGTGCAGGTTCGAACGGACGAATCAGGTCGAGATTCCTTGGAGCTCGATTGTCAGAACTGCAATGACGGTAGCGAGATCGCTCTCGCGGAGAGCTTTACTTCATTCAAGAGTCACCATGCATCGATTCCACTGAAGACGCCGCTAAAGATGGGCGACAATTCGGTGCAGTTACTCCTGTCTCGCCAAAGTGCGCGATCAGAGAAGATCCAGCTGTCCGTTCCGGTGGAGTACCGAGTGACCGGAGACACATCCGGCCTCGACGAAACACCTCCCAAATTGCGCTTGTTGTTCGAAAAATTGCCCAACGTAACTGTTGAAGTCGGAAGACAGGCGGTAACATTCGATCCGAGCGGACACGGACATTTCGATATTGATGTAACCAATGATCTGCTAGGCCAAGCGAGCGTTGAGAGACCACTCGAACGTCGTGTCACATACCAAGTCCGAAGCACTTCCGGTGCCACAGAAGGTGCCGTCAGCATCAGGACAGGAATATTGCCGCTCAATGTGGACTCACCCGGTCCACTGCTCGTAACTGATCGAGAGGAATTCAAGCTTTGCGGGACATCGGCTCCGAACGTTCGTATAGACGTGGCAGGGCTCGGCATCGGAGCCGATGGCAGCGGACATTTCTGTCATGCCATGATTATCAAGGAAGTCGGAAAGTTCGCCATTTGGGTCACTGCAAGCGCTAAGGGATTTGCTCCTCGTAAGATTCAACGAGTGATTGAAAGAAGCCCGAACTTGTCAGCGTACGCGAAAAAGCTCTACGGCGAGGTTCCGCATGAACTCGAAAAATCAGTGACTCTAGCTGGCGCAAGTGGCAATGCACTCATCGCTATCTCGGGAACGATTATCGAGTTGTCCGAATCTCCGCCAATTACCCGCATGCTTTTACAATTGGGCACCAAACGCGACGCACAAGGTTTCGTTCGCGTCGTTGCGTCCAACCAACCAGCACTGCCTGCGGGCCACACGGTAACGGTGTTTGGGCAAGTTGCTGGAACCCTCAAGGGGCCCGACGGTCGTGATATGCGTGAATTGTCGGCCGCTTTCATCGTTCCAGGGGTTCCGTAAAATGCGTCCTGGGGCCCCCAAAAACCAAGTGATTTCGCTGACGTTCAGCACATAAAGTCCGTCGCACGGTTGGCGCGCGACAAACTTCGTCTTATATTCAAGTTACGAAAGCGACTCAGGGTCGTTTTCCGATCGTCAAAGGAGATTGGTTTCGATGATTTCACTTACTTCCGGTGCCGCAGAGAAAGTTAAGGAAATATCTTCCTCGGAAGGCCTTGCCGGACAAGGGCTCCGGCTGCGCGTAATCGGCGGCGGTTGTGCAGGCTTTCAATATGACCTTTATTTTGAAGATGTTCCGACGGAACTAGATGAACGCTTCGAATCGCATGGCATACCACTCTATATTGACCCGCTAAGCCTTCAGTACCTCGATGGTACTGAGATTGACTACGTTGAAACCGCACATGGAGCTGGATTCAAGTTCGGTAATCCCAACGTGTCCGGAACTTGCGGGTGCGGCTCGTCATTTCACTGAGCGGCTGCACTGGCTCTAAGAGCGTCCTGCGGGACGAATTGGGCACTCTGGTAAGTAAGTGGCTGCCAGAGCGTTTGGTTGTTGCCGCTAGTGTCTGCGACCTTCCGGGGTTGCTGTTATTGGTCGAGTTGAGTTCCAGGCTCGCAAAGGGGTGTCCTGCCTAAGAAAGGCAAGCGGTCCCCGGCTTTCGTGTGGGACGTCCAGTCCGGACGGCTGTCCGTGTATGTAGAGGTGTTTAATTTCAATTCATGCCTGTAACCGCGAAACCGCGCAGCCATTTCGCACGTACGCAAGAAGGAGGGTCTAACCCCCACAGAAACCGTGCTTGAAACCCCGGGAATTGGAATACCATGGTCTCTCGTTGGTTCCTGTAGCGTGTAGTGCAGGAATTGCGCATATTTCACTTTCAGGGAAGACTAGGGCTACATGGCAAACGAATTCGATCCTGCATTGTCTCGATACATGACAATGGTTCAAAAATTGCCAAAACTGTCCCGCGAGGACGAAATGGCACTCTGCTTGCAGTGGCAGGCCTCCTCGAACACTCAGGCCCGAGATGAGTTGGTTCGTTGCCACTTGCGGTACGTGGTTGCAATTGCGTTGAAGTATCGTCGCTATGGGTTGCCCCTCTCGGAGCTGATTGCGGAAGGCAACTTTGGGATAGTGCACGCGTTATCGAAGTTTGAACCCGACCGGGGCAATCGATTCGTAACCTACGCCGCGTATTGGATCCGAGCATACATACTCAACTACATAATTCGTTCCTGGAGCCTCGTTGGAGTCGGATCAGGCGCACTGCGGTCCAAGATGTTTTTCAAGCTCCGACGCGAAAAGGTAAGAATCGCAAATCTCGTTGGTGAAGGAGAAAAAGCCGATGAGATGCTTGCCGAGCGTTTCAACGTGTCTCGTACGCAAATCATGGCAATGGTCAGGAGACTGGAAGCCAGGGACGTGTCGTTGGATGCCAAGGTCTTCGACGATGCGGTCACCAGTCTCGTTGATACGTTGGCGTCGTCCGATAGCGATCAAGAGGAAGTTTACGCTACGTCACAGGACAATCACCGCGTGCATGATGTTGTGCATACGGCGCTCTCGGTACTCGACAAACGCGAACGGTACATCGTGGAACATCGACTGATGGCCGATACGGAAGAGGAAGTGTCCTTGGCGGAAATCGGCCGCCGGCTTGGTGTTTCCCGAGAACGCGCGCGGCAACTCGAGGCGCGGGCAAAGCGAAAGCTCAAGCAAAAGATATTCGAACTCTCGGGCAGCACTACTTTGGAAGGACTGTCCCTCGAGTCAGCGGCCTAGAGCACTCTATTTTGGTGCGCAGTTGCTGTGAAGCCCGCCCCAGGTGTGTCATAACCACTTGGTAAGTGGTGACGCAGGCGGTCGCCGAATCAATGATTTGGAGGAAAGTCCGGGCTCCGAAGGGCAAGACGCCGGGTAACACCCGGTGAAGGCAACTTCAAGGAAAGTGCCACAGAGAATAGACCACCTGACCAGGGAAACCTGGAAGGGAAAGGGTGAAACGGTGGGGTAAGAGCCCACCGCGCCTTCGGTAACGAAGGTGGCAAGGTAGACCCCGTCTGGAGCAAGGCCGCGTATAGGGACGCTTAAGGACTGCCCGTCCGTGTCCCGGGGTAGGCTGCTAGAGGTCCTCGGTAACGTGGATCCCAGAGGAATGATCGCCAGGTGCCGTGCGAGTGATTGCACGACATACACAGAACCCGGCTTACGAGTCACCGCGAACCCGCCGCTTCGAACACTCGAAGCGGCGGCTTTTTTGTGCACGCGTTATTGCGCCGCAAACACGAATGGAACGTTCACCGTCGTGGCGCCCGACGACGGCGGAAACGACCAATTGCGTACGCGACTCTCGATGCATGTAGCCAGACCGCGATAACCACGGGGGTCGCCACTGCTGGAAACGCCACTCACGTTTCCGCCTGGTGCAATGTCGATTTTGACCGCCACGCGGGCCCCCGTGGGCGCATCCGGCGCGCGTGAATCGAGCGCTGGCTGCCAGCAACTGCGTTTCACGCTGGCCGTGTATTTACTAACCGTCTTCTGAAGGGTAGCCGAGTCGAGCGCCTGCCCCGCTGAAGCGCCGCTATTCCCACTAGTTTCAGCGGGTCCACTCTGCGGACCTAGAGCTCGCAGTCCCGACAGCCCCTTGAGGCCGGTGGAAGGATTTGGAGTCCCGCTGGTCTCCGCGCTTGTCTTCGAATCACCGCTTGCGACGCGCCTGATGTTGTTCGTCCGCGTTTCCTCCGCGCTTGCCACGGCTGGCGTGTCATGCGTGACAATCGGGGCACTGGGTGCAGCGACAGGATCGACTGCGCCAGAACGTGCAACTTCGACGTACTTGATTTCAGGCGTTGCTGGCGCCTGCCGGAAGAATACAAAACCAATTGCAAGTCCCAAGGACAGTGCACCCGCTACTGCAATCCAAGCTCCCTTCGGACTGCGCCGGCCTCGACCAGTAAACGCGGCCAACTCCTCGGGCGTGATCGACGGAGAGGCAATTGGAACAAAGAGCGAAGCGGATTCTTGGGCGGGCTTAACGCCCACCTCCGCTGCAGGAGCCAGCGCAATCGGTTGGCGTTCCTGGGCGGGGGGGGGGAGGGCAATTGCAGGACCATAGTCAATCGGGGCAAACGCCGGCGCAATCGGGCCGCGGCTTGCCTGTAAGCTCGATATTGCTTCCTCGACTACAGCCAACAACTCGGGAAAACTGCGAACGGGTTTCCAATCTTCAAAGCCGTCACGCCACACGAGAGAATCAACCGTTACCTGACCTTGAGCGGCGCGCGCGCGTAGTTCGCTCAACGGAATGGGACCAATCGGTGAATCGTTGATGCCCACGTACCATTCGTCACCAACGAATTGATCCGAGGTTACTGGGGCTGCCACAGCTACTGCGGTAGTAAAGGCTTCCGCAAGCGCTTCGCCTGTGCGCCTCGGCGACAGGGCAGCCATCTGTACGGGCTGTGCGATACCAACGGCTACCGGGGCAGGCGTCAATTCGCTGCCGGCCCGAGCCGACAGACCAATCGGAGATACACGAGCCTCCGCAGGACTTGGCGTGGATTTACCGATTCCAACATTTCTAAGTGGCGCCCGAGCGGCGGGTGGTGCTGGACTCGATGCGGCCGGCGTGCGTGCGAACGTCGGACGCGGAGCAGGACGTTCACTCGCTGGCCCCGATGACGTTGCACGGGGTGGCTGCGCCCTCGGCGGGAGTGCCGACGAACCCGCGACGGGAACGGAACGCGCTGGTAATCCGGCAACTCGAGGCGGGGAGTCAGTGCCGCCGGCGGCTGTTCCCGGGGGTTTGAGGTTCCGGTTGATCCCTGGCGATCCGATACCCGAAGGCCTCCGATCGGCACTTGCAGTACCACCAGGCCGCACGGGTTTGTTGGGTGCCTTGGCGGCAAGTCCTACGCCCGCATTTGTCGATGGCCGATCG
>PMCK01000644.1:6480-25579 GCA_003154095.1 Myxococcales bacterium | reverse complement strand
AAGCTACTCGCAAAAGCAATCTCAGATTCTTGGTTTGCACGGACGTGGCCTCGCGCGGAATTGATATTTCACATTTGACACATGTAATTAACTTTGATTTCCCCGAGTCACCCGAAGCATATGTGCATCGCACCGGTCGCACCGGTCGGGCGGGACGGACTGGGACGGCAATTTCACTGATCACGCCTGGTGACATCGGATATCTGTATATCCTGAGGCTTACCTATAAAATAGTGCCAATTCAACGCCAACTCCCGACCAAGGCCGAGCTCAGGACGCGCGAGGAACTAGATTTGGTCGAGATGTTCGTCGAGGCATTCAAGTCACGGGCCCAAATTGCAGATGATGTGATGCTGGCTCGTCGACTCATTTCGCATGAATCCGCCGAGTGCGTCGTCGCGGGCCTCTTGCGCGATCACCTGGGCTCTCGTCCAGAGTCAAATTCGACGGCGACCGACAACCGTCGCTCGCGACTACCCGTGCGCGTGCCCGACGAGGTCTCCTCATGTGTCAAAGCAGCCACCACTCGTGCTCCTGTAGTCTCGAAAACAGAACCGCTAGTGACCGAGGTGGCGCCGCGGATATCGAGCGCGAAACCTCCGGTTGCTGAAGTTCCAACTAATCAAGTGGGGACCGGACGTCGTAAACGTCGTCAAGAATCGGTCTCTCCAGAATCGACCTTGCCTGCAATTCCCGATGCTTTGGAAAAGGAATTCGATTTCCAATTTACAGTTGGCGAGTCCATCGATCGAGACATCAAAGAAACCTCGGTGCCTCCAACTGACATTCCCTCGCTTTCGCGAAGGGGGGGGCGCACGGACAACAATCGTGCGCCTGTCGAAGTACCAACGGGGCCGTCGGATGTCGGCTCAGAAGTATTCCTCAACATTGGACGACGCGACGGGGTGAATTCGGAAGACGTTTTGGCCTTGCTTGCTCAACGCGCAATCCCAAAATCGGCAATCCTGCACGTTAGCGTTCGACATCACCACACGTTCGTCGGGGTAAAACGGCTGAATTTTCAGACAGTCCTGGGCGCCCTGGATGGCGCAAGCCTTGCAGGCCGCGTGGCCCGAGCGGAACCTGCTCGAACAAACCGCGACTGACGAATAGCGTACGACATGGCACAATTGCTTTGTCTATGATGTGTCTCGAGGATCATGCGGCCGCGTAGTCTGGAATGTCTACTCGGCGACGTCGCGTTCGCACTAAGGCAAGGCCTAGGGCCGGGCGAACTCGTACCGATGCTCGAACGTCTTCTTGAGTTAGCGCCTGCAGGTTCTGAGGCTCGACGATTCGGAAGTCTGCAGTTGGCCGAAATACTGATTCACACTCAACCGTTTCGAGCCGCCAGTCTCGCGAGGCCGGTTGCGCTTGAATGCGCGTCCGATCGGGCTTGGGGAATAGTAGGCCTCGCGTTGACCCTTCTCGGTCACTATCGTGCCGCGGTGCGCGCCTACCGGCATGCGTTACTGTTAGCCCCCAATCACGCGGGTTATCTGCACAACTTGGGACATGTTTTAGATGTTGGTCTGGACAGATATCGCGAAGCCCGCGCTTACCTCGAACTTGCTCACCGAGGCGAACCCAAAGTCAGGGAAATTGCTTCGTCTTTGGCACACGCGGTTGCTCGCGCGGGGCACCATAACCGGGCCGTAGACCTCCTGTGCGAGTCTGTCGGAATGACGAAATCAGTGGCTTTGGCTACCGTTGAAATATGGTTGTCACGCAGTAACGAGGCGACGACCGGCCAAGCGCAGTAATCCAATTTCGGAATGGCTGGCCCAATCACGCCCGACCGCTTGTGTCTGGGATGCCTGGTTACTAGTCTCTAGTCGTCAAATGCGTAATCACGTCTCGCACTGGGCTGCTTTTTTGACATTGATGTGCACCGCAACGCTAACGGCATTGTTTTTCGCCGTAGCGTTGTATGCCCCATTGGCTCAACCTGAAGCTGGGGGCATATCCCAGAAAATATTCTATTTTCATGTCCCAGCTGCTTACGCGCTCTACTTGTGTGGTGCCGTATGCTGCGTATTTAGCGCTGCTTATCTGATTCGCCCCACCAGTTCGAACAACGCCTGGGCACGCGGCGCAGCTGAATGCGCCGTTTACTTTGGTTTGGTCGTTCTCACGAGTGGACCACTTTGGGCCAAAAAGGCATGGGGCGTTTATTGGACCTGGGACCCTCGTCTTACGACCCTGCTCTTGAGTGTATTGATTTATGCGTCCGTGGTGGTCTTGAGAGTGTTCGCTGGCGACGGTGACGCCGAGAGACGCTTCGCGTCGGCCCTAGGCGTCTTAGGCACTGTAAACTTACCAATCGTACACCTGAGTGTTCGCAAATGGGGAGGGAATCACCCAACGGTCATTACCAGGGGTGGCGGTGGAATTGCTCCCGAAATGCGCCACGTTCTTCTGTTGGGCTTTCTTGCAATGACAGTACTCGCGTTGCTGCTACTTTGGATACGGGCTCGAAATGCCCGCCTCAATGACCGTATTAGGGAACTGGAGGATCAACTTTCACTCTCGGATTTGTACGACTAGTTCGACAACTACATCGTCATCCATGAGTGAATTTCTCACCTAGCTGTCACCTCACGCCAAGCTAACCAAGAATCGAATGACCAATGAGTGACTTATCTCAAGATCCGGGTCTCGGGCCAGGAACTCAAAACGCCCCCGTCAATTCACGGACCCTTCCCGCTGCGCCCGAAGGCCGTTCGTCGGAATTCGTAGCGGTGACAGGAGCCGAGGCCGAGTCAACCAGTGCCACAGCAATGCTGGTTACGGCGTATGCGCTGTTTTGGGTACTTCTGCTAGGTTTTGCCTGGATGACGTGGCGGCGTCAACAGCGACTTGCGGATCGATTGAATCAAATTGAATTGCGGGTAGCTAACATCGACACCGGAGAAAAGAAGTGACTTTCCAGCACGTCATTTACATTCCAATCGCAGTCCTGCTCGGATTGATCAGCGGTTACATACTCGGGGCTCGTGCCGCCCGTCGCGAAATTGAGCGAAGGCGGCAGCAGGCCCAGCGATAATAACCACAGATTACCTAGACGTACTGTTGCCTGCGGGTGGCTCAGGCGTTAGCGTGACCGGGTGTTTGGAATCTCGTTCACTGAGCTGTTGGTCATTTTAATCGTGGGATTGATTGTCCTCGGGCCGCAGAAGCTTCCGGGGTTGTTTCGTACGCTCGGTCAGTGGATTGCTCAACTTCGTAAGCTGTCAACCGAAGTTCGAGCACAAAGCGGCATTGATGAAATCCTAAGGGCTGAAGGGTTGAATGGCGGACTTACCGAACTCCGTGGCTTGATGCGGTCTGACCTGCGAAGATCCTCGGTGGCCATCGGAGACCCCACAGAGGCGGTCCCCAATGGCCCCAATCCCTATTTGAATTCTTTCGAATATGATGTTGCTCGTGAGCGCCCGGTCGAGGGACCCGACAGCTACGATGCCATCGCCGAGGATCTAGGGGAAACTGCGACCCATTGAACAGATGAAGCCATGAGCGAACCGCCCGTCGCATCGACGATGACATTCTGGGAGCACTTAGACGAGCTCCGTGCGCGACTCATCAAGTCAATCGCGGCAATCGCAATTGGCGTAACGATTGCCTGGCTGTACCGGCAACCACTACTGGCTTGGCTAACGCGACCATTCGTTTTGGCATGGCAAAGTGATCGACTGGGAACTAAGGCCACCCTGCATTTTGGTTCGCCTGCGGCGCTCTTCGTGGCCTACGTGAAATTGGCCATTATTGGCGGTTGCGTCTTTGCATTGCCGGTAATTCTTTACCAACTTTGGGCATTCATCGCACCGGGTCTGTACTCCAAGGAAAAGCGACTGGCACTCCCGTTTGTAGTGAGTTCCTGCGCTCTATTTGCCGCAGGAGGCTGGTTTGGCTGGCGCGTCGCGTTCCCTGTTGCCTTTCGCTACTTGCTAGGGTTCAGCGGTCAAGTTGCAGATAGCGCGCTCAGCGTGACGCCGACCGTAATGATCGATGACTATTTGTCATTTGTGGGGCGGATGTTGATAGCTTTTGGACTTGTGTTCGAATTGCCCATAGTAGTGTTCTTTCTCGCAATTGCGGGACTCGTCAACCATAGGCACCTGATCCGCTATGCACGACACTTCATCGTCGTGGCATTCTTGGTAGCCGCAGTCGTCACTCCGCCCGACGTTGTCAGCCAGTTATTGTTGGCCGTCCCGTTGTGCGTTTTGTACGCAGTTTCAATCATAGTGGCCTGGGCTGTCGGCAAGAAGACTAAATCTGATACACCTACGTAGACGGCACGGGCAACGACTGCAGCGACCGCAAGCACCAAAAGGGAGACCGAGATTCCGTCAATCTGCGTTTGTCTCTACCTGACTTATGATTCGAGACTGATTGGCCAGAACCCCGAGCCTACGCGTCTCCTCCGCCAGTACCCGCATGAAATCGTCAATGTCTTCAAATGAGTTATGGAGCGAAATTGTGAACCGAATGCCGGCTCGCTTACGCGGTACTGCTGGGAACACGCTCGCGCAGCAATAAAAGCCCCTGGCGCGCAGCGCTCGCACTAGACCGAACGCCAGCTGTTCGTCCCCACAAGGCACAAAGAATATTGGCGTCTCATCTATCGAGCCCAACGGCACCCCGTACAGCCCGGCGAGACCAAGTACTCGACGAATTCGCTCGAGTTCTGAGGTCTGTAACAACGAGAATTCAGGTACAAGGTGCAACCGCGATGACGCCACAGCGGCTCCTAGCATGGGCGGCTGAATCGGACCGGAGAACAGCATCGGGCCGCCGCACCGACGAACCTTGCAATATTGTTCACGGTCAGGAAATACCAAAGCGCCTCCTGCAGCCGAAAATGCCTTGTTCAATGATAGCGCTATGACCACACGGTCATGCCCGGCAAATTTGTCGAGCGCATAGCCACGGCCTCGTCGCCCAGTCCACGAGGTCGAGTGCGCGTCGTCAATGTACAGGCAAAGCTTCGGATACGTTTCGAGTAAATCCGCCAAGGAATCCAAAGGAGCCCAATCTCCGTGCATCGAGTATAGCCCGTCGCACACATACCAAACTCGCTCGTGATTACGGCTTTCTCGCTCGACGAGAGTCTGTAGTTGCTTCATTCTTCCGTGCCGCGAATGACATTGCTTGGTGCCGTTCAGCAATCCGGTGGCAATCTGCAAGCTGGCATGTGCAAACTGGTCGACGATGACGCTGTCGTTCTGATGTACCAAGATCGGAATCGAGGATATGTGACCTAAAGTCGTGCTAGCGGTGACAAGAACGTGACCCTGACAAATTCGACCCAAATTATGCTCAAGCTCCAAATACAGGGACGATTGTAGGTAGCCTCTGGAAAAAGAGAACTGAGTGCCGAATTCTCGCAGGGCCGACTCGGCACCGAGAATTAACTCGGGACGCCGTTCTAGACCCAGGTAGCTGCAACTACCGAAATTCCGTAGATCTTGGCCATCTACGTTAAATATCCCACATTGCCCGCCGGCCATTGTTGCGGTCTGCATGAACAGACCACTATCCAAAGCTTCAATCATTGCTTGATCGACAAGATCAACCGCTTGGGTTGGTGAGTGCTCCTTCACGGGGCTCGATTTCATGGCGACACAATCCTTTCAGGTTGGTTGTTGAAATCGCGGCCTACCGAGAAGCTGTGGCGAATTGGAACTTTCAGCCCCCACTCAGAGGAATTCAGACCTAGTACTTGGGGGGCAAGAAGCCCATACTCGCGTGTGCCTGAACGGGCGCGGCACCTCTCAAATGCGCGGACTGCGCCTTCACATTGCGGAGAGGTGATGTCATGCTGAATTAGACCGCGGATTTCGGCTTAGTCGTACAATATGGACTAACGCCCGTCTCGCGGGTTCAGTTAACAGGTAATTCGACGTTGCGAGGGCCGACCGTGTCAGACGACAAACGTGAAAGCAGTGCACCAAGGCCGTCAATGTATGCGAGTGCGAGTAGACCACGGGTCATAGTAAACCCGACACAGCGCGTGCTCTATGCCGATGACGGATTGGTCATGGCGGAAGTCGGCAATACTTGTGTCGCAATTTGGCGAGCCCAGCCCATTCGTTTTCTCTTCGACCGTCAAGTCTCAGCATTGTGCGATGTGATTAGCAATCACACGGATCCGATTGGATTCATGTGCATAGTCGAAGCAAAAACGCCCGCGCCCGACGATAACATTCGGAAAGCATCAGCGGAAATGTTGACGTCACGCAAGAAGCACTTGGCCTGCGTGGCTGGGGTAATCGCCGACAGGGGATTCACCTCTGCAATTACACGTAGTGTGATGGTTAGCATGGCGTTCGTGCTCTCGCGCGGTGATTTTCGTGTGAAGTTCACCGACTCGGTAGAACGTGCAGCGATATGGATGTCCAATTACGTAGAGCTGGGCGCAACTTCAACTTATTGCGGTACGATCGAAAGCTACCGATCGTTACTGGCAAGCCCTAGCGTAAGTCCCCCGTCCGAACAAGAGAGCTATAGTTCTCGAGCGTAGGGTTCACCCTTCAGAATGGTCAGAGCCCGGTACAGTTGTTCGAGGATCAATACCCGCGCAAGTCGATGTGGCAGCGTCATCGAAGAAAGGCTCAGTCGAAAGTCTGCCTGTTGGGAACACTGCTTTGGAATCCCCTCGGCTCCGCCAATTATGATTGCAATCCGCCCCTTACCTTGGCTTGCCCAACGCGTCAGGACAGCTGCAAATTGCTGACTGGTATGACTTTCTCCATTCACTTCTAATGCCACGTTAACGTCGTCGTTCGGCCACCGACGAACGAGTTCGGCATCATCCTTGAGCTCTATAACCTCGCAGCGCGAATAGTGGCGGATTCTACCGACGTAGTCCTCTACCAATTCGTTCCAACCTGAACCGCGAATTCGGCCAACAGCGTACAAAGTAATTTGCACGGCCTCATCTGTCCGGCTTAGTACTGGAAGTAGAAATCGGGATACGGCGCGCATCGAGCCACAACCCGTCCAAGTCATAGAGTGTTCGTGATTCGTTGAGAAACACGTGCACAACTACGTCCACGAAATCAATAAGCACCCAGCGCGCAGCCGGAAGTCCTTCGATTGCGACCGAATGGGTGCCGTTCTTGTGCAAATGTTCATCAACGGCCCGTGCTATCGCAGCAACGTGGCGATCGTTTAGTCCTGTCATCAACACGAGATAATCAGCGTAATCAACCTTGCCAGTTACATCTACGATATCAACGGCACTTGCCTTCTTATCCAGCGCCGCTTCGGCAGCCAATATCGCAATTCGCTTGGACTCGTTGGTTGGGGTTGCGTGCAGCTGAGATACCCGAGTCTTTCCCAACTTACGTGAAGGCTTAGGCTTAGGCGCAAACTTTCCAACCTTACTTTTTCCTTTGCTCGCAGCAGGCATCAACTCCTCACCTGTCCCTCACCAAGTACAACCCACTTTTCCGACGTTAAGCTGGCAAGACCCATGGGGCCATACGCGTGAAGTTTCGATGTCGATATTCCAATCTCGGCACCCAAGCCTAGTTCACCACCGTCGTTAAAGCGGGTGGATGCGTTTACTAACACGCAACTGGCATCGACATCGTTGAGCCAGCGTTGCGCATTGGTATATGAATCGGTACAAATAGCCTCAGAATGACGCGAACCGTACCGATTGACGTGATTCAAGGCTGCGTCAAGATCCGTAACTACTCGCACCGCGATAATCTTGGCCAAGAACTCGCAGCCCCAGTCGGCCTCTGTTGCTAGTTTCGCATCCGGAATGTAATTCAAGGTTTCCGGGCACCCGCGCACTTCCACCTGATTTTCCGCGAGAGCTCTGCCGATTTCGGGCAGCGCAATCGGCGCAGCCGTGGCGTGGACGAGCAAGCATTCCAAAGCGTTGCACACCCCGGGCCGCTGGACCTTTCCATTTATCACCAGATTCACAGCCATCCCGACGTCGCTGCCGGCATCCACGAACAGATGACAGACTCCTTTGAAATGTTGGACGACCGGCACTCTTGAGTGCTCGGTAACAAATCGAATGAGTCCTTCCCCACCCCTCGGAATAACTAGATCGACCAGTTGATCGAGTGAAATTAGTTCCCTAATTGTGTCGCGGCTATGGGCCGAAACAATCTGAACCGCGTGCATAGGCACGCCAGCACTCGCTATTGCTTCTCCAATGACCGAACCTAGAACACGATTCGTTTCTACGGCTTCCTTGCCGCCCCTCAGTAGCACCGAATTGCCGGATTTTAGGCACAGAGCCGCCGCGTCGACAGTCACGTTCGGGCGTGACTCATATATCATACCAATTACGCCCAGGGGGATGCGTTGCTTGGCGACCTGCAATCCGTTGGGGCGCCTAACCATGGCCGTTCGACTACCGACTGGGTCATCGAGC
Organism: Myxococcales bacterium; assembly: GCA_003154095.1. GTDB lineage: Bacteria > Myxococcota_A > Polyangia > Polyangiales > Polyangiaceae > FEN-1139. The sequence continues at coordinate 17,175 of PMCK01000644.1, read as the reverse complement.
GATATTACGTATTCAACCGCGGCTGCCGTGGCTTCGACCACCTGAGGTCCCATCTCGAGGCGATTGAGCATTGCTGCCGAAATGCCGGCGGTCCTCGCATTGTTCAAATCAATGGCGTTGGCCTCACCTATCGCTGCAGTATTGGCGCGAAGCCCCGTGGCCATTGCAGCCAACGCGCTATCTTTCTGCGAATGACTGAGGCTAGCCAATATTGTGGCTGCGGCCCGAGATTTTTCGGCCTGCTGGCGCACGGTCGTGGGTTCCATCGGTGAGTACTAGTCCGAATTTTCCGACCCACCACCCGCATCCTCACTGAGTGCGACAGGCTGCGCCAGACGCCCGGCGTCGGCATTTATTAACCAAGGAGCGACAATGGGTCGTTCATATTCGGGTGCCGGCAGTGTGGATCTAGGGACGTCCCCTCCACAACCCACCAGCCCTACTGAACAAGCGACCAATACGTGAAGGACAAAACTCAAATTGGACCTAGTTGAAGGGACTTCGGCACCTTCACCGATTGCTTCTTCCAATTCCAAATGAATTCCCCGCTTCGATTTTCGATGACCGAGTACGTGAATCAAAAGAATACGCCCCTTCGTTGGCGCAAACCCAAACTCAGTTGGTCTTGAATAGCCTCTTGAACTACGTGAACTTGATCCGCGATTTGATTGGAATCCGCGTCGGCGCGACCGCGAAACCTCAGAGGCTCCCCAAAGTACAAACGATATTTTGTGGGTAACGGGATTTGGCCGAATGGAACGTACATCTGCGGGATTAGAGGGTACACTGGCATCTTTAGCCAACGAGCCAACCTCTCCGAATTTCCGAAATTAATGTATTGCTCCTCCGCTCCTATTATTGCGACCGGCAATATTGGAGAATTGGTTTCCAGTGCGATCCGCAAAAATCCATGTCCGAATGGCTGGAGCTGGTAGCGCCGAGTGAACGGTTTGGATATCCCCCGAATGCCTTCTGGAAAGACCAACAACGCCTCGTCGTTGTCGAGCAATTTAGACGCCGCTTCGCGGCTACCGATAACCGACCCGATTTTGGAAAAGAACGTAGAAACGAGGGGAACATTGGCAACCCAGCGATCGACCATCGCCCTAACTAGGCGCGGCCTGGGTGCGTCGAAAAACAAGGCGCAACCCAATATCGCAGCATCAATTGGCACTTGACCCGAATGGTTGGCTGCAATTACGACTCGCCCCTCCGGCACGCGGTCCACCCCATGTATTTCCGTTCGAAAGTAGAAACGATGAAACAGAGCGCACAGGCGCGCCGCGGCCTCGACCGTTCGCACATCTAGTCCGTAGGGATCAATTGGATACCTTTTGCGAAGTTCCTCGGATCGCTGTGCAAAGTCCCCGCCCAGCCAACGTAGACTGAAATCATCTGCCGCACGCGTAGCCCACTTTAGAAATCCATTTCTCTTTGCCTCTGAATTTTCAAATCTCGGCTCACGAAGGGGCGCCAGGGTGGCAGGGTCGGGCATGCGTCCAGACAATAGCTCATTGCCAAAGTCGCTCCAGCAGGACATTACCGTTAAGCTAGGAAAATCCCGTGTGGCCCGGCGTTCTACTGAATATCTTCCATTCGAATTGCCCGGGCTGCAATCGCTATTGACACAAAATGGCCCTTGCCCCGGGTTTGACGTATGTCTTATTGCACCAAACCCGAGAATTCCGTGCTAACCCCGCCCGCCCTACGCCGTGGATCAAAAATTAGAATAATTGCTCCGTCGGGACCCTTTGACCGCGCACTATTTTGGAAGGCGATAAGTTGGATTTCGAAGTACTATCGTCCTCTCTTTGAACCAACGATGTTCACGCGCGACGGATTTTTGGCTGGTTCGGACGAGCGGCGTCGATCGGAATTGCAGCTGGCAATAGACGATCCTGAGATATCCGCGATAGTTGTCGCACGCGGAGGCTGGGGCGCCGCGAGGCTCACGTCGGGTGTTGACTTCTGCGGTCTCATTTCGCATCCGAAGTGGATAGTCGGTTACTCGGACCCCACGACGTTGCACGTTTGCGCTTGGCAAGCAGGAGTCGCCTCAATGCACGCGAACAACCTCGTGAGCCTCGGGAGGGGCGACGCGCAGGCCCGCAATGCCTGGCTCGAGGCTCTCGAGTATCCCGACCGAAGGAGAGTCTTAGCCGGTCAATCCCTGTGCGGTGGCAACGCGTCGGGGGTTCTCGTAGGGGGCAACCTAACTGTTCTGTTCAGCACTCTAGCCGCGGGTAGGCTGCGCTTTCCCGACAATTGTATATTGGCTCTCGAGGATATTGGCGAGTCTTCGTACCGGATCGACCGTATGTTACATGCCTTGGTGAGTTCCGGGGCAACCGACAAAGTAGCCGCTTACGCGCTCGGTCAGTTTGTAGACTGCCACACGGGCAAATTCGGAGTATCGGTCGATGACGTCCTAATCGAGCAATTGGGACGGGCTGGCGTTCCCGTGGTGATGGGGCTTCCCTTTGGTCACACGAGAGTCAATGCGCCCCTACCCTTCGGCACTCGAGCCACTTTGAACGGGTCAAGTGGCGAGCTACGCTTGGGGGGCAATTCGTAGTGAAGTAACTCGACTGCTCGCGCTCACTCGAGCAATTCTGAATCATCGACGGAGATCCCGTCTTCGTCAGCTTCGTCGGCTTCAGACAGCGACGGAACTGCCGCTGGCACCGAAGGCCGCACCGGGCTTGGTGGAGCCGGCACATTGGGCCTAACCGACGGAGGGGGAGGTGGCATGCGTACCCCTGGCGCGCCCTTTGTGGGAGGCACTGGCAGAGGAGGCCGCGCGCTCGAACGCATCGGCGGCGGCGGTGGACGACGCGCCGGAGCACCGGACGCCGAGGCACCGGGTACTCCAATCGGTGGCGGTGGCGTTACACTCGCCACAATTCCCTCGGTCTTGGCAGGATGTTCGCCCGATTCTCCCTTCTTGCGAGGCGGGATTGGCAGCGACTTTGCGGGACTGGAATGCGATTCAGCTGACTTTTCTGCCGAATCGTTGTCAATATCGACGTCAATTCCCGAAATTGTGTCTTCCTCAATTTCCTTGCTGCCCAAGGAATCAGCAGCGCCGTCGGGACTCGAAACTGTCGAACTCGTGAGCGTATCGCGTCGAGGCAAATCCAAGTCGGAAACTAGTTCCGATGGTGAGTCATTATCCGCTTTGGTTTCAGCTAATGAGGAGGTGGCGCCGGAAGCCTTATCGTTACTCGGCGTATGCGCTTGCGTTGGCGCAGCGGGCTTGGGTCGTGATTCCGTGGGGGACTCCGACTGCGCGCCACGGCTCGAATCCTCAACCGAGTCTGGTGGCAATGAAGGGGCATCGCTCGATTGCCGCTTGAGCATATTGCTCTTGGCTCGGTCCAATCCCTCGGTCGCTTCGGGATCTCCCGATTTCATTCGCAATACGCGACGCCAAGCATCAGCCGCTTCGCGAGCATCTGCCAGTTTCTCTTCCCATAACCTGGCGACTTTCCGCGCGAGATCGGTACGCAGAGCCGGGTCTTTACCGCGAAGAATCTGGTCCTCCAAGAGCTGAACCATACCCTTGTAGTCACCAATTTCTTCGTAAAGTTCGCTCAACTGCTGGATTACCGACTGATCGGCTGGTGAGAGGTCGTGGAGGCGCTTGAGGTCAGCGGCCGCGCCCTGCTTGTCGTTGAGTTGTTCCGCGCGCAATTGGGCGCGTCTGCTCAGAATCTTGCGCACGAGAGGTCCGTCAAACACTTCCTCTAGCGCTCGGCTCAGAACCGTTTCGATTCTCGTCAAATCACCACAATCTCGCGCCAGAGCTTCCAGCTCATCGAGACCTTCATCATCTACATGCGTGATTAGCGCATCTCCCAGCCACGTAAAGGCTTGCTCGAGATCCTTTAGTTCCGTCGAAACCAGCGCGGCCGCGCGCCTCAAAAGCATGCCACGAGTACGTCCGCCGTCCCGCGAGCCCTGTCCACCAGCTGACATGGCCTCGGCCAGGGTTCGACGGAGTGTCTCTTTCGCCAACTTGGCATCGGTCTCAGCAGCTATACCTTCCAAAACGCCCAGCGTCTCCGGCTGCACGGAACCACCCAAAGCGATGTCGAAGAACTCCCGGGCCCGATCCATCGCCGAGAATTCGGCTGCAATCTGTGCCGCACGCCCAAGGGCCAATAGTCGATCCTGGGGCAATTTGCAGCGGGTTACTTGTCGCTCATACAGACCCATTATTAGTTGATGATCCTTTGCCAAATCCGATAGACGCTGCAGCAATGGCTCCACGTCCGCCGGATTCACACTAGTCAGCGCTTGTTCGCCGTGCTGAATAGCTTCCTCGAGTTCCACGCCGGCCTTAGCCAGGACCTCGGCTTGACGCACGGCTTCCTCGGCTCGGGCACTCCCGGATAGCTCCTGCACCATCAAATCATGGGCAACTTCCAGGGCCTCGAGATACTTCAGCTTGACGGCAATGTTTTCTAGTTGGGATGCCAATTCGGCGTCAGCTGCGCGCGAATGGACCAATTCTCGGGCCACCTTTGCCGCATCAACATCACGGCCGACATCAATGAATCTGTCGAAGGCGCCGCGCAAGGCTTCGTTGCGCTCATCTCCGGAAGGCGCCTCGAGATGCCATTCGACGAGCTTCGAGGCAACGATTCCCTTCCAGCCGAGACTGTCGCCCAGCTTGACGTATTCCTCACGGCAGGCGACGTCACCTAAATCTGCAATTTGCAATAGCGCTGCCAACGCCTCATCGCTCTTGCCCAGATTGTCGTTGAGCACCTGGGCCAAGCGTCGTGTCATGACGCTGAGTTCTTCTTCGTCACCCTCGATCCCGATAAGTTCGCTCAAATGTTTGGTAAATCTGGGCCAATCTTCAACTTGCTCGGCCAGTGCACTTAGTCTACGGAGCGCGTCGTAGTCTTCTGCATCCAAGCCTCTGACGATGTCCAAACGAGAAATCGCCGCGCCAGGATTCTCAAGACGCACTTCGTATAAGTCGGCCAGCTTCCTTGCAATTTCTAGTTTCGTCGGCGGATCGCTGACTGACGCTAGGCGACGTTCCAGTGCATCCGCAACGCCTTTCGGATTATCCAAACGCTCATGCAATTCCGCAATCGTCGTCAGCGCTTCGGCGTTGTTCGGTTGGAAATCGCGTAAAATGGTCTCGTAGAGCTCGATGGCGCTGGCGGGATCATCCACCATATCGGCCAAGATCTTGGCTTCGCGTAACATTACCCCAACCCGATCCCCCGGCTCAGGCAGCAGCTGCGCCAATCTTGCTAAATATTCGACTGCTTCCTGTGCCTCACTACGTCGTTCTGCATCATCGGCCAGTAATGTGAGTACTTCTACGTCATCACCGTCGGCCAATGATAAGACCAGGCTTTCGCGAGCCGCATCTGGATCCTCCAATACGTCGCGTTGCAATTCGCTGGCCCGCTTGCGCAGCAGGCGGCGTTTTGGCGCATCGGTGAGCATTTCGGCACGGCGCAATAGAAATATTACGCGTTCGTCTTGGCGACCTGCCGCTTCATGACTCTTCTCGAGCTGATCGGCATATTCGTCATTGTTCGGATCCAATTGCGTGGCCTGTTCAAGCCTCAGAAGTGCGCTCGATTCATCGCCCGAGCGCACGAGATAGAAGGCAACCGTAGCGAACAATTCGGCTTGTTCGGTTGGGGATTCGAGCAACTGAGCCCGCTCATCTGCAGCCGTCGCTGCTTGATCCCAAGCTTCGGCTTCTACGTAACACCTTTCGGCGTTCGCCCATAAGGCTATTGAGGGAGCTAACTGCGCAGCCTCCGTGAAAGCATCGCCTGCACCGACGAAGTCGCGTTGTGCCTCACGCATTTCACCCAATTTTTGGTAGAGTTGCGCGCGCGTGACTTCGTCCGAAACGGCGGTGACGTTCTCCGCAATTACTTGAACGGCAAGATCAAATCGTTCCCCTTTTTCGAAACTGCGAACAGCAGAAAGAATGGCTGTTTCATCGTCGGGCAACAGTGCTGCAACACGAGCCCACGTTTGACCGGTGGCAACGGGGTCTCTACGCTTTTGCTCGTGGATTTTGGCGATGGTCCGTTCCATACCGACGCGTCGCTCGACATCCGCCTCTTGTTCCGCTTCTTGTTCCAGCAGAACGACCAGATCGTCCCAGCGTCCGGCTCGCTCGAAAAGCCTGCGCAACTGCTCGCGGGAGTTTTCATCCTCCGGCTCGAGTGCGACAAGCTCCTGCCACGCCTTGATGGCACTATCAACATCACGAAGTTGCGTCTCGCAAAGCCCAGCCAATTCGCGAAGCCAGGTGTGACGCGCTTCAAAAGGAGCGTCGGCAACCAGGCTGGCTGCCATCAGCAAATCCCTAAGCTCGGGATACTTGCGACGCTGACGGAAGTATCCTTCCATGAAGGCAACTGCTTCTTCATTTGCGCGGTCGAGCTCCAGCACTTGCTGGTACTTCTCCGCGGCTTCCGGCTTACGCGCTTTACGAGCCAATGCATTAGCCTGGTCCAAAAGCGCCTGTACTCTTTCGAGCGCAGGAGCATCCGCTGCCGGAGCCAGGGCTTCGAAGAGGGAGTCATCGATGAGCCCTTGCTGAGCCAGCCGATTTACGAATTCGCGAGCCTGTGGCGCCAACGCGCCGGCTGGATTCGCCTTCAAATATCCCGCAGCATGGCGTGCCACTTCCGCTTCCCGGTTGAGCTGCTCGCCATAGTACATAGCCAACTGTGCTGCTCTGTCATGCCTGGCATCGATTTCGAGGGCACACACGGCATAGGAGAGTCCGTGATCACCGGGGTACTCTTCGGCAAGTTCGACGAAAAGTTGAGCGCCCTCCTGCCGGTCGACGTCACTGATTGGCTGCTGCGCCTGAACACGCTCGAGCGCAATTGTGGCTAGGAATTGCTTTAGTGCCGGATCTGTTCCGCCTTCTTCTGCACGTGCGTTGCGGAGTGCTACGGCGGCCCCTGCCAGGTCGCCAGCGCTACGCCGGACATTCGCTTCGTCCTGATAAAGTGCAAGCTTTCGCTCTGGATCATCCACAATCCGCTGTTCGAGTTCGAAATAAGGGATTGCATCTGACCAAGCACCTTCAGCCTTGAGCAGTTCTCTAAGTGCGTAGATTGCAAATTGACTCGTCGGATCGAATTCGACAGCCTTGCGATAATTGTCGGCAGCCTTCTTGAGCTGCGACAGGGGGGGCTCACTCCACAACCGGCCTAACTCTTCATGCACTTGCGCCAAGGGTTGACGTAACGAACTATCTCGAGCCGCGAGCGGAGTTAGTGCTTTGGAACGCCGCTCGAGAAGCGCAACGAGTGCTTTTGCGTCGCCGCGTTCGCGATAGAGTTCTGCCAATCGATCCGCTGCTGCAGCTTGGGTAGGATCGCGCTCAATGGCTGCCATCAGGGCGCGAGCTGCTCTCGGCGCATCGCTCAGAGCCGTCGTCCATACGTTGGCGGCTTCAGTCAGCCAATAACAAGCTAACGCCGGATCGGTACTCCCATTGCCTACGCGCTCAAGAATCGTGGCGTAAACTTTGGGGTCTGATTGGCCCGCTTGGTGCGCCATCGTCAGGGCTTCGTGGTCGTGTGGGTTCTGAACTAAGCGCCCAACTATTGACTCAATCTCGCGCGAATCCATATGCTGGCGGACGCTAACATTTTGAAACCCTTGGCGGCAATGCGCCGACCATTACTATTCAGTGCAAGCGACTAAAGTAATGAATTGTCCTACATTGATTTATGAGAACCGTTGGCCGGCCCTGGGGGCCCGATTACTTCGCGTTGTGTTCATGCGAACTGGGGCCTAAGCCTATTCAATAGCTTCCGGTTCAACACCAATCGACAAGGCAATAGGCCGGGGCATCGTCAGGTCTTCTTAACGTCGAAATAAGCCATTGTGCCCACGGGGAATAACCTCATGATTCGACGCATATTGTCCGGTCTCAGACGTCACTACTGGCTTTGGAGTGGAGCTACTTTGCTCACAATTAGTGCCTCTTGGGGTTTGTCGCGTCACTCAGCCACCGTTCTTGGCAGTCGCGGGCGCCTCAGTTTTCAAGCAACGAAAAGATCAGAATTGGCCCCTGCAGCAGGTAATGATGGGTCGAACAGCCAGTCTCAAATTCCTAGCCTCAATCTGCCAATTCACCGAAAGATCAAGCATTCAAGTCTGGCTAGCCGTACCGAAACGGGGCAGTACGGCCAAATCGAGTTAGTCGACGTGGGCGACGATACCCCGCGTTTCGCCGAATTCGTCGCTCAACAGGCTGGAGCGGCCTATGACAACAAGCAGATTTGCCTGCTTGTCACTATGGTACCTCAATGCCCGGGATGTGCGTCTTTGGGCTACGCATTAGCAAGAAGTTCCTTGCGAAACTCACTGGGAAAAGTGCGAATCGTACGATTGGACCTGGATGAGTTCGAAGAGGAACTACGCAATCTACATCTGCCAATCGACCGGGTTCCTGGTTTCATCCGGCTCGATCGGCATGGAAAAGCAGTCGACTTCTTGGACGCCGGAGAGTGGAATACGAATGATCCGGCAGAATATGCGCCGATTATCGAGGCCTTTCTTCAGGGTCGCCTAAAGCTGCGACGGCACCCTTGGGTACGAAATCCGGATTCGTCCGCCGTGGATCTTTAGCCGTATCCGCCAACCCACATATCCCACATTCCTAGAGCAAGGAATTTTGATAGTATCGGCCTCCCTATTCCCGTATCAGTTAGACCTCAGGGGCATTAGCGCCCGTTGGAAATAATACCTTGGAGAATACCCTTCGCGCAGACCTAGACCAGCTTCATTCCGCGGGCAAAAACCTGTCCCTGCATCAAACCATTGCGATCCTCGTGCCGCTTGCGGTGGAAACTGCACAGCGCCACGCGGCCGGGATGCGTTTCTATGTTCACCCGTCGTCCATTATTCGAGCTCAGAACCATCGTTATCAGATCTCAATCGAGCTCGCCCACCAGCTGCCCGTTTCGCCTCGTGACCGCGCCTGCCTTGCGCCTGAGGAGCGAGCGGGAGGGACTGGAAATGCTCGAGCCAACGTGTACGCAATTGGAGCGCTCCTTTACGAATTGCTCACAGGTGACGTGGTCGGACCGGGTATGCGCCGCCCTTCGGAATTGGTTGCTGGAATACCCGACGTGGTGGAAGAGATACTCGGCAAGGCACTGGTCGCCGATCCAACGCATCGCCCCGATGATTTGTTGGCATTGGCCCAAGCGCTCCATCACTTGGCGCCAACGGCCAGCGGCCCCCCTCCACCCGCTGACGAATCTCACCTGGACGCCGACGCCGGCTTTACGGTGGACGTTTCGATGTCGATGTTGCCACCCGTACCTCGCAGTTCGAGCGTGAGTCCGTTCGAAATGCGAGTCGTAGAAAGCCGGAAAAAGCCGGTCATTCGCGACGAGCGCGTTCATGAACTGTCTGCCGTCAAAGCACAGCTCGAAAGTGATCCACGGCCCCGATACGTCGTCGTGAAGGGCGGCATGGATCACGGCCCGTTTTCGGCCGTCGAGCTCCTCCAGCAAATTGCCACTCACAACTTCATTGACGCCGACATATTGCGTGACTCCCTGAGCAATGACGAGCGACCTATCAAAGAATGGGAGCAGTTCGCTCCTTTCGCGGAGCAAGCACGACTACACCGCGACATAAAAGCCGAGAAAGCGGCCCTCGAGCGCACCGTTGTCAATGAACAGAGGAGCACGCGCGGTAAGGCATTTTTTGGGATTTTGGCCGTGGGCGCAGTACTCGCGGTCGCTACGATTTGGTTCATCAAGGCGCGCGGAAAGAAAAGCGATGATGTGGCCGTGCACGGCGATACAGCGGTGAATATTGAGATGGAGGGCGCACTAAAGGGGGGCAAAAAAGGGGGCAGTGGGGCTCGCGTACTCGGTTCACAAGGTGGCTTTCCCATGCTTGCGGGTGGCCAGAGCTGCGAGTCTGCGCAGAGTGCCTACGTCGAGGAAATGAAGATTGGTCAGCACGGTCAAGCTGACATCACTGCTGGTCAATATGGGGCAATCCTCAATTCCGGTAGTTACTTCGGCGGTTGCGGCGTTCCGGACTCGATGTCGATCAATATCTGTGCGGCCGTGCAGAATGGTCGAGCAGTGGGTGTATCCGTCACGACAAGCCCGCCCAACGGTCGCGTCGCCGCTTGCATAAATTCGTCGGTTCGGCGCCTCAATTTTCCCGCGCATCCAAAGCTCGACGTAACGCGCACGACTTTCGCAGCTGCGCACTAGGCGGTGTCGCTTGTCATGTAGAATTGCCAAGCTTAGGGGTAATTACCTGTTGCTCGGACGGCGATGCATCTATCTATCCCCACTAATTCCGCTAATCTGGGGATGCACCGTCCCAGTCGCGCGCAACTTGGACGAATTGTCCGCAAACCACGTCGCGGTGGCTCTCGAGCAGGAAGGCGTCCCTGCTGCCAAAGAAAATGACGCGCAAAACGAGGGCAAGTGGCTAATTTCCGTGCAGCGCTCGGATGCATCATACTCACTCGGCGTTCTAGCCAGGGAGGGTTTGCCGACACGCGAACGCCTCGGGGTGGCTGAGTCCGTGACCGGCTCAATCGTGCCCAGTATGCAGAGCGAGCAGGCCAGACTCTTGGCAGGGCTCGCCGGAGATCTCGAGCGGACTATCGCTTCCATCGATGGAGTTGCATCCGCCCGAGTGCAC
>PMCK01000644.1:0-6425 GCA_003154095.1 Myxococcales bacterium | reverse complement strand
CACGTGGTTGTCGTAACGACCCCAGTCTCGGCGAAGCCCCTGTCACAGCGCAAAATGGCTCCATTTGGTCCCTTTGCCGTGGCTCGAGAATCATTGGGGGGACTACGGCTGGTTGCAGGCGGCATTGTCGCGCTCAACCTTTCAATGTTGCTGCTCCTCGTTGTCTTCTGGCAAAAGGCTCGCAACAACGCAATCGGCCAGTCACCCAAGCGAAAGTCGAGTACCCACGAGTCTTGGTGAGCTTATCGGTCAGCAAGCCAAAGTGGCCAAGGTATCCCCATCTTCGACAGAATCACCCGGCGAAACTGTAATGGTTTCTACAATTCCGGCCGACGGCGAACCGACCGGAACCTCCATTTTCATTGATTCAATGAGAATTACAGGCTGGTTCGGTGTAACCGAATCTCCCACAGTCACTAGAATTTTCCAGACGATACCAGTTATGGGTGCGACGACAGCTGTGCTCATGGACGGCGCGAACTCTACTGAGCAAAATGTCGATGTAAAGCGCGAGATGCCCGACAACCACTCAAAATCTATTGATTATGCAGATAACGTATTGCAGGCCGGACCGAGGCTCGTCACACTCAAATGCGGGAATTCAAAAGTCTCCAATAAGCCGATGATTTTTGCGGAACGTTGCACTAAATAATTTGGCCGTTGACGAGCCCAGCTTGCCCTTGTAGGGAAACTGGAAGACAGCAACGCTGCACCGAGGAACGAAATGCCCATGGCAGAACAGCAAAAAGAAAGCTCCGTACTTTTTTCTCTCAAGGAGCTGATGAACCTCGAAGAAGACCGCATTCGCGAGGAGGAAGCCCAGAAGGAGGCCCAAGCCAAAGCTGAATTGGAGGCCCGCCAGGCGGCAGAGCGCTCAGCAAGAGCGGCGGAAGAAGCACGCCTGCGTGATGAGGAAGAAGCGCGGCGAATGGAGGAAACGCGGCGCAAGGAAGACGCAACGCGACTCGAAGCCATCCGCCACGGTGAACTCGAAAAGGCAAGGGCGGAAGCCGAGCATCGCGCCCGCCTCGAAACTATGACGGCGCAGCAAGCCCATGAACAAACATTGGCAGCACTGACGCAGGACAAGCACAAGAAGCGACTCCAAATCAGCGTGGGCATAGCGGTGGGCGTGTTGCTAATTGGCGGTGTTGCGGGCGGCATTACGTTCAAGCAGCATCAAGAAGAAGCGCAGAAGCGCGCCACTATCCTCGAGAATCAGCGAAAGGATACCGAAGAACGTTTGCGCCGACTTCAGAATGAATTCGAAATCGCCAATCGCAAGGAACAAGAACTACAGGGTTCGTTGGCCAACGCAAAAGACGAGGCCACACGCGCAAAACTGCAAGCGGAGCTGGAACAAGCGCGTCAAAAAACGCAGAACGCAGGCAGAGCTGTCAAGAGCACGGGGTCCGGAGACAAGCCCGCAAAGAAGAGCAATTGTTCGCCTGGCGACCCATTGTGTGACTGAGTCGATGGGTGGTTTGACAACCAAGTCCGGTCGAAAGCACCTGGCGTTTGCTTTGGATTATTCCGAAGTGAATGCAGCCAGCATTGCAGTCGAGCAGGTAGCTCCGTACGTCGGCGTATTGAAGATCGGGCTCGAAATGTTCGTTCGAGAGGGTCCTGCGGCAATTCGCTTGGGAGCTGATTTTGGGTGCGATATATTCCTGGATCTAAAGCTTCACGATATCCCAGAGACTGTCGAGCGGGCCGTTGCCAACGCTTACCAGTTGCGCGTGCGCTACTTGACGGTTCACGCATCGGGTGGCCCGCGCATGTTGGCTCAGGCGGCCGAGCGAGTGGCAAAGGAAGGGGCTGAACTGACCCTTCTGGCGGTAACAGTCTTGACTTCTCTTGATGGCTCGGACTTGGAGGCCATGGGCATTCGGAATTCTCCCGGTGAGCAAGCCTTGGCCTTGGCACGCATGGCGCAATGTGTCGGCGTCAATGGGTTTGTCTGTGCCGCTTCCGAGGTCAGTCGGTTGCGTGCGGAACTGGGTCCGTCTGCAGTCTTAGTCACACCGGGAATACGTCCGGCCGGACTCGCGGCAAATGATCAGAAGCGGGTGGAAACACCCGATTCGGCCATCCGCGCCGGCTCGAGCTTGCTCGTAGTTGGTCGGCCTATTCGCGATGCCGTCGACCCAGGTGCAGCTGCCGAAAAGATCGAGCGCGAAATTGCGCAGGCGTTGGAAGGCTAGCTTCTGACTAAAAGTACAGAGATTTCATGTATATATCTGGCACTAGGTCGCACTGCGGCTCGGCCTGTTTTTGGCCACTTGAATGCCATGTGGGCTCATGAATCCCAGCGGTAGGTATCGACTGATAGTGGGTTTGCAGCCCGTCCGCGAAGCGATCCGCGTGCACAAATCCGAGTTGCACCAAGTCCTGGTCGAAGCCAGGCCGACGCCCCGTCTAAATGCGGTTGAGCGATATGCGCGCGATCAGGGAGTCGCTCACGTCGAGCGGGTGGCTGCCCAGGAGCTGGATCGACAATCCTGTGGGGTACAGCATCAAGGCGTAATCGCATATGGTCCTCCACTTGAGCTACTTGCTTTGGAAAACCTGATACGCGATGAGACGCTGCTGGCTATCGCGCTTGATGAAATTCAGGATCCTCAGAACTTCGGGGCTGTTGTCCGGAGCGCAGTCGGAATCGCGGGCGCAGCAGTTCTTTGGGGTGAGAATGCCTCAGCTCCTCTGAGTCCAGCAATGTTCCGAGCTTCGGCTGGGGCTATCGAACAAGCTCGTCTCTGCCGAGTCCCTTCGTTGCGGGATGCGTTGAAGCATTTAACTGAAGCTGGCGCTCAGGTAATTGGTCTAGACGCTCGCGCTCCACAGCCGCTCCACGAAATGTCTCTCTCAGGTCCGCTCGTGTTGGTCATCGGCAGTGAGCACGAGGGATTGGGTCGTGGAATCAGGCCTGCGTGCCAAACACTTGCTAGGCTGCTGTCTGCGGGTACCTTGGACTCCCTGAACGCGTCCGTGGCCGCTGGCATCGCCCTACATACTGTGCTTGTTTCACGATTAATTACATCTAGTTAGATATGGTTAGCTAAGAAGCTACTTCATCAAAATGTGGCCATCCCAGGTGTCTAAATTGGCTAGTCTTGGTACTCAGTCTATTGAGTAGAACTGCTATCTCAGACTCATCGAGCCAGGAAAACTCAATATTGTAGCTATCTTACACCATGATTCCTCAGCGAACTGTGGAGCCTCCTGTGCAACCCTTAATGTGCTACATCACGAACGGGACAAAACACTTCGAAACACGTCGATTGCACTTCGAATATCCTCGTCTGAAGTGGTTTCGCCGAGAGTGACTCTGACCGAGGAACGCGCTCTGTTGGCATCGAACATGGCCGTGATTACTGGCGACACCTCGGCAGTACCAGCAGAACAGGCACTTCCACTCGAGATGCAAACGCCCTCCAGATCAAGTGCTGCTACCAGCTCTTCGGCTGACCAGTTTCTCACGAAGAGGCTCGATACGTGGCCTAACCTCGAAACGTGGGGGCCAATGTTACTCTCGACTAAGGTACCAAGGGCGGTTTCCAGTTGGTCCCTCAGTGCGGCCAGTCTTGGTAGTGAATTCGAGTAATCAGGAATTCGGTAAAGGGCGGCACCGAACCCGGCAACTAAGACCGGATCCACGGTTCCCGGTCGGAGTCCCCTCTCTTGCCCCCCACCCGCAAATAAGGGTGTCGGTACTTTGCGCCCGCACCTCCAAGCCAGGGCTCCAATGCCCTTGGGTCCGCGAATCTTGTGAGCCGCAATCGACACGCTATCCCAGCAATTCCAATAGTTTACGGGCAGTTTCCCGAGGGCTTGAACCGCGTCCACGTGCAAAATAGCCCCAGACCTGTGCACCACCTCGGCAATTGCGGCGACGGGTTGGATTACGCCTGATTCGTGATTGACGGCCGTAACGGCTACGCAGGTGCCGAGAGGCATGCCTATCAGGCCATGTTCGACCGAATTCGGCTCGATGATTCCTGAACGCGGAACGTCGAGCCACCTTACGGGATGACCTGCGCGCTCGAGCTTTTCACCCTGACGCGTCACTGAGGGATGCTCGATTCGACTCAAGATAAGTCCAGGCACATCGTGAAGCGCCCAGTTGTTGGCCTCAGTACCACCCGACGTGAATACTAAGTCGCGGGGATGAACCTCTATCAAATTAGCCAATGCGTCGCGCACGGACTCGATGAGATTCTTCGAATTACGGCCCCAAGCATGAACACTGGCCGGGTTCGCCCAAACATGTTTCCCAGCAAATTGCATGGCAGCCAGAACATCCGCATGCGGTGGGCTCGTGGAGTTCCAATCCAGGTAGATCTGAGATTTTAGGGTGTCGACCGAGTGAGCGGTGATTCGAGTAACAAAAGTCTCTGCGGTCATGAACCGGCCGGTGTCGACGCCCTTTCCGGCACGACCAGATAGAACCCTGCTCCGCTAAAAAGTACCTCAGCGACTGTCTCGTTGGCGGGTGAGGCACAGCGGACTTCGCCGCCATGGCCTCGGGCAATGCCTCGCACAATCGCAAGGCCTACCCCCGTGCCTCCGTGCGCACGGGTTGGCGACCCATCGCCTTGAACAAATGGTTCGAAAAGTTGCTCGAGCGCCGCAGCGGGGACGCCCGGGCCGCTGTCCACAACGCATAGTTCGAAGTGTCCCGTCGCCAACCGGCGAACCCGGACGCCCAATGCCCCCCCGGCGGGCGTGAATTTGATGGCATTATCGAGCAAGTGATCAACGGCTCGCGCCAAGCGTTCTGCGTCACCCCAACCCCGGACGCCCGTGCGCGGCACGTCGAACACCAACCGACAACCACGTTCTTGTATCATCGGACTTCGACGCTCGATGGCCTGACGTACAACCTGCCCAAAGTCGTAATCGTGGTGCACGAACCGCAGGCGGCCGGTTTCAAGTCCCGTTACGTCGAGCAGGTTGTCAATAATGCCGCGAAGCCGCTGCACGCAATCGTCCATGGCCCGAAGTGCNNTGCGTGACGTTACGGTAGAACTCTTTCCTGGCCCGATCCATCTCCACGAGGCTCGCGTTGGCTGACTCGAGCTCACTTATTTTGTGCTCCAAGTGAGAAACAATGCGCTGACTTTGCTGGCGCAAATGTTTGCGCGCCCGGTCGGGCGAGGTCTGTTCGCGCCTCCCACCTAGATAAGTTTCGATGGTTTCAGCGAAGGATCGGGCATCAATCGGCTTCTGTAGATACCCGTCGCAGCCGACACTAAGGCTCGTGTCGCGATTACCTTCGGCGGTGATCGCGACGATAGGCACGTTACGAAGTGAGGGCTCCGAGCGAAGTCTTAGTGTCACCTCGTAGCCGTCTAGACCTGGAATTGCGATATCCACCAGCACCAGGTCGGGGAGCTCCGTGCAGGCCTTTCGAATTCCGTCGAGCCCGTCCACGGCGTCGATAACGTCGAACCCCGAGGAAGCCAGAAGCTTTCTCACGAGAAGGCGATTGGCCGGATCGTCCTCGATATGCAGAATTCGCGGCATCAATCTGTTTCAATCATTGACCGCAGTTTCGGTCTGCGGCAAGTCGGAACGCCTATTTGGACCTCGGAAAACGGTACCGGCTGAATTCAATGGTGCTCGAATTCATTCACTTTTCCCGCCAATGTCCCGTGCTAGGATGAATTCCCTAGTCATGGCTCAACCAGGCTCAAATCCGGCTAAAATCAGCAAACAGCGCAACCCCTGAAGCAAATCATGACGGACGCCAAGGCCCCGCAAAATTCGAGACATCACATACTCGTCGTTGACGACGAAACCGCGATTCGAACGATGGTGGCTAAGGTGCTCGGCGCGCACTATCGCGTTTCTGCCGTTTCAAGCCCCCACGAGGCTTTGGCTTTAGCCGGCCAGCAAGAGACCATAAACTTAGTACTGCTCGACGTAATGATGCCTGGAATGGACGGCTTTGAGCTCGCGAAACGATTGAAGCTGCTGCCCAGTTGTGCCAAGGCGCCCATCATGTTCCTCACTGCGCGCGATGCGGCTGGTGACAAAATAAAGGGCATACAGGCCGGCGCTCGCAATTACATCACTAAGCCATTCAAGATTGACGACTTGACTGCTCGCGTAAAAAAGGCCTTGGGCGGTTGAAGCACCTGCAATCTGGCAAAAGCCGAGAGGCCGATACGGGCCCCCATCCGCTGAGCTTTTGGCCGTCGACGCTACTGGCACTGGGTTCAGGTGTTCTTTACTTCTTGGCATTTCCGGGCGTGGACATTTGGCCCTTAGGCTTTGTGGCTTTGGTGCCGCTCATCGTTGCCTTGCGCGGCCAACCGCCGCGCCGTGGTCTATGGTTGGGGTGGGTATCCGGGTTTACGATGACAATGACCGGATTCTACTGGCTGCTCGAAATGCTTCGGGCTTTCAGCGGATTTCCGACG
>PMCK01000595.1 GCA_003154095.1 Myxococcales bacterium | reverse complement strand
AACGAAAGCGCCGGCCTTGTTACGGCCGATCGCCCAAAGGAAAACGCGTTCGTGCCGTTTGGCATCGTTGACTTCGAGCATGCCCACGCACAACGATTTCTTTGTCTGTGCCGTGACGCCGTTGCGGCACTGCGTTTTCCAGCTGCCGTAATTGGCGTAAAGGAACCACTGCCCCTGCGATGCGACAGTCGAACTTGCAGGCGCGCCGCTTGGCTGATTTTGCGACTCGGGCGTCGTCATCTGGACTGCGTTCGTTGCCGCCGCGGGCGCCTGCCGCCCGGCCGTGACCGCGTAATAGGTGCCGGCGACCGCCAACAGGCAGATCGCGGCGCCGGCGATCGTGCCGCCGGCGATGAAAAGCCATTGATTGCGGATGGCGGCCCGCAACGGTGCAGCGGCGGGAATGGCAGAAGCCAGCAGGTCGGCTTGCACGGCGGAAGACGGCAGCGCCAGAAAATCGGCCGGGGCAAGTTGTATTCCCTGTTCTTGGGCGAGCTCCAGAAGGATCGCATGCCACTTGGCCGGGATCGTCCCGATCTTTTTCCAGTAGCGGACGATCGAAACGTTCCGTCCGATGAGCGCCGCGAGCGCCTCTTCGCCGCCGAATTTGGCGATTATGCCGTCAATTGTACTCAACGCCTTCTCCCGTATGAAGCGGTTAATGTTCCGAAACCTGTGCGGGTTTGCCTTCGTTTGATGAAAGGGCCGACTTAAGAAGCGCCTCTTCCCAGAAGCTGAAAGGCTCCTCTGCGGACGCAACCGCGCACAATTGCTTGGGATCGAGCACGGTAATCCCGCAATAGCGGGTTTCCACGATGCCTTCCCGTGCCAACTGCGCCAATTCTTTATTGACCGTCGCGCGACTGATGCCCCAGTTCGCGGCAATGTCATCTTGCGTGAGAGCCATGGGCAGGTCGAATGGCTTCATAGCGGCCGTCAATTTGAATCGGCCCCAGTACAACAGAAGCCTGGCAATAAACCCCCGCGGCGAAATACACAGGCGTGAGATCAGGACGGCGTTCGAGACTCGTCTCATGACACACATTTGTTCGGCCAGCCCGCGCAGCAGGCTGGGCTCGGTTTCGAGCAGTTTCTTAAGCGGTTGGACCGGAAAGCAAACCAGCACGGAAGGGGTTCGGGTGACGACGTCGGACAGGGCGGGCATCCCGTCGATGAGGCTGGTGGGCTCGGATGCTTGACCGGGAAAGATCACATCCTGAATGATCTTCTTTCCACTCGATGTCGGATAGCTCGACAGGAGCAATCCGCTAATGACGACCCACAGGCCGTTCGGCTTTTCAGAGTACCGCTGGATGACGATATGGGCCGGAAATTCCCGCAGCTCGCCGATATTGCATAACTTATCCATGGTGTCGGGGATACGAACGAACGGCAGTGCCCGCGCGATTTGGTCCCTCACCTCGGCCGAGGCCACTGAAAGATCAATCATGGAATATTTGCCCCGGACGCGGCTCCAGCGTTTGTTTCCCCAAACAGTCAGAACACTTAGCCCGATATGTTGCAACTACACCACATGTTGTGGATATGAATTACGGTTGAGAAAATTGAAGGTCAAGAGAAGCGATTGTCGTGGGCACACTGTAAAAATATTTACAATTATAAGTGTTCTAAACGTCTGCGAAAAAGCATCAGCAAACAAACAGTTTGCGGCTGCCAGCGTAAGCGACTTCCTATCATTCAAGAAAGTGCTTTCGCCTTTTACAGTGGGGGCCCGGGATTTGTTGCGACAATTTGATACCCACTAATATTCTTGAATGTAAAGCAGTCGACAGATTCATCTCTAATGACTCGACTAACTTCGGCACGTATTATTGTTAGCATTACTTCGTAGCCGGATCGAACCGGCTGCCGAAGGGGTTTGTGGTGGGTGTTGTTGCCGGGGGGCTTCAATCGAAATATCCGTCCGTCAAAGCGATGTCGTGAGGTGCTGCACCCCAACGGGAAGCAGCGCTGAGGCGTCGTTACGACCACACCAAGCTGAGTGGGATCGACCGTGATGCCTGAGGACGAGCCTTCGCTTGGCCGGGCGTTGAAAACAAAAGGGGGGTCGACAATTTTGTCAGGGTTCGGCGCGCCGACCGGCGTCCATATCCATACGGAAGCTCTCTGGACGCTGCGGGGAGCAGAGAGGAAGTCGGCTGCTGCGGCACCGTTATCTTCCGGCAGTCGAGCAGCGCACCACGTAACGGAAACCGATGAAACAACAGGAGAGTATCACATGAATCATCTCAGAAAAATTTTCTTGGCCACCGCATCTGTTGCGCTGCTTATGTCTGTAAGTCCAGCAAGTGCACAAGGCTACGCCACTTACGGTGGCTGGGTCGATACTATCAACGCATCCACAAACGGCGCGCCCAATTACTTTGTGACCGGCGAGCCTGGTCAGACCAGCGGTTGTAGTATCATTACCGAGACTTGCGCCATGTCGGGTCTGTGGGCGGGCTATGGTACAGAGCCGAGCCAAGTCGGTACCTCTTCGCAGGATACCATCGACTCCTCGGGTGGCAACGTCATCGTCACTCCTCAGGGTTATGTGAGCATTGCTGCGTTTGGCGGTGGGAATGTTTCGGGTATTTACCTTGATCCGACCGATATTACATTCACCACGTCGGGCACCTTCCACGTCACCGGCGCTGAGACAGTTTCCGGCCTCTTTACGGCGAACGGCGGCGAGCTTGTGAACGGCGGTGAGACGGTGAACGGCGGTGAGACGGTGAACGG
>PMCK01000236.1 GCA_003154095.1 Myxococcales bacterium | reverse complement strand
TAGTAGTACAAGCCAGCGTTTCCACCAGTGTGAATGAACAACACGGGAGCCCCTCCAAAGCGGTTGTGCTCAACATAGTCAAGTAGTGCGGCGGCTGCCTTGCCCGTATACACGGGATCCAGAAGAATACCTTCTTCTTTCGCGAAGATCTGTGTTGCAGCGTCTCCTTCCTTCGAAGGGCAGGCGTATCCTGGGCCAACAAATCCATCGTCAACCAGGACACTACTCGCGTCTACCGGCTTACCTAACAATGCCGCCGTAGACCCGGCAAGATCACGTACCAGTCCGGACTGTTCCATCGACGTCCTGGAGGCACTGATACCAATAACTCGCGTCTCGTATTTGGCGATACCCTGTCCCACGACGAGTCCTGCCTGCGTTCCCGCGGAGCTGGTCGAAAGCATAATGTACGAGAAGTGAATACCGTTCTGCTCAGAGAACTGGCAGATGTCGTCAAAGACACTCACGTAGCTGAGCGCACCGATTGCGTCGCTTCCGCCCGGATGTAGAACGTAGACAATCTCTCCTCGAGCCCTCAACGATTCAACCACGGAGGCGAGTCGCCTTTCCAACGCCTCTTGGTCACCTGGCGCGAAGTGGAGCTTAGCGCCCCACTTCGCAAAGACCGCTTGGCTCAAGGGATTCTGGTCCGATTCGGTGCCTGGCAGTACGATGTGGAGACTTTTCCCGCAAGCCGCGGCGCCCGCGGCCGCATTTCTGCTGAAGCTCGTCGCCTTAATGGTAGCCAGCGTAGTTGCTCTACGGGCGATTGCATCTCCAAGGAGGAAGTCGACCTTCCGCGTCTTGTTTCCGCCAAGGCCAAAGCCAGTCAGGTCATCGCGGAGAATATAGATGTCGTGCCGATACCGGTTCGAAAGTCGAGGCAGTCTGTGGATGAACGCCGGTAATTGAATGAGATTGGCACGTTGATGAGCGGCGAGACAGTTACAAATTGTACTGGCCAATTGGGTCATTCTCCTATGCCGAACGGACCCGGCGCTGCGGAGTGGAGCTTTTCGCCGGTCCCACAGGCGCGCCTTCGTGTTCGATGGGTCAGGAGCCTACCACGCGCCAGATGGTCCGCTACATCCGTCACATGCAGCGCCTAGTTGGCGAAGGGCCAAAAAGCGGTCGTGGACTTTGACCGCCTAACTATCACTTCACTAGACCAGTCTATCCGAAAACACACCGATCGGTATCTCAAGATAATGGCCACACTTGGTGGCTCAAATCACCGCAAATATTGTGAGTTTAGTCGCTGCCTTTGCTGATAAAACTTGTTCAACCATCCCTGATAACCGCCGTTTCGACAGGGGTGCGGTGTCAATCGATCGGACTGCGTACCCCAAAGGGTCCTCGGTTCAAGACATGGGTGTAAATCATCGTCGTAGCAACGTCCCGGTGGCCGAGAAGCTCCTGGATGGTTCGGATGTCGTACCCCGCTTCAAGTAATCTCGTGGCAAACGAGTGACGCAGGCTATGGCAGCTGGCTGGCTTGGTGATACCTATACGTTGCACCGCGTTATGGACTGCTCTTTGCAGGACCGTTTCGTGCAAATGGTGGCGCCTCAGTTCACCAGTTTCCCTGTCCCTGTATTGTCGCGTTGCGGGAAACACCCACTGCCACATCCATTCGCGAGCGGCGGTGGGGTACTTGGTACTCAAGGCACCGGGCAGCTCCACGAAGCCGCCGCCTTGCTCTAGGTCAAGTTCGTGCTGACGTCTTGCGACGGACAGATGCTGTTGGAGCGGTTCTCGCAGCACATTGGGAAACAGGGTCAGGCGGTCCTTCTTGCCCTTGCCGCGGCGCACCGAGATATGCCTGGCTTCGAAGTCCAGGTCCTTGACTCGAAGTCGCGCGCATTCGAGCACCCGTAGGCCCGATCCATATAAGACGGATGCCATCAACTTCGGTACACCCTCAAGCGCATTGATCAGTCGGGTGGCTTCGTCGTGGGTGAGAACAACCGGGAGATGCGGGGTATGTCTTGGACGCGCGAAGCCGTCGAGCCAGGGTACGGTCATTTCCAGAACATGTCGATATAGGAACACCACAGGGCAGAGAGCTTGGTGATGGGTGCTTTCGCTGACATCATAATCGCTTACAAGTGAATCCAAGAAGCTTCGAAAGTCCTCGGCTGCAAGTTCGCGGGGATGCTGGCGCCCGCAGAACTCGACGTAACGACGGACCCAGCCCACGTAGGAGCGCTCCGTACTAGGACTGTAGTGACGTTCTCTCAGTCGCGCATGTAGCGTTGCCATAAGAGCGCCAGGTTTCGGTTCTTGGTCGTTCATCCATAGTATATCGGCCGACACCTGCTCGAGTTGCCGAGATTCGACGGCACTGCGGCATTGCGATCGAAAAAAACTGGCCCCAAGACGCGCTGGCACTTGACCCGCCCTCGTCATGACACCCTTGAAAACCGGGCAGCATAATGGTTTTCATCGCGTGCGCCGGCAGCGGCAACGCCGTCGGATCCAACGCTGAGTTATATGCGGCTCATTAATTTTGTTTTAAAGAGTAGTCATCGCTTCCAAGGGAGAAATGACTTCATTGACTTTTGACTCAGCATAGTAGTTGCGCCAAGGCGCGAATTTGGCGGTCGCCACCCAGAACCGACTCGGATTGTTGTAAATGGCAAATAAGCCTACCGTTTCCCCTCCACCAACCGAACCAGTGTACCGATAATGCGATTCACGGTAGCTGTGAACGAGTGGTCCAAATTCCGAACATACCCAAACGCCCGAGCCACCTCCAAACACGAATGCGTCTCGCGCATTGAGCCAAGCGCCGTGTGATAACGAGCAGTTCTCAACTCCCCGCGCGAGTACATTCCCTCCGCCAAATTTAACGCAACGCTACTAGAAGCCCGCCGCAACTGCCGCCCCAGGTCCCGGTCACGCCGTTCAATTTGCGATAGCAGGGGCCGAAGCGAACCAATGAATTCGAGAACAACCGGATAGATATTGAGCATCGAGTGCCTCCTTGAAAAAAAGGGCACCCCAAGCGGCGAGCGCAGGGCGGGTCAAGGCGGCAAAGCCCCGCGCGAAGCGCGGCAAGCAAGCGGAGCTTGCGCAGTCCTTGAGGCGCCCGAGCACGACGCTACTCGGGCGACGCTGGAAATAGCTACCGCCGCCCGAGCCCAAACACCCGCCCCCCGAGGCTATCCAGCGACTCAAACAGCGGTGCAACGGCGCTCTCCGCAACATAACCCCAAGCGACGGCGATGCGTACGCCAGCGCGAGCCTCACGCAAAGACCCAAGCGCGGTCTCAAAGCGAAGCCGAGAGTTCCCCGAGCGAGTACCTAGCCCCTCCGCCAAATTGAGCCCAACTGAACTCAGTGCCCTACGAACCTGAGAAGCCAGATCTCGGTCCCGCCGACTGATGGCCGCCACGATTGGCCGCGCCAGCTCCACAGTGTGAAGAACGTGTTCCATAATATCGTTGCTCATTGCCTTGTGCATGCCCCAAACCGCGCAGTTTTCATGACAACGTCAAGCTGTGAATCGACGCGCAATTGAAGGACGTTGGCAGGAAAAGTGCGCGAACAGGCAGGCACAAGGCAATGAGCAACGGTCGGAACTCGGGTTGTAGAACCGTGGTGCCGGCTCTCTCGGTTTCGGTTTCGGTTTCGGTGCCCGTTTCTGTGGTCTGTTTCGGTGACTGTGGCCGGTGCCTGTTTCGGTATC
>PMCK01000652.1 GCA_003154095.1 Myxococcales bacterium | reverse complement strand
AAGTGGCATGACGGGATAGTAGACGGCGCTGGTGCCGCCCGTTGCGTTACGACCGCCCGTGCCGAGCGGCATGATGGGATACATAATTGCGCTAGAGCCCCCGGTAGCTTTGCGACCGCCGGTACCGAGCGGCATGATGGGATAGTAGACGGTGCTTGAACCGCCCGTTGTCGCGTGGCCACCGGTGGCAGGCGGAGTGACTGCGCTCGAGCCACCCGTGTAGTTGCTCCCGCTTCCCGCGTCCGAAGGGTTGTCCGGCGCAGTCGTGCCTGAACAACTGATCGGGCTAAGAAGGATAATGCCCATGGCGGATGTCGTAAGCTTGGTCATTGACGCACCTCATGTACTTGTTGTGCTTGAGTTCGAAGAAACGGAGCTGCAAGATGCGTGCCTCCCCAGTAACGGGAAAGACTCCGCACCAGCAAAGAAAGCGGAAATTGGGATCTCATACCTTCCCTCGTGTGTTTGTGCGACAAATCGGGTCACGGGCTCTCGCTTCCAAGAGCGAACGCCACCACGAGCCCCGGCTGAACCAACCACGGCGTAGTGTGCCAATACTCGACTGAGCCAAATCAAGCCGCATCGCGGTAATAGAAGAGCAAAAGAAGGCTAAAGGCCATCATCCTGCGAAATGCGTCGCGATCACCCGGACGAGGCCAGCGATGTCACCCAGCCGCTGTTGCGACGGTGAAATCGGACTCACCTTGGACTATCACGCGCACCGACTACCGCGGCATCGCGTATGGGGACACGCGTAATCCGGACAAATGGGGGTCCAGATGCTTTTCGCTGTGCATCGCGTTCAGCGACGGTGGAACGAAAGGCGAAGTGTCAGTTTGACGAACCGCTTGCGGAGGAGGTTGGCAGACAGGCCAACGTTTGAGGCTGTCGGGTCCGCACGACTGTCTGGTTTCGAACGCAGCGTCGCATCACCCAATCCGCCAAGAGACGTGGGTCAGCAGCGGCGATGAAGCTACCAAGTGAAAACCCGGAGGTGGCACCGACGCGGCTAGCCGGCAAAGCAGCGACAGCGGTCCAGCGTTTAGCGGTCATCAGCAACTCCAGAATCCAAGAATACACTCAGACTGCACTTCGGGCGCAAGGGCCATGCACCAAGGCAGATCACGGTGGCCAGTCTTGTCCCTAGGGTACCTGCTGAGTGACGACGGCGAATGGGATCGTTGGGATTGCGGCGCAATTTGGCAAGATGACAACATTAGGCTTTCCTAGGCTCCGCTGTTTTGACCCGTTTTGGTTGCTATCCACACTAGGAGAAGAGGAAGATCCCGCACGCCCATGTTGAAGCTGGTGGAGAACGTCTCGCGCCCCGGAGCAAGCAGCGAGCGACGACGCGATGACCTGAGTGCGCTCGCCGAAGCCGCGCGCAGGTGCGAACCAAGGGCGGTCCGCACCTTCGTGACCGCGATCGGCCCCGCGGTACTGCGCGTGGTACGCCGGATGGTCGGGCCGACGCATGCTGACGTAGAAGACCTGACTCAAGAAGCGATGATACAGATTCTCGCGGCTTTGCCGCGCTACCGCGGTGAGTGTTCGGTACTGCACTTCGTCTATCGGATTGCCGTGCTGGCTTCGATGAACGCACGCCGCCAATACGCAGCCGAGAAACGCAGCACCCTAGAGTACGCAGACGTCGAACTTGATGGCGTGCCCGCGCCAGAGCCAGGTCCGGAATCCACGGCTGCCACGCACCGCGCCGTGAATCTGGTTCGGGCGCTACTCGCCACTTTGCCCGAGCCCCAAGCGGAGGCGCTCGCCTTGCATTGCGTGCTTGGGTACACGGTAGCTGAGATCGCCCAGAGTACCGGGGTGGCCGCCGAAACCGTCCGTAGCCGTTTGCGGCTCGCGGGGCAATCGCTACGTCCCAAGCTGGTGGACGATCGGAGACTCCGGGAGAGAATCGAGGGCGCACCATGACATCAAACCAGCGTTTCCCCGAGGACTTGATCGTGTGCGCGCGACGGGGTGATCTGTCGGCTGAGGAACATAAATCGTTGCGGGTGCTGTTAGGAAACTCCGAAGCAGCGCGACTTTGGTACGAGGCCGGCATGGGGTTTGATGCCGAGAGTCCCGTGCAACCTGGGGACGAGGAGTTGTTGGCGCGGTTGGCCTTGCGAGTTGGAAAGGCGAGTAACCAGCGGGTCTCGCGGGCATGGTGGCGAATCGCTTTGCTGGCAGCTGCCTCCCTGCTGGTCGCGACCACCGCGGCTGCTGGTGGATGGTTCTTGTTGCAGCGGACCAATCATTCAAGGTCATTGGCTGTTCCGAGCGAGCGCGAATCGGCAAAGAGCAACTTGAAGGGAACGCCACACTCCCAGCTGACTGTGGTCGAGTCTTGCTCGGCACAACTTGCCGGCGATGTCCCGCCACCGGCTGAATCGGCTTCTGCGGTCGCTCGCAATGTACCACCTGCTGCGCCCACGATTGCACGGCGCGCCGAGGCAGCGAGCGAGATATTCGAGCGCGCCAATCGTGCAAGGCGGGAGGGACGGACTGGAGAGGCCATGGCCCTCTACGAACGGTTGGGCTCGCTCGCTCCGGGTTCAGTGCAAGCGGAGCAAGCCGATCTCGCACTGGGAGAGCTCAATCTGCAAAAGGGAACCGCAGACGAGGCGTTGCGGCATTTTCGGCGCTATCGAGGTCAGGCGATGAGCGCCGAGGCGCTTTGGGGCGAGACGCGCGCGTTGCGGCAACTTGGACGACTTGCCGAAGAACGCGAGGCTCTCGGCACGCTGTGCCGACGGTTTCCGAGTTCACCCTATGCTGCGCACGCCCGAAAGCGTTTGGGCAGCCCAGAGGAGTGAAGTGCGCACGAGATTGGCGCTCGCTATCGCGCTCGGGTGCAGCGAACTCTGGGCTGCACCCAACGGGAGTCTCGAGCAGACCGTTCCGACGTCGGCGGAGCGGCACGCCGCTCCGCCGCGGGTCAGGGTCATTTTGGTCGGACCGGAGCCCGCGTCTTCCTTCCGTCAGCGCCTGCAGAGTTGGTTCCAGAGCGAAACCCGGGTCACGATTGCGAATGCTGCAACGCTTCGCGTGGACCAGATCCTCGGAGACGGGCAACCCAACGTCGTAGACGTCTGGCTCGATCTGAGAGTTCGAGACGTCGTTCACGTTTACCTGGTCGTCTCCGGGAAAGATGCCGGGCGGCGCTTGGTCCGCGACCTTGCCCTGGAGCATGGCATGGACGAGCTCGATCAGGAGCGCTTGGCTCAAGTCGTTTTTTCTTCGGTGCTGGCCGTTTGGGAGGGACATGCCGAGAGCGCTCGGGCCGAGATTGAGCGTCGGCTGGGGGCTTCCGAGGCTCGGAAGTCTCCGCCAGTGCGTGCCAGCGCCGAACCGAAAACGCCGAAGTCCAACGACGTCGCTCAGGGCCCGGCGGTTGAGATGAGTCCCGGCTCGCGCCCGCTGTTAACTGAATACTCAGCGCGCGTCGGATATGGAATCAGCGCGCGCGGGCGCGAAGGTCTCGCGCATGGCCCTGAGCTCTGGGCCATAATGCTCCAACGCCGCCACCGCGCATTGATGGGCGGTTTCCTGATGGCACGGTACCTCGTACCCTTCGACGCGAGTCAGGGGGATCTCACATTGAAGCTCACAGGCATGCGCGCAAAGGTGGGCATGTCGGTGGGGTGGATTGCGAACGAGGTCTTTCGCACGGAAGCGGGTGCTGGGATCGGGGCCGATGTCATTCACTATGAACCTTACGTCTCGTCGGGACTCTTTCCGCAGTCCGGCGACACTGAAGTGCGGCCGGTAGTCGGAGTGTTCATTGCTGGGTCCATCCCGGCAGGACCGGCGAGAATCGTGCTAGCGGCACTCGCGGACGTTCAGCTCGTCCGCACGAATTATCAGATCTCTCGTCAGGGCCAAACCCACGACGTGCTCACGCCGTGGTTGGTTCAGCCGGGGCTCGTGGTGGCGTTCGCTCTTGGAAGCGAGAGCCCGTGACCCGATTTGTCGCACAAACACACGAGGGAAGGTATGAGATCCCAATTTCCGCTTTCTTTGCTGGCATGGCTGACGCTGTTGACGACCGCGTGCGGCTCTGACGACAACCTGGTTGCGACGGACAATTACCCGGGCGCCGGAGGTACGTCCAACGCTGGTGGTACACTCGGTACCGGGGGTTTGTCCGCCACCGGAGGCAGGTCCGGCGGTGGAACCGGCGGCGCCATGTCTGCAACGGGCGGCTTGAGCTCGGGCGGGAATCTGCCAACCGGAGGTACGTCCAACGCTGGCGGTATGCTCAGTACCGGAGGTTCGTCTGCTACCGGAGGCAAGTCCGGCGGTGGAACCGGCGGCGCGGTGCTTGCCACGGGCGGCTCGGGCGGGAGCCTTTCCACTGGTGGCACGCTCACCACCGGAGGCAAGTCCGGCAGTGGAACCGGTGGCGCGGTGCTTGCCACGGGCGGCTCGAGCGGGAGCCTGCCAACGGGCGGCTCCAGCACCGTCTACTATCCCGTCATGCCACTT
>PMCK01000674.1 GCA_003154095.1 Myxococcales bacterium | reverse complement strand
ACGTCGATGATGTGTGTGTTGAATGAGCACCGCCAGATTGTCACGTTAAATACGACCTACTTGGACTCACTGGACGTTGCCCATGCTGACGACGTAATTGGGCGAAGACCCGGTGAGGCAATTAATTGCGCGCACTCCGAGGACCATCCGGGAGGTTGTGGAACGAGTGCACATTGCCGTGGATGCGATGTAGCCATTGCCATTGTAGCGAGCCAACGCACCGGGAGGCCGGTACAGCGAGAGTGCGTAGTCGCAGTGCGTGATCGAAGTGGGGGCATGCGCGACATGTCGCTGGCTGTAAGGGCGTCGCCATTCGAACTCGAGGGCGAGCGATTTACGGTCTTTTGCATGACGGATATCAGCATGCAAAAGATGTATGCAGCACTCGAGCGCACGTTCCTACATGATCTGAGTAACTTGGTTACTGCGCTTGCGGCAACCAGCGAGACTTTGCGAAAGGAACCCAGCGCCAGGACTATACCGTTCGTCAATGACATTTGTGACCTAACACAACGCCTGTCACGGGAAATCGTGATTCAGCGTCTCCTTCTGAGCCGAGAACCCGCCAAGTATCGGCCAAACATGCAGCGAGTGAGTATTGTCGAGACGTTGAGATTCCTGGAGCGACTGTTCACGAATCATCCAATGGCATTGACCAAACCCCTCCGCATCAATCCTCAATTATCCGTTGATGACTGCGTGACTGATGCCTCGTTGCTGGAACGCGTGCTGACGAATATGCTTATCAATGCTTTTGAGGCAACTGGCGATGGCTGCGAGGTCAGATTGACCGCCGAGTCGTCCGAAACCCGAATGCGGTTTACCGTGTGGAACGCAGAATGCATGACAGATGCTGTGTCTTCACGGGTTTTTCAGCGTCACTTTTCGACCAAGAAGGGACCGGGCCGCGGGCAAGGAACCTATGCGATTCGGCTCCTGGGCGAGGCACTGCTACGCGGCCAGGTGGGGTTCACTAGCAGTCCCGAAGACGGTACGACTTTCTTTGCAGACCTTCCGCGAGTTGGACACAACGCCGGCGATCGAGGGCGGTATCGCTCGAAGTTAGGCAGGAGCCAAGCTTAATCGTCCATCTCCACGGGTTCGACGTCAACTGCGACGTTGATTGTATGTCGTCCCCCTCCCATTATGACGCCCCGCACGGGAGTCACATCGTCGAAATCTCGACCAAAAGCGAGGGTCACGTGCTGGTCGCTCGGCATTAGGTCGTTGGTAGGATCGAAATCTATCCAACCCTGTTCGGGCACCCACGTTGATACCCAGGCATGAGATGCATCGGACCCAATTAGGCGGGGCTTGCCGGGTGGAGGATGAGTCAACAAATAACCACTCACATAGCGCGCAGCCAAGCCCCGCGTGCGCAGGCAACCCGCCAATAGATGCGCAAAATCCTGGCACACCCCACTGCGCTTTTGAAGCAGCTCTTCAATTGGCGTATTGATGTCGGTCGCATTGGCGTCGTACTTGAAGTCTTGATGAATCTTGTGAGTCAGGTCACGCGCCACGCAAAGGATTGGTTGCCCGGGTTGAAATGCAGATGCGGCGTAATCCGACAAGCCTTCCGAAAGTCGTACGTGTACGGACTCGAACGCCATCTGATAGGCTTGCAACGTATCGCGACGGCGGTCAGAGGCCAAGCAGTCCCGAACGCTTTCCCAATTCGGAGACTGCGCACAGTCGATGTCGCGAGTAATGCTTATATCGACTAGACTTCGCGCGACTATTTCGAGACTCTGGTGCGGCTCGGTCAAGCCGAAATAGGTGGTCTTGTTACCAAAGTAGTCAAGACGTCCCCGGCGTACTGCGGGTCGAGGAGTAATCTCGATTTCATGCGACAATGTTCGTTGATTCTCGTTGGCCCGCGGCGTCAAACGCGCCTCGTGGTGCGATGTCGATGCCGATTCACCATACTGATACGTGGTGCGGTGGCAGACTCGCAACCTCACGGGAGACCTCCCGGACGACTCGGTCGCAATGCCGCAGGGGCATCGTTTGCCAGATGGCGCGAGACATGGGCATGGTTTAGGTAGGTATTCGAAAGCGAATCATTCAATGCTGGCAGCACAGTCCCCAAATGGTGAAGCAGTTTCTTGAGAGCAGGCCTTTCGCCCTCAGCATCCAATTCGCAGAGTCGACTGAGTTCGGCAAGTTCGATTTGGTTCGAGGCGCTCAGCAGTAATCGACGTTGCGGACTGCTAACTTCGGTGTTTGGCAATGGGGGCAGAGCGTCGATGTGCGCTCCGAGCGCCATCAACTGGTAAATGACACTGCGAGGGTTGGTTGCGTCCGTCAAGAGCAAGTCGAGGACCGGTGTCACCTGCAAGTTGGCCAAGTACCGCCTCCGGTAAGTCATGCCACTATCCGCGATGTCCAGGACTGCTTCGAGCAGCGGCCCTTCGCGCGTCGAGAGCCGTCCCAATGTCGATCGAAGCAGCAATATCAGAGTAGACGCACGTTCCAAGCGCCGCCCCATATCCAGGAATCGCCAGGCATGTCCTCTTGACATGCTCTCCATAACCAGCCCACTGAAACCGGCCAAAGTCAAGATTACGCCATTCAAGATCGAGGCGGCGGCAGTCATGGACTTTTGCTCGCTTAACTTCTGCAATGCCTGCACATGCTCTTCCAGAGAGGCGAGCACGCGCCACGTATCCAGGGAGATCCGGTCCCGAATGACGCGTGCCGTTCGAAGAATCGAGCCTGTGATGGAGATGAGCGAGCCTTTGCATTCAGCATCACAGAGCGACAACTTGAGTTGCTCTTCGCTGAGCCGGATATCAGCGGGAGGTTGAGGCAGAATGTCGGCCACGTAAAGGAAACTCGTGTGAGCTTCGAGAGCGGCAAGCAACGCCACGAATTCAGTACGTTGGTCCATGTCTTGTTGGTTGGCCAAATCCGACAGGCGACGACTCAGGACCCGGACCAATCGCGCCAGACTTTCCGCTCGTTCGGCGTAGCGCCCCAGCCAATAGAGATTGTCGGCAACGCGGCTTGCGAGGTCTCCACCACCCCGCGAAAGTTCGATGGGCTGATCGGTGGGTGCCAGCAAACTAAAGCTTGTGACAGGTTCGTCGGAAACGATCCATACGTCTTTGCTTCTCGTTCCAAGTTGCATCAGCGAATATAGGTCCGAGGTATCGCTTCCTACACGCGCGAGCGCCCCGGGCATCATCCAATAGTCCTCCGGCTTCTGGCAGACAGCGAAGCATCTTAGGACGCAACGTCCGGGTACTAGCCCCGTGCCGTCTACATAAGGAGTCGTGGACGGTGGCACGAATTCCTGTACGACATAGTCGCCTGGTCTGCGCCGAATTGCCGAGGAAAGCGCGTTCAATTCGGATTCCGAAAGTCCCTGGCCGTGAACAGGTCGCATCAGATTGTTGGCGAATGCTGACTTTATCACCATCGAGGATAGCCTGGGCAACACGACTTCAAGTGATTGCGGGTCTCCGCACCAATAGGTAGGCACGGACGGCAGCTGCAAATCTTCGCCCAGTAATTGACGACATAAGGATGGTAGGTACGCGAGCAATGCCGGTGATTGAAGAACCCCAGAACCTAGCGGACTGGCCAGTGCCACATTGCCCATTCTTACGGCCTGGACTAGGCCTGGAACGCCCAAGGCGGATTCAGGTCGGAGTTCGAGTGGATCGCAGAAATCATCATTGACACGTCGCAGCACGACATCAATCGGCTGCAGGCCTCCGAGCGTCTTTATGTACAGCCGCTCGTTACGTACGGCTAAGTCATCACCACTTACAAGCGTCAGACCTAGATACTGAGCAAGATAAGCTTGTTCGAAGTACGTCGAATGATAGGGACCGGGCGTCAATAGCGCAATGCGTGGGTTGTCACGATTATGCGGAGCCAGGGCACGAATGCATTCACGCAGCGCGCGAAAGAAATGAGCGAGCCTTTCAACGTGACAGGAGCGAAAAACCTCGGGCAAGACGGTCGATATTACGATACGATTCTCCAGCGCATAGCCAGCACCAGAAGGCGCTTGAGTGCAATCCTCCACCACGCAGTGATTGCCGCTGGGATCGCGAATGATGTCCGCCGCGTATACCGGCAACCAATTCCCATTCGGAACGGCGATCCCGTGAATTGCAGTGAGATAACCTGGATGCGAAAACACGAATTCAGCGGGTAAGGCACCCTTGTTGATACTGCGCTGGGGACCATACAGATCGGCTAGCAAGGCGTTCAGCAGTCGAGCTCTTTGGGCGAGCCCGCGCGAAATTGACGCCCAGTCTTTGGGGCCAATAATGATTGGCAAGGGCGACAGGACCCAAGGTCGCTGCAACCCCTGCGAATCGCCATAAGCGTTATAGCTTACCCCGTTTTCGTGAAGGAGTTGTTGCGCCTCTTTCCAGCGGTAATTCGTTTGCTCGATGCCAAGCGTTTGCAACTCGCTCATGAATCGAGCCCAAGGCGCTCGCACGCTTCCGTCGCTCGCCATGAGCTCGTCGTAACTTCCCGCGGGGGGTGAATAGTTCGAAATCAGTGACGGGGCATCATCCATCGAGCAAATTCTCAGTATCGCGGTCTAGTTCCAGTCAGACGACATGCACATCCAAAGGCTTATTTTTGGTATCGCAATCCCACTTGGACAATGTTGATAGCGCGGATATTGTATCATCGCCTCACTTCACTCCGAGACGTAAGTCCAACGTGAAAGGGAGGTCTAGGCTTCTGGATGCCCGTGGCGGCACCTGAATCCCTGGGGTATGGCCAAACGGCTGAAATCGCGACATTCGGCGACTCTCGGCTTCTAGCCCGTTCTTCGGGTACGTATCATAAGCCAGTCCGCCGGGGTGAGACACGTAGTAGGTGCAACCACCCACAGCACGATTCGACCAGAGATCGAATATGTCGAAAACAAGGGGGGCGTCCACGTCAAGTGTCGGATGTAGCGACGAAGGGGGTTTCCATGCCTTGTACCTAACTCCCGCGACGAATTCACCCGCACGCCCCGTTGGATGAAGTGGAACCCATACCCCGTTGACGAGAATCGTGTGGCGGGAGTCAACGAGGCCGTTAGCTAGAACTTGAATTCGTTCTACCGAAGAGTCGACATAGCGCGCCGTACCACCGGGACTCCCTTCCTCACCCAGCACGTGCCAGGGTTCGATTGCTTGTCTTATTTCCAGCGTAATGCCGCGCGTGTCGATTGAACCGAAACGAGGGAAACGAAACTCCCAGTGCGACCGAAACCATTCGACGTCCAAGCGGAAACCGTCTGAGCTCAACTCAGCAACGACATCCTCGATATCCTGCCAAACGAAATGCGGCAAACTCGACCGGTCGTGAATGGCCGTACCCCAGCGCTGCAGCGGCCGGCAATAGGGTCGTTGCCAGAAGCTGGCCAAGAGAGCACGTACCAGCAATTGTTGAGCCAGGCTCATGCGTGCATCCGGTGGCATTTCGAACGCGCGCAGTTCCAAGAGGCCCTGACGCCCTTGTATTGAGTCGGGACTGTAGAGCTTGTCGACGCAGAATTCCGTTCGATGCGTATTGCCAGTGACATCAATCAGAAGATTTCTAAAAAGGCGATCTACGAGCCACGGGGGCCTGTCCCGGTGAGCCTCTAACGAGTGGAAGGCAAGTTCAAGCTCGTAAAGACTGTCCTGTCGGGCCTCGTCAATGCGAGGCGCCTGGCTTGTGGGTCCCACGAATAGACCTGAAAAGAGATAGGAAAGTGCCGGATGATTATTGAAGAACGCAACGAAGCTGCGAAGGAGATCGGGACGGCGCAGAAATGGGCTATCCGCGGGCGTTGCTCCGCCTAGCACTATGTGATTGCCACCACCTGTACCCGTATGCCGACCGTCGACCAAGAATTTGTCGGTGCCTAGCCGAGTCAGGCGGGCTTGCTCGTACAATACCGTGGTCGTGGATACGAGTTGGTCCCATGAATGCGCCGGATGAATGTTGACTTCGAGCACACCCGGGTCCGGCGTTACTTGGATGCGCTGAATGCGTGGGTCACTGGGTGGAGCATAGCCTTCAATACGAATTGGCACGCTCAATTGCGCCGCCGTTTGCTCGATCTGCGCAACCAAATGAAGGTACGGCTCGAGTCGTTCGATGGGAGGCATGAATACATGCAACACGTCGCGACGGGGCTCGACGCACAATGCACTTCGTACGACGTCTCGCGCCAACACTTGCTCCACTTCAGCCGATGCGCGAACTGACTGTTCGCCCCGAGTGCCAGAAGCCTCCGTTGCAGTAGGGGCGCTCGCGCCATTCTCAGCCAAATCAGCGGCAGATGCGGATTCTGCCGAGAATGGATTCGGTTGCATTAGCAAGCGCAACGCCGGCAACCCCGGGCGTGGCGCAAACGGGTCGAGCTCGGAAAGTGGATCGATACTGGCGGCATCCTGCCAGGGGAGTGAGTCGAGCGGCAAGCGGTACCCCATCGGCGAGCTGCCGGGCACCAGATACAGACGGCCGCGGCGAAACGTCCAATGGCAGCTCTGCCAGCGCTCCCCGTCGGTGCGATGGGCGCGCCACTGCAACGGCAGTGCGTAGCCGGTCACCGTATCGAGGCCCCGGTTGAGCAGCTCGGCAAGCCGGCGCCGCTCGAACGGATCACCCAGGTCGCTGCGCAGCGGATCGATATTGGCCGGCAGCGTGCCTTCCTTCCACAAGTAGTAGATGGTGTCTTCGTACCCGGGGACGGCCAGCTCGGGCGGCACGCCGAGGCGGTGCGCCAGCACCTCAATGAAGCACGCCGCCTGCGGCGGTCCATAGCCGTACTGACGCGTCTCATCCGCCAGCAGTCGCGGCTCGTGCCACACCGGCTGGCCGTCGTGGCGCCAGTAGCATGCCAGTGCCC
>PMCK01000309.1 GCA_003154095.1 Myxococcales bacterium | reverse complement strand
AGCAGCGCTTTGGTCGAAAGCGCAGCCGTACAGCGGATTCGGTTGTTGCGACAGAGCGACCGAAGCGAAGCGCAACGCGAGGCGAATCGTTACTTGCTTCAATTCACCAAGGGGTTTGCACGCGCGGAAGCCGAGGCTTTGGTCAATTCGCCGTGAATAATTTTCGAATATTTGTCGTCGCCATTGGAGCGGCTGTCCTAGTATGCGGCTGCAATCCCCAGTTTGCCTTCGACGTACCGCCGGATAGCGGCACAAATTCGAGTACCGGTGGCGCCTCGGGCGTCGCCGACCCAGTCGCATTCGAACAATGCACAACTCGCTGTGCCGTTTGGGGGCAGGTTTGTGCTCCTGAATGGATGGTCTGCGTCGAATGCAACGGGGATAAGGATTGCACCGGCGCGGGCAAACCGCGCTGCTGGATTGAAGACCACCGCTGTGTTGCGTGTGCGACCGACACGGATTGCGCCACTGGGCAACATTGCGTGTCGCAAACCGGTGAATGTCGACCGGCTTGCAATTTTACGAGTACAGATGACATCTGCAGCTCCGACGGCGATAAGTGTGGAGACAGCGATGTTTGCATATCATGCAACCAGGACCAGGAGTGCACCGCGACCAATCGCGGCAAGCACTGCCTTCCAGGCTGCGGGTACTGCGTTGCTTGCCTGACCGACGCGGATTGCGGCAGCACGACTCCAAAGTGTGACACCGTCGATCACATGTGTGTTGCCTGCAAAGACGGGCGCGATTGCGCAAGCCATTGTTGCGATATCGCGAACCACGCTTGCTACTCGATGTGAGTAACCCCCAATCTCTCGCGGCGCATTTCAACCGAATCAACGAGCCGCTGGCCGCATTCGGCAATCGAGTCTTGCCCGGCGCAAATCTGGGACTAGAAGCCTTCGCGTCCCGAGGTTTCCATGTCTTCACACTCGACAGATTTTCAAGGCTCCGTAACGGAAGCAATCCGAGACTCAATTCTCAAGGTAATTGCCGACGCGGACGTTGAAATCTCGGGCGGCGGAGGGCACTACTCGATAACCGTCGTCTCGCCGATATTTTCCGGAAAGAGCATGCTCGAAAATCAGCGAGTCATTTATTCTGCCATCGCGCATCTCATGAAAGGCGACTCGGCTCCTGTACATGCAGTGGATAGTCTGAAGACTCGCGCACCTTGATTCTCAACTCTGGCTTGTCGCGCCGCGGGTTCATGGCGGCATCTAGTGTTCGACAGTAGCATCATTGCGGTTGTTGCAACGAAATGTAGTTTTGCAAGGGTACACATCACACACAATTTCAACACTGTGCGAAGCTTAAGAGAAGTTCATGACGATGACCCACTGTGAGGCTGCTCGAACACTGACTGGGCACGGTGTCTATCGGTATTTTTCTGCTAGACTCACGCTGTGGCAACGGCTCTGTTGGCAGGCGAAATCATTGACCCAAACCCTGCGGGGCCGCTACCGGCTTAGCGTCGCTTGTATTATCTCTGAATGTGAAATCGGGCTGGTAAGTGTTTGTAGTAGTTAGACACACTCAGTGTGGCGTTCATGGGTGCTTCGGGAAAGGGCTTGTTTATGTGGAAATCTGGGATTTTTGGCGTCGCTTGCGCCACGATAATTTTCGGGGCTTGTTCAAGTAACAACGGGGCCGACCAGGGAACCGGTGCTTCGTCGGGAGTTGGTGGCAACGGTCAAGGTGGTGTCTCGAACTCGGGCGGTGACGGCCAGAGCCTCGGTGGTAACGCATACGTGGGCGGAGCCGGGCAAGATCTCGGCGGCGCTGGACAGAATCTCGGCGGCGCTGGGTACCTCGGCGGAGCCGGCAATGTTGGTGGCGGCGGTTCGTTAGGCGGAACCGGTGGAGCAATAACGACGGGCGTAGTCAGAACTTGCGCAGCTTGCGATACGACGTGTTGCGAGGCTGATGACTGCGGCGTAATCGGCTTTGCGGGATGCATGGGTAACCTTGTCGACTGCGGCTTCGGCGCCTGCGCCCAGAGTGCCTGCGGCACGGGCTTGAATGGAGCCCCAGGCGTGGCCAACAAGTGCCCGGGAACCTGTACTCCCAAGGTGACCATGGCGGACTGTACAGCGGCTGGGAGAAACTGCGACTCAATTCCCGACGGTTGCGGCGGGCTCTTCTCGTGCGGCACTTGCACAGCACCGGATACTTGCGGCGGCGGTGGCACAGCCTTCCAATGCGGGTCGGACGCGAACATTACCTGCGCGAATTTCTGCCCGCTAGTGCCTCCCCCCGGTACCTGCGCGTCCGGCACGGACACCGTGTTGCACGGCACAGTCTGGTCACCCGCGGGAAGTCCGGCAGTTGATCCAGCCCGCGGCGAAGTCCCCCTCCCCATTCCCAACGCAATGATCTACGTGCCCAATGGAAGCACCACTGCCCCCTACGGCTTGTCCGTCTTCAAAGATGGTGTGGCCACTGGCTGCGACTGCACGGTTCAGGGCCCACCCTTGGCAATCTTTCCGTCAGGCGTTGATGGCAGCTTCACTGTCACGGGTGTTCCCGCTGGCGTCGATGTCCCGCTGGTTATTCAGCTCGGTAAGTGGCGCCGTGTAATAACCATTCCCGCGAAACCAGCTTGCTCCGGCAAAATCGAGTTGACAGCAGCTCAGACGCGCTTACCCAGGCGCCAGGCCGAACAGAACGCAATGGACGCGATTCCGTTCATGGCCCTGTCCACCGGGTCAGTTGACGCGCTCGAATGCGTGTTCCGCAAGATGGGCGTCGAAGATACACAGTTCTCAAACGGTGAGGACAGCGGCAACGGCCGCATCCGCTTCTATCGCCAGACTAACCCAAGCACATCAGGTTCGACCTCTGGTGGGCCAGGTGCATCCTGTAGGACTGGCGGCGGCTCCTGCATCGGGACTGGAAATAGTCCTACGCCGCCATTGTCCACTCTGGTCGCCAACCAGGCATCGGTAGACCGGTATGACGCGCTCTTGTTCCCGTGCAAGGGTGGGGCGCATGATGAATCAGGTGCGGCTAAGACGTTGGTTCTAGACAACGCTGCCAACACGAACGCCTACGTCAACAAGGGTGGCCGAGCCATCTTTACGCATTACAGCTACGCGTGGCTCTACAATCAGCCACCGGCAATTGCGCTGCCCTGGCCAAGCACCACCAGCAGCAATGCGGTGAACACGCAATGGGACACAGCCTACGGCCAGATCGACACGTCATTCCCGCGCGGCGCGACCTTCGAAGCTTGGCTCAATCTACCAAACGTGAACGCGCTGACTGCAGTTACGCCGTTCCCCTACATTACGGTGACAGAAGTTCGGCGCGACTTGGCCAATCCCACGACCTGGCCCTACTATCCTGCTGGCAACCTGCTCTATGCTCAGCGTTGGGTTTTTCATGGCCCGTTCATGACACCTCCGGACAACAACGGGACGACCACCAACCGTACGTCGGATTCGATCCAACACGTTACGTTCGACACGCCCTACGGCGATCCTGCCACTACGCAGCAGTGCGGGCGCGTCCTATACAGCAGCTTCCATGTGACATCGGCTGGGCTGTCTGCCAATACCTGTATACAGGGGACCGGCACAAGTGCGAGCACCGCCGGCTGCTTCTTCCCCGCCGAGTGCGGCACCACCATGGAAGACCAAGAGAAGGTGCTCGCGTACATGTTGTTCGACATGACGGCAACTGTCTGTCCGACGACAAAGACATGTCAACCCATCGACTGCGCTTCACAAGCCGTCACCTGCGGCCCCGCCAGCGATGGCTGCGGCCATACGCTTGACTGCGGTCCTTGCACAGGCTGTACCCCCATAACCTGCGAGCAATCGTGCGCCAATCAGGGAGCTGCCTGCACTACGACGACGGATCCGACCAAACCCGCGAGCACTTACTTCATGTGCCCGCAACCGGACGGCTGTGGCGCAACCAAAGACTGCTACTGCATTATTGGCTAGTAGCGTTCGTCAAGTCAGAGACGGGCGGTGAACGCTCTGCCCGTCTCTAAAGCCAAAAACACATCGGCCCGGGTAGCACCCAAGCTAGCCCGGGCCGAAACGCTTTGACGCCACCGACTGGTTGTCTGGCGTGGACCTCGACTCACTGGTGCCAGAGGCGGATGGTGTCGTACATGTCAGCTCGGCCGCCAATGACCAACTTTTCCAGGGACCGGCCTAACGGATTCGAAAATCTGGCCGTTTGACGTCAGTGCTCGTCCCGAGTTCTCTGGCATCAGGTCGGATCACTTGGGCAGACACTGTGCGTCCGTCTCGATGGTTGAATCATGACCGGCACTTGGTCCCGCAAAAAGCCTCGACTCGTCGCCGAAACGGTGGGTGCCGAGCCAACCAACTCGGGTCAGCCGCGGCGTCCTTCGCAGCCACCGGAGTCCAGCTCCTACTTGGCGGGCGAGGTCATCGGCGACCGATATCGGCTGATTCGAGAACTGGGTCGCGGCGGAATGGGGGTCGTTTGGGTCGCGCATTCGTTGGTGCTCGGCGTTGACGTCGCGCTCAAGTTGATTCGGGCCAGTGTGGCGGGTCCCGTAGTTGCCTCGCGAATGGCCAGGGAAGCTCACGCGGCGGCCCGTATGGGGCACCCGGCTTTGGTGCGCGTATTCGACTTCGGTTGGACCAGTCGTGGTGACCCGTTCCTGGTCATGGAATTGGTGCAAGGCGAGACGTTGTTCGTGGTGCTTGAACGCGAGAAACGCGTCGACGCAATCCGCGCCGTCCAAATGATACTCCCCATAGCAGACGGTCTGCGCGTGGCGCACGACAAACACATCATTCACAGGGATATCAAGCCGGATAACATTTTTCTTGCCACGGATGCACTTGGCCGCACTCAGCCTAAATTATTCGATTTTGGCATTGCAAAGGTCGATGCCAACGCCCACGACGGTAAGCTTACTCAGGTCGGCGCAGTGCTCGGAAGCCCCGAGTACATGTCACCGGAGCAGGCTCTCGGAGCCGACGATATCGACGAGCGGACCGACGTGTGGTCCCTATCCGTAGTGTTGTATGAGCTCGTTACCGGCATGGTCCCGTTCTGCAAATCCAACTACAACGCGTTGATGCAGTCGATTATCCACGATGAACCCACGCCGATGCCGGACCATGCTGCGGGAGACGCATCGCTCTGGGTGGTCGTGCAGCGAGGTTTGGCCAAGGAGCGAGAAGTGCGCTGGGCCGACATGACGGAATTCGGCGAAGCACTGGCGCTTTGGCTCTACGAGCATGGAATCAAAGAAGATCTCTCGGGTAACTCGATTCGCGCGGTTTGGTTGGACGGCGCATTGTCCGGCCTTCGCGCAGAACTTCAATCATCCGTGCCGCCCAGTCGACGGCAAGACGCCAGCCAAGCCATTACGCAGGGCGGCACCAAACGATTGTCCTCAGAATCACTGGCGGCAGCGAGGGTTACCGAGCGAGCGACACGGCAAAAGCGAGCGTTCGTAGTTGCGTTGGCATTGGGTGTAGGGATTGGCGGAATTGCAGTCGCATTGGCGATGGGAGCCAAGCACGATTCGGAGAAGGCAACGAACGGTGCTAGCGCACCTTCCGCGGTATTCACGCCGCCGCCAGCGGTTCGCGTTGGGCCGAACAATCTGGTGCAGCCATTGCCCAACAAGGAGGCTGAGCCTGCAGCCTCGGGCGCCAACCAGGCACAACCGGTAGTAGCTGTTTCCGCCGATACGATTAGTAGCAAGCGGTCTGCTCCGAAGGCCACCAACCTGACCCGATCCACCAACAAGAACCCAAAGCGTAGCCATGACTTCGGCTTCTAATCATTACCCCATGGCCTCGAGAATTCGGCGATCGGTTGGCCGCGCGCTGAAGTTGTTACTTGCACTCGCGCTTGCGACAAAAGCCCTGTATGCTCAGGATTCCGGAGCTGAAGTGCGCACCGCCGCACGTGACTTGGCGGTGCAGGGTGCTGAAGCCTTCGACCACCGCGACTATGCGACCGCCCTGGATCGATTTGGCCGTGCCTATTCACTGGTGCCCGCCCCGTCAATATCGATTATGCAAGCGCGCAGCCTTGCCAAAATGGGCCGAATCATAGAAGCCTTGGATAGATACGAAAAGACTCAACACATGCAACTAGCCGCCGATGCTCCGGATGCATTCAGGCAAGCGGTCGTTGATGCTCGAATCGAAAGTGAGGAATTGTGGAATCACGTGCCTCGCTTGACGATACACGTGCACGTTTCCCCTGCGGCGCCCAACAACTTAGCGATATTACTCGACTCGAAACAGGTACCGGGAGCCTTGTTGGACGTCGGTCGACCGATTGATCCAGGTCCGCATAAGGTTGACGTTAGCGCGACGGGTTACGTGTCGGAAACGCGGTCAATCACGATTGAACCGAACGAGCGCGTTACCTTGGATATACCCTTGATCGCGAACTCGTCGAGCACTACATTGTCGCTAGGCGTTGTCAGCTCGAGGCCACAAGCAAATGATCGACCCGCTCGAGATCCGGTAGCATCGATCAAACCATGGGCCTGGGTTGCCGTGGGGGTTGGCACGGCAGGCCTTGCTCTCTCTGCTGTGACCGGGGTAGTCGCGCTGAACAAGAAGGCAACGCTCGACGAGCAATGTCACCCTGGATGCCCTGCCGAGGCGGCTAGCGACATCAGTACATTTCGGACCACCCGAACGATCTCCTATGTGAGCCTTCTTGGAGGGGCTGCATCTCTTGGTTTGGGAAGCTACATACTGCTCAGGAGCCCGGGTGAACAGGGTTATGTTGGAGCCACGTTAGGCCCAACGCACGCTGGAATTTGGGGGGCATTCTAATGAACCCAACGAGGCTGGTGGGTCGAGTTCGTACCTGCGCACTAGCGGCTCTTAGCCTTTTACTGCCGGGATGCCCCCTATCCGACAAGTACTTCATCGAATCGGACTCAATCCAGAACGTCGGAGGATTCAAGGGGGTTGGCGACACTTCCGTACTGGCAGCAAGTGGCGGTTCAATGGCTGGAACGACCTCTTCGGGCGGGGCGAGCACCGCCGGCTCAAGTCCGGTAGCTACCTGCATCGCCAGCCAATGTTCGGGCACCTGCTGCAATGGAACGTGCGTGGATGACCTGACAAATAGTCCATCAAACTGCGGTTCTTGTTCAACCCCCTGTGCGGTGGGCCAGGCCTGTGTTTCCTCCGTATGTACGAGCGGGTGGTCAACGATGGCGCCGCCGCCCGCGGGCTTCGTTGCCCGGGAAATGGCGGCCTATGTTGGCTTTGGCGACAGGCTTTTTGTTTTCGGTGGCCAAGATGTAAATGGCATCAATCTCGGCGACGGCGCTATCTACAACGCATTGACCAATCGCTGGACAATGGTGTCAATTGACGCCAATGCGCCGAGCCCGCGCCGGCTTGGCACAGCCGTCTGGACGGGCAGCGTGATACTCGTATATGGCGGCCGGGTGGACGTGGCCGGAGTGTCCTTTAGCGATGGAGCAGCCTACAATCCCGCCACCGAAAAGTGGTCCGCGATTACAAAAAGCAGCACCGGTCGAGTGGGTCCTATTGGCGCAGCCAATAGTTCACAGGCCGTGTTCTGGGGTGGTTGGGGGACATCCAACATCTTCTTGGGTGGCGCAGAGCGCATCGATTTGACGACCAGCGTCTGGCAAGCGCCAACGGTTGCTGACCCTGGCATCATCGACAATACGGCCTACGCGTTCACTGGACAATATCTCCTCTCGTTCGGCGGGCGACTAGGCGGCACTACCAAGACGAATGGAGCGACCAGCTATGACCTGATATCCAATTCATGGATAGGTGTGCCGGCGGTCACCGGAGCATCTGTCGTCTCTGCGCGTTGGGGCGCCTTCGGCGTTTGGGATGGCTCAACATTTACCGTTTGGGGCGGTCGAGACGAAACGAGTGCAAAGAATAACGGACAATACAACAGCGTTGGCAATTGGACAGAGATCCCGTACCAGGCGGGGGCAGCACCGACAGCGCGTTGGGCGCCAGCCCGTCAAACGGGTTGGGCGTTTGCGCGCAAGACCGGCGACCTATTGTTCATCGGCGGGCAAGACTTCAACGGCGTTTGCTTGGGCGACGGGGCTCGCTATGTTTTTGGTTCAGGTACAACATCTGGTAGCTGGACGCCCATCCCCCGTTGGAATGCGACGGACGATCACCAATGGGGCGCGGCCGCTTACATCGGGGGTGCCCTTGTCGTGTGGGGCGGCCGCACTGGTACCGGGTTGGCCTCGAATGGCGATAGGTGGGCGCCTTAGCTCAAGCAGTGGCTCGGAGCTGTTACTCGCCGTCCGACGCATCTTTCGCCAGGCTAATCAATGTATCAAGGTCGTAAGGCTTTTCCAGCAACGCCAGCGCGCCTCGAATTCGGACCGCCGTCGCCCGCTCGGAATCCGCGTAACCCGTGGCAAACACGATGCGAACGTTGGGGTCCATCGCCAGGAGCCTGGCTTGCGTGTCAAGACCATCGAGCCTGGGCATGTCGAAGTCCAACACCACCAAAGTGTGTCGGTGTTCTCCGTATACGTTCAGCGCTTCGATCCCATCCGATGCTTCCGTGACTCGGATCCCCGCAAGTCTCAGCCTCCGCGCTACACTTCGCCTGACTATCGGTTCATCGTCGACCAACAGAACACTTGCGGGCGATTGCGGTGGCACCGACGTCATCGCCGCGGGTTCCTCACCGGTTGCGGACATCCGAGCCTGCTCCGCGTTAAGTAAGGGCATATGAATCGTGAAGCAAGTGCCTTCTCCGGGTGTCGATTGTAAGGATATTTGCCCGCCGTGAAGCGTGACGATCTCACGTACATTGGCCAGGCCTAGGCCATATCCGGCACCTTCTCGCTTGGTCGTGTAAAAGAGTTCGAACAGCCTAGACTGAGTTTCGGAGTCCATTCCGGTACCGGTGTCCGTGACAGACAAAACGGAC
This sequence comes from Myxococcales bacterium, assembly GCA_003154095.1. GTDB lineage: Bacteria > Myxococcota_A > Polyangia > Polyangiales > Polyangiaceae > FEN-1139. The sequence goes on along the minus strand of PMCK01000309.1, from coordinate 1,793 downwards.
ACAGATTGATTGCTTTGCCAACCTAGCTCCGGCGGCGGCACCGTCAGAATCGAGGTCGTAATTCGGAGGACTCCCCCATCCGGCATTGCATCTCGTGCGTTCAAGCACAAGTTTAGGAGCACTTGGTGCAGTTCTGACTTGCTCCCGTAGACGAGTACGTTTGGCACCGTAACGGGTTCAATGCGAATGTTGTGTTCGAACGCATGGCGAAGCATTCTGACGACTTCACCGATCAACTTCGACAAATCAATGCAAGAGCGGTCCGTTCCTCGGCCCCTTGCAAAGGATACGATGCTGCGGGTAAGTTCGCTTGCACGATTGGCCGCCAATGAAAGATCCGCGATACACTCGCGCACGTCCGTATCGGCAAGGATTCTTGAGATTGGCAATTTCTGAAGATAGGAAGTGCCCGCATCCAGAGTAGCAAGAACATTGTTCAAATCGTGTGCAATTCCAACACTGAGACGTCCCAATGATTCGAACCGTTGGCGTTGAATGATGTAGTCTTCGGTGGGGTCGAACCCTTGCAATTCGAGTACGGTTTGGGGACCTACACGAATCTTGTCTCCGTAGGCCAGCACACGCCGATTGACACGAGTCCCGTTGACGAAGGTTCCGTTGCGGCTCCCCAGATCTTCGAGCAAGAAGGCACCCGGGTCCGTTCGCGAGATGCGGGCGTGAAGTCTAGAGATTTCCGCATCGTCCAGCATGATTGTAGCGTCGGGTGAGCGCCCAATCGTCGCCGATTCGGAAACCTTGAACCTTGCTCCACGGGCGCAACCTTCGAGCACGGTGAGTTGCGCAGCACTAGTCTGGCGCGTCACGTGCTCGAGCGTCGCGATAGATTCTTTCGGTTGTTCCATTGCCAATTCTAGGGACAGCACCTCGCCGGTCGCCTGGTTCTGACACTACGGCGCACTTGAAGAACCATTCAGACTTGGCCCAGCGGTTCGAACATCCGTAATCGGCTAGCGGGAGAGTCACCCACGATAGACCAGCGCCCAAGGACCCACGAGCGTACTTAGCCGGCCGGTTCCGTGACGCAAAAACCAAAGAATCGGCTATTTGGGTCGAGTATCTCTGCACCCACACGGTCATGGCTCCGTACGGCCGAACGGAGAATTACCCAACCGTATCGCGAGGATGGAATCATCCGGACCGAAAATTCGGCAGTCTTGCGGGCAGAGCAAGTATGTGAAGAGTGGAAGAAATTACTCTTATTCGAACTCTCGCCTGGACAGATCGTGTTCGGCTGAGCTAGGCCGCCGCTGTCACAGTAATGCTACTGAGATTTCATAACCGAGACCAGACTACGAAGTCCGCGCATTCAACTGAAGCGCAACAATTTCGTAGATTTCGGACGCGTGGAATTTTAGATCAAGCGCGAGAGATATATCCATATGTCACGTAAACGACACATGACTGTAATAGAACGCGGGCAGGTAGGGCGTGCGTAATGAAAGCGGGCCGTCAAAAGTGACTCACCTAGAAGCGAGTCTGCAGAGAGACATCGACCAAATTGTCCACAAGGTCAGGGACATGGCGACGCTCGTCGAAGAGGCGCTCAACCGTTCGATGCGGTCGCTTTCTCAGCTGAACCGTCAGCTAGCGTACTCCGTTATCCTAAGGGACCAGCGCATCGACGAATTGGAAAAGGAAATCGATCGATTGTGCCTCGAATTCATCGTTAGGCAACAACCTGTCGCCAAAGAGCTGCGTTTCGTTTACGCGGTCATCAAGATAAACGCGGCACTCGAGAGAGTGGGTGACTATGCCGAAAGCATCGCGCGCCA
>PMCK01000199.1 GCA_003154095.1 Myxococcales bacterium | reverse complement strand
GGTACGCGAAGGCGTGGTCAACGATGAACACCTTCAGCAGGGCCTCGTCGAACAGAAGAAAGACGTGCGGATCCCAATTGGTCAGATTCTCATCAAGAATTGCATGTTGAGCGAAGCCCAACTCGAACAAGCCGTTGCGCTGCAGAAGCGCAGGGGCCTGCGCATGGGTGAAGTTTTGATTGAGGCGGGTCTCGTAACCGCCGAGGAAATCGAAATGGCCCTGGGTGAGCAGCGCCAAAGCGGGACACGACGCATCGGTCAGGTTTTGATCGACCTAAAGCTCATGACGGAAGTAGACATGTCAACCACGCTTGCCAAAAAATTCGGGCTTCCCTTCGCGAACCTCGAACAGTTGCACATCAATGAGCGCGCAGTCTCCGAACTTCCCAGCGAATTCATAGGTAAACACAAGGTCCTCCCGATCGACAGTGATACCAAAGTGATCACTATCGCCATCGCCGATCCGCTGGACATCGACACGATTGATCTCGTTCGTGTTTTCACCAAAAAGAAGGTCCGCGAAGTACTGGCCACGGAAAGTCAATTGTTGTCGTTCATTGCGCGTTACTTGGGAACAAAGGTCTCAGAGCGCGCCAGCGCTGCCCGCTGTGGCTGATTCGGTTTCTGGTTCGTTCAAAAAGTCCCAACCAAACCAAACATCGCTCCGTTTGCCGACGCGCTCACGGTGGGTTGAAACTGCACGAGACTCGGGTCATTGCGCCAAATCTTGGTAAGCCGTTCCGCTGGGGACTCGATCAAAAAAGCACTCGCCAGCAGCACGCCGCCCATGACCAGGCCGGCACCTCCGAACGAGCGTGAGCGAAACCGCTCCGCCGGAGTAGTCGAGTCGAGCTCATATCCAATCATGATGGCACCTGAGAGCGCAGCCACTGTTCCTCCTAGAATTCCGCGTACCCATCGACTACGCCGCTCACTCGCCACCAAATGCTGCAAGCGAGCATCTGCCAGCGCAAACGCCTGTGCCGCGTCCCCGCCCGATTCCACGGCGGCACGAAAATCTGCGGCCGCCTTCTCGCCGGTACTGCGTGTCGCAAGATTATAGCCCCCTATCAGAGCGTAGACTGATCCCCATATTATGTAGGTGGTTCCCCATCCGTGAGCCGCTTGCCGTGAAAAGCCGGGAATTCTATCATTGAAGTAATACAACGAGCCCCCCGCAACCCCGAGCACGGCTCCAGCGCCGAGCAGCGCCGATCCAGCCACAATTCGCTGATTTTTGTCGGCATTCGCGACTTCGTCCAACACCAGTTCCATACGCAGCGTGTCCTCATGCGACACGCCGTACACCTCAGGTGGCCGAACCTGCCGCGCTGCAACATACGCAGCCTGCGCATTCGGACCATAGGGTCGCGCAAACAGACTTTGAAAAACCTCGGCCGGGCCCCGTGCGTCGCCGCGCGCAGCCACGGGCTCGAGAGACGCCAATTCGACAACGCCGGTCGTTTCGGGCACCGCGTAGAGACTCAGCTGTTCGGGCGGTTCACGACCATGAGTTGCTCGCTCGACAATCGCCCCTTTTGCCCAACTTTCAGGCAACACGAATTCAAGCCGTGCGCCTGCCTCTGCATTCGCGTCGAGCATCGGCAGCCCGTCTTGGTCGCGCAAGCGAATGCGCAGTGGCGAGGCGTCGCTCAGTCGAAACCGTCGCGCCGCGGTACGACTTCGTAAATCGACGATGGGCGTTCCATTGAGGGCAAAGGGACCGCGAGCGAAAATGTGCGGACGCATATTGGAGTTGCGCACGTCGGCCGTGGCCGTTTCAACAAAGCCGGCGAGTTCGTCGTAGCTCACTGCNNCCCGACTGGATCTCCGACCATTCAAAGGCTTCGCCCTCGGCGCTCGTCGAAAGAAACACGCCCACGTTGGGTAATCGCGACGCCAGAGCCTTGGCATCGTCCTCGGGAGTCGCAAAGTGTCGCCCTCCGGGCTTGCGCACGCCGAGCATGAAGAAGGAGTTGCAACTATCGAGTATGACGTGGGCTCGTGTGAACGGGATTTGCCGCAACCACGCTTCGAGATCGCTCGAAGTGAAACGCGAATCCGCAAGCTCGATGAACCCCGAGCCCTGATCCACGTCACCGTGCCCCGCAAAGATGAAGTAGAGCTGTGTTTCGTGTCCCGCACTCGCTTCTGCGCGCACCTTCTGGGCAAGCTCGGAACCGACCCGAAGCAACTCCGCGCGTGTCGGGGCTGAGGCGCGCAGACGCGTCTGCGAAAACAAGAGTGCTGTATCGCGGTCGAAATTGGCCAACAAGGAGACGTTACCGGGTGCCAGCGTCTGCAGAAGCTCGAAATAACGGGCCGCATCATCGTCNNTTGGTTTTGTAACTTCGGCACGGGAAAGTCCCGTCCAAAATAGGCCGAATACTAGCAGTAGCAAACACGGATAAGGGCGATGACTCATAGTGCTTTCCCTGGATAAGCATTAACTTGCACGACAATTTCGCGAACTTCGGCACTGGCGAACCGGTGCGCTAAGCTTCCTTGCGAGAGTTCGGCCTGAGCCAAACTCTCCACTTGTGAGACGCGAACGGGGGTGGGACTGATGATCGTGACAATACGTAACGGACCCGAAGCCATGTCTTCGAATACAACGGACGTTGGCAACACACGCTCCTCTGCGGTTTTCGTCAATTCTGTCCCGCTAGGGTCCTCGTCGGCTCGTGTATACTTTGGCGAAATCCAATGCACCGCATTGTGTGAATCGACTGCAAAAAGGAGTACGTAGCCCTTCGCGTGGCCTAAGTTTCGAAATCCTGCAGTCAGCGCGACATCGGGGGCGATAGTGTCACCTGGGCGCAGTGGCTGCAGCGATTTTGCGAGCGTAAGAACTTGCACGCCAATGTCTCGTGATAGTGACTCACCCTGAGAACTGCCACGCGCCTGCCAAGTGCCCGCTTGAGAGTTGTGACGCAAACCGACAAAGTGTACAGCCAACCCGACGGATGCCGCCATTGCGGTGATTGCCGCAAGTTGCGCGACCACCGGACGGCGTTTTGCCTGCGCGGGTCGATCCAGCCCGCGCATCACGTCATTGACGTGTGCACTCACGTCGAATTCGATCGCACCTGGAGCGCCAAGATCCTCAACTAGTGAACGAAGCTCTCGCACTTTCTGGCCGCAAATTGGGCATTGCCCCAGGTGATCGCTGATGTGCTCGGAGCTTTCCGGAGACAGATCCGCATCGACAAAACGGGTGAGTTCGGCCTCGGGCGGGCAGAAGATTTGGGTCATAGGATTTTCTCCAGCTGACGCTTGAGCAACTTCAAACCATGGTGCACGCGCGAGCGAAGCGTGGATTCTTGGGCTCCGAGAACTTTCGACATCTCGTCGTAGCGGAGCTCCTCTCCGTAGCGCATGAGTAGCGCCTCGCGCATCGCGACGGGCAGCTGACTCAGTGCTTCACGAACCCGGCGCCGCCGCTCTTCGACCAATACAGAATCGATCTGGCACGCAGAGGGCTCGGGGCCCAATGGCGAAGCGGTACTCGTATGTCGCACCACGACGCGTTGCCTGCGTAACTCATTGCGACAGCGGTTGCGCGCAATCGTGATGAGCCAGATCGAGAAATCGCCTCCGGGCTGGTAGCGTGATCGATTCTGCCATATCGTCGCCCAGATCCCTTGCGCAAGTTCGCGAGCTTGCTCACGGTCGCCCGTAAACCGAGCGCAACTCTGAACAACCCGCAACGCGTGGCGCTCAACCAGTGCAGCAAATGCCTCACGCGATCCCGCCTGAGCAAGCGTCATCAGCGTATCGTCGTCTCTGCCGCTCAAGGGCAGAGCCTGAGCTGGAACCGGCTGGACGAGACGAGGGAACTGCATGACGCAGGGTAGAACACCCCAGGGCAGCCCGCCGTTGAAGGGAATTTGTTAAACCGAATATATTCTCGACGTGAGGACGTTTTTGGGGTCAAACCGATCACTTGGCCCGGAGGCCCACTTATCGGAAAATGACGGGCGGACGAATTGAGTCATCAACGCGAGGCTTTGCTCGCGTGTTCAGAAGCCATGAAGATTCTCATCGAAACTCGTGGTCGTTGGCTGGCTTGGTTGGCAGTGTTATTGGTAATCAGTGTGGCGTTGCCGGCCTGCTCTGGGTCAACGACGGGCAGCGGCTCGGGTGACGCGCCGATCCCAGCCAAATATCAGGCATTTGCTCAGTCGTTCGACCGAGAGCGGCAGCAACTCGGCGTCCCAGGTGCTTCGGTTGCCCTCATCGAGAATGGCAAACTGACTTTTGCTCACGGCTTCGGGGTAAAGGGACTGAACAGTCAGGAGCCCGTCGACTCCAGTACGCTATTCCGAATCGGCTCGATGACGAAGGCGCTCACGGCAACGGCTCTGCTGAGCCTCGTGCAGTCAGGAGTAATAGGCATCGATGCAACGCTGACAAGCATCGTCCCTGACGTCGCTATCAATGGCGCAGGCAACCTATCAACGTTGACGATACGTCAACTCCTCTCGCATCAGTCAGGCCTTTACGACTACTTGCAAGAAGCTGGACCCACCGACGACGCCGCGCTTTCCCGGTATCTTACCAGCCCTGATTTTGCCGCGAACGAGTATTTCATGGACCCACCGGGTACGTTTTACAATTACTCGAACCCCAACTACTACTTGGCGGGGCTCGCCCTCGAGCGCGCCGGAGGAGTTCCCTATCGGCAAGCCGTTACCGAGCGGGTGCTGTCGCCTTTGGGAATGACACGCACATTCTTTCTGCCTATGGAGGTCATTGCGGACGGAAACTTCAGCAACGGAAAGTCGACCGGCTCAGATGGTAGCCCATGGGACGTGAGCCCCGACTCTTACGACAACGCCTGGGCCCGACCTTGCGGCTTTGCATTCTCGAGCGTCGTGGACTACGCGAAGTTCATACAGTTCCTTTACGCAGGGAACGCGTCGGTGCTTGCGGACTCGGAGCGCACGGAAATGCAGTCCCCACAGGTCAAAATGCTCGACGCGGGTGGCGTCGAAGCCGACCTCCAGAGCTATGGTTTCGGGCTCGTTATCCGGCGGGAGTTCTTGGTTGGCAACAACGCGTATACTACGAAGCTCGTCTGGCACAACGGTAGCCTTCCAGGCTTTACGAGCATTTTCTACCTTGTGCCGTCAACCGGGTTCGGGATCGTGTGGTTCGCAAACGCGGACGACGTGACGTTCGAGGCGTCCACCGCGCTTGCGTTTGCGAGCTTCGCCGGATTGACTAACCCTTCCGCGTGGCCGCCGCCGGGCTTAGCCGTCGACTCGAGCATCTATTCGAGGTACGCGGGGACGTACAACGACCCGAATGGGCTTGGAGCAATCACGGTCACGGCGAACGGGACAACGCTTTCGATTGACATCCCTACGTTAGACGCGGCGAATGCTCCCTACGACCATGCGCTGCAGGCCACATCGATGGACAACTTCAATGTGACCGTGCAAGGCGCCCCAACCCCGCTCACGTTCATCGCCGACTCCACCGGCGCTTATGTGTGGCTTCGGACACAGCAGGCCGTGGCCAAGCGTGTGTCGAACAACGCAGGAACAACGCCCTAGTGAATCACGGGGCGGCCATCAACTGGCGCGGGAACAGGGCAGCCTCTGAAACCGCAATAGCCCTCTCCCCTGTTGCAGACCTGCCCTGTCACAGTCCCAGCCCTTTTCGCGGTCCCAGCCCCTGTCACAGTCCCTACCTCCTACTCTAACCCGAGCAACTCCAGCAGNNACGGTAACAGGGCGCTCTTGCCCGATGCGGTGGGCCCTGTCCGTTGCTTGCGCTTCGACGGCGGGATTCCACCAGGGATCCAGGTGAATGACGTAGTCTGCGGCCGTCAGGTTGATTCCGAAACCACCCGCCTTGAGACTGATCAAAAACAACGGGGCCTCGCCGGCTTGAAATGCCTTTACCCGCGCCTGCCGGGTATCCTTCGGGGTGGAACCATCCAGGTACAAGTAGCCAAGTTTGCGCTCGTCGAGTTGTTCCCTCACCAGGCCGAGAAAGTCGACGAATTGGCTAAAAACCAAGGCACGGTGACCATTGTCATAGAGTTCTTCGGCAAGCTCCAGGAACACCTGAAGTTTTGAGGACTCCGTGGGTGCGTCCGGAAAGACCAAACGCGGGTGACAACAGAACCGGCGAAGCCGCGTGATCTCCGCAAGCACCTGCAACTTATGATCGCGTTTGCCGTACGTGGTTCGAAGTTTGTCATGGATCTGACGGCGCAAAAACGCATAGCGCAGAGTCTCGTCTTCGGAAAGACGCACCTCGTGGCGCAGCGTCGTAATGGGCGGCAAATCTTGCAAGACATCGTCTTTGCGGCGACGCAGCAAAAATGGCTGAACCAACTTCTTCAATAGAGATTGCTGCTCGCTGGCGCGGTTCTGTTCGATGGGCCTCAGGTAGCAGAGCTGAAAATGCTTGAAAGAACCGAGTAATGTCGGGTTCAGAAAGTGGAAGATGCTCCACAGATCGCCCAGGTGGTTCTCGATGGGAGTCCCCGTCATAGCTATGCGATAACGTGCCGAAAGTTGAAATGCCGCCTTTGCACGCAGCGAATGAGGATTCTTGATGAACTGCGCCTCGTCGAGCACCGCCGTATTCCATTCGACCGAGCCGAGTTCGGCCGCGTCTTGCTGCATCAGCGCGTAACTCACGATGAGGACATCGGGGCAGACTCCACCCTTTTGTTTGAATTGCTCGAGCAAGGCCGCCCGCGATTTGCCGGTGTATTCGGCGGCACCCAGGGACGGCGCGAAACGCTTCAGCTCCTCGACCCAGTTGCTGCACACCGAAGTGGGGGCAATCACGAGCGCGGGGCCAGCCGTGCAGCGCTCGAGCAGTAGCGCGATGACTTGCACCGTCTTACCGAGCCCCATATCGTCCGCAAGACAGGCACCTAGGCCCAGCTGGCTCAAACGCCACAGCCACTGGTACCCCACGAATTGGTAGGATCGCAGCGTTGCTTTGAGCTCTTGCCCAAGTGGGGGGTCGCTCGTCATGATTGCGTCGAGTCGTGAAAGCCACTCGATTGCAGTAGGTTCCACGACCATGGCGGACTCCGACTCGACCAGGGAGCGCAGCATATCGAACGCCGCCTCTGGAACCTTGAGTTCGCCTGCGGAGCCGCGCGCCGGAAGCTGAGCAACGCTCGCCAACTTGGACAGGACGTGACGGATGCGCCTCTCGACTTCGACAAAGTCGCCGTTCGGCAAGCGAATGAAGCGCCCCGACTTCGTGAAGGGCATTCGAACTAGATCGGCAAGCGCGAGAGCCGTTACCTGATCTACCTTGATACTGCCATCAACCAAGTACCAGCCCTTCACACGGCGGAGAGAGCCCTGAAGGGCTGCGCCCGTCACTTTGCCTCGAGCCGTGATGGCAGGCCCATTCTTCCACTCGATGGAGCAATGAAGGCCACACTCGCGCAGCTCGGCAAGTAGGCAAAATAGCTCTTCTTCGTTCAGACTAAAGCCATGCACGGGTTCGCCATTGTTTTCGTCGTTCTCTCGCCCGGGCATCGAGGCTTCCCGGAGAGTTGGACACTTATCGAGCAATGCGTGATACCGAGCCTCCTCCTCGTTGAGGGAGCGCTCAGTGTCGAAGAGGTCATCGCC
>PMCK01000503.1:8157-28819 GCA_003154095.1 Myxococcales bacterium | reverse complement strand
GCCACCGGGCGAGCGGTGATCGAAGTAACCGATGACGGACTTGGCATTGGCCCGCAACATTTGGGTCGAATATTCGAGCCCTATTTTACCACCAAGACTCACGGGGAGGGGACAGGCCTGGGGCTATTCGTGTCGCTCGGAATCGTGCGCGGCTTTGGCGGGGACATCGAGGTAGATAGCGAATTGGGCAAGGGCACCACGATTCGCGTGTACCTACCCGCGAGCGAATCAGTTGACGAAATTGAACCGACCCCTTCACAACTAGTGCCAGTCGCCCCCAGACGGGCACGTATTTTGGTCGTAGACGACGAACCCGTGGTGGCCCGCGCGATGCGGCGCATGCTTCCCAATCACGAAGTAAGCATAGTGCTTGATGCGCGCCATGCACTAACTAGCATCGAACAGACTGGCCCATACGATGTAGTGGTTTGCGATTTGATGATGCCCGATATATCCGGCGCAGACTTGTACGTGCAGGCCAGTGACCGCTGGCCAGATCTCCGCAACCGCTTTCTGTTCATTACCGGAGGCGCGGTCACCCCCAAGGCGCAAGAACTACTGGAACATCCGGACACGCGCTTCCTGCATAAGCCGGTTCAGTCCGATGAACTGCAAGCCATGGTGGAGGCCATCGTGGCATCCGTCGATCGAGCGCAGAAGAGCCTTTCTTCGCGCCCCATGTGGTAATGCAACTATGCTAAGCTCGCTCGGGAATCATGGCAGCTCCGCGCGGTCGCTCTATTGGCCAATTCACGCAGCATCGGCGCCTCGACCTGGTTCGGGACTTGTTAGAGCGTCACCCGCGAGGGCTGACGATTTACGAATTGGCCGAAAGCCTAAAGGTGAGCTCGCGAACTTTGCGCCGGTACCTCAAGGAGGTCGGGCGCGATTATGATCTCGAGCCGCATCGGGTTCGCGGCGGAGGGCAAGTTGTGTGGCGCATTCCGCAGCGAGACTTACCTCGCAAAGTCGAGCTACGTCGCACTCAGGTGTATGCGCTCCTGGCTGCACGCCGGTTGTTTTTGCCTCTGAAGGGAACTGCGCTGCATGAAGAGATTGATCTTGCGGTCAACAGGTTGCTGGCCATCGCGCAACGGCCCGGACGTGGTCCCAATGCTGGCCTAGCCGACGCCCGTCTCGAAGATCGATTCCTCTATTTACCGTTTACACCCAAGGATTACGCTAACAAGGTCGACGAACTGGATGATTTATTCCAGGCCGTGGCTGACCTTAGACCTTTGCATCTTGTGTATCGGAGTCACGGAAAAGATCATGACGAGCGAATTACCGTGCACCCGTATGCGATGGTATTTCATCGGGATGCCATCTATTGCGTCGGCTTTCACACGGCGCGCGGCGAAATACGTACGCTCTTGGTCGATCGAATGCGCGACACACAGTGCGAGACGAATGAACGCTTCGAGCTACCCGAAGATTTCAATGTCGAGGAATACTTTCAAGGGGAATTCGGCATTTGGCGCTCGAATGAGAAGCACCGGGTAATCGTCGAATTCGACGCGGTCGCCACCGAATACGTCAAGACCCGTAAGGTTCACCACACGCAACGACTGGCAGCGATTACCGGAGGAGGCGTTCGCTTGACGATGACAGTGGGCGATCTTACGCCGGTGGTGAGTTGGGTATTGGAGTGGGGGCCGCGGGTGCGAGTCGTCGAGCCTCCCGAGCTGCAGCGACGTGTGATCGGTGAGTTGCAGCAGGCCCTGCAAGTCTACGAAACGGCCGGCGACATTCCCAAGAAGACAAGGCGCGCAAGCAGAGATAATCGCCAATAGACACAAATCACATCGGTGCGGTGCGCGTCATGTGCACAACAACCGGGCGAGCGATGCCGGCGTCGTTCGGTGGCTCCGTTATCACGAAAGTCGTCGTGGCATTCGGTGTGACCGAAGTCTCGAAAACGCAGGTGTCGTCTTGACACGTTAGCGGAGTAAAGATCCGAGTCCCGACTGCATCCGTGGACACTCGATTGTCGAGCAGCGTCGAGGAACTAATGGCTACTTCACGATCGACCGAAAACAGCCGTGTGCTCGTCAGCAGCTGGGGCATTTCTCTTACGCCTTGCCCGCCGTCGAGCACTACGATAACCCCCCCGACGTATGAGAATGATTCCAGCGACGATGCCCAAAGACTGCCAATGTTCGAGAGCACGCCTAGCGCCGCATTCGGCTGCTCGTAAACCAGGAACACGTCATAGTTAGCCTTGTTGAGAAGGGTCGGGACCTCCGCGCTATTGCTCACTCGAGTGATTGAATACAGCCGACCTGCGGCCGATGCGGCGATTGTCGTGTCCAAGCGTTGCCGCGCAGAAGTGTCTGCGTATTCGTCGTACGCCAGAACTCTCACGGTTGGCACACCCGGCAAGAAGATGGCATTGCCCAACAATTTGGTAGTTTGGGTGCTCGGTGTGCCCGGCGCGGTTCTGTAGTTCATGCAGATCGCCACAAAGTCTCCCGGCAGTACGCCCACACAGCTGCCGCTTTGGCAGGCTCCGGACGGGCAGTTCTTTCCGCACGTGCCGCAATTGTCCGAGTCACTTTTCAAGTCGACGCAAGTGCCGTTGCAGGGAACGAGCGGTGGATCGCAAACCGGACGACATTCATAGCTACCGGCTGACGGGGCACACACCGGCGTTTCTGCTGGGCAGACCGTTGTGCAGTCGCCGCAGTGCAGAGGGTCATTGTACGGCGGAACGCATGTATCCGCGTCGCCGGAATCCGTGCCCGCCGCTCCGCCGCTGCTGGCGCCGCCACTGGTCGCACCGCCTGCACTCGTGTTGCCGCCCGTTGGGTAAGCGACATCGAACTCGGTGACTCGATCGCCTTTGGCATCAGCGGAAGTTGCGCCTGTGCCTGCGGATCCGTCGCGATAATGGCCGCCGTCGCCGCCAGCGCCTCCGTACCCAGTGCCGCCGACCTCATCGATCCCGCCACATTTACCGCGAATACAGGCAACGCCACTTAGACACGCGTGATCGCAGTGTCCACAATGGTTCTGATCACTGTCGAGATTAACGCAAAAATTAGAGCAATTGGTCAAACCTTGATTGCAAGCGCCTCCGACGAGGCCGCTGTTACCGCAACCTGACGATGCCGCGCCGCCCACGACAAAAACAACAGCCGCCAAAGCCAGCGAACGACCTAGGTTGATACGTCTGCGCAACGACTTTGGTTGGATCATAGGACTCCTTCGGATTCCGGGTGTTCCTCGTTCATCGGCAAGGCCTTTGATTCGGGATCTTCGTCCTTGGTGGGAGGCTGCGCTTTCTTCGAGGGTTGTTTGCCTTTCTTCTTGGGGGAATCGGGCGGTGGCATGGCGTCGTCTTTGATGGGCTTTGGCAGGAGCTTCGGAATTTCGGGCTCAGTCGTCGTCGAGCTGCCCTTGACCGGCGTCGGGACGAGCTTGCCGCCGGGGCCTGGCAAGTTGCTGATGAGCGTCGATTCCTTCTTATCCCGCGTGAGCTCGAATTCGACACGCCGATTCATGTACCAGGCGTATTCACTGGTTCGATCGACGAGTGGCTTGCTCTTACCAAAACCACGGGCGGAGAGGCGGTCGCGCGTGACGCCACGACTTATCAAGAATTCCATCACTGAATTGGCGCGATCCTGGCTCAACTTCTCGTTGAACCAGTCCGGCCCGCGCTCGTCGGTGTGCCCTTGTATGTCGATGTGAATGTACTCGGGGTGTTCGTTGATCAGCTTGGCCAATCGTTCTAGCAGCGGGAAACTGATGGCACGGATGATGTGACTGTTGACCATGAAATGAACTCGGTCATCCAGAACGATCTTGTCGCCAATCACGCGGATCTGTTCGGCGTCGGGGCAGCCGTCGTCATCGGCATAGCCGTTCATTGTTTCCGGTTCATTCGGACACAAATCCTCTTTATCCGGGATGCCGTCTTTGTCGTTGTCCTTGTCGGGGCAACCGTCTTCGTCCTCGAACCCGTCCTTGTCTTCGGGATCATTCGGGCATTTGTCGACCGAGTCCAAAATGCCGTCTTGGTCGTTGTCGGCTTCCGGGCAACCGTCCTCGTCCTGAAAGCCATCCTTGTCTTCGGCTACATTCGGGCAATTATCGACATTGTCCGGAATGCCGTCTTGATCGTTGTCCTTGTCAGGGCAGCCATCTTCGTCCTCGAAGCCGTCGAAATCTTCGGGAATTGTCGGACATTTATCGACTGAATCGTGAATGCCGTCCCCGTCGATGTCCCCGTCAACTTCGAAGGGCTTCAACCCAATCTCGAACATGCCGTGAATGCCAGCAAAGAGAACATTAGCGTCCTGAGGACGCAGCTCCGTGTTGGGCTGAAATACATGCTCCCAGCCGAACATGGGCCCCACTCCGAATCGGGCTTGAGCAAAGAGCAAGTCGAGCCCAATTCCCGAATCTACGGCGTAACGCCGTGCACCGCCTGTCCAGGAAAAACCACCCGCTCCGCCAAACCAGAGGCCCGCGGGGCTAAGCCAGCGACCATGCGTTTTGCGAGCGAAAGGTCGAACGTGCAAGCCAAACATCAGCTCATAGCTGGATGCCGCGTCTAGGGGTGCGAGCGTTGGGTTCTTAGGCAAGTCCCCCGCTCCCAGCCAAGTCCCGCTGCCCTGGGCGTAAACCCCGAGTTCGCGTAGCATCACGAGTTCAAGCGCACCGCGAGCCGTCCCGCCCCAGGAGAGCTCGTGGGATTGATAGCCTCCGACGGCGTGTGCGACGCCGGCAACACCATGCAACCTCAGCTCCTGCGCTGACGCCAAGCTAGGCATAGCGGTAAGCCCCAAACACACGCTCGAGACTAGAACTTTACCCAACGTCAGGTTCTTAACAATCCCCCCAATACAGTCTCTGAATGCCGCACGTTTGCACCTCATGAACAATCAATTCTTCCGTCAGCGCATACGGATTGATTAGACTTTCAGTTAACACGCACTCGGGCTGCAAATCGATGGAAAACCACGAGCATCCTGGTGCAGCACCACCGGAATCATACTTTACACACAGTATCGTACAAACAGCCCAACCCTGCGCGCGGCTGGTTGGGACGCATTTTCGGGGACTCTACAGTCTTGCAGTGGGCAATTTGCCGGTGATTGGTCGTTGGCCAGATTGTTCAGCCGATATCGCCTTTGCGCACGATGATGTCACCGCCGGCGATGATTCGCGCCTGACAGGCCAAGCGGGACGATTGTCGCACGTCGAATACTCGGTCCAATTGGTCCTCTTCCCTTTCCGTGGCAGTGGAAAGGTACTGAGCACCTTCTTCGACACGGACGTGACAACCACCGCAAGCGCAGATCCCCCCACACGTGCCAGCGGTGACAGCACCCGTGCTCATCGCGGCTTCGAGAAGCGTGATGCCGATAGGCACTTCCACCTCGACAGCGGGATCTCGAAATGTAACTCGGGCACGCAAGCTAACCCTCGCCATCGTCATACGCGCTCTCGTAAGTCCTTCCCCGTAACAGCCTGCATTATAGATCGATTAACTTTGCGCTCATTGAAGCTTGCTGTCAATGCGTGTAAATCTTCCAAGAGAAGTTCCAACAGTAAACTGCGCTTCTCAGATTTGAGTCCGCGCCGGAGCCTTTCGACCGAACCGACGATTTCCACGCGTTCCGCTTCAGTCAAAAGATCTGCGTCACTGATTAGGGCTTCAGATACCGAATTGACCAATGAAGCGCCATGTACTTGAAATTCCGCAAGTTTGCGCGCTTCAATGTCGTTATCGCGCAGGGCTCTCGCCTCTAGAAGCATCTTGTCGATTTGGGCTTTTTCAAGCCCGTAGCTCGGCACTACTTCAACCACTTGCGCGGTGCCCGTCGTTGCTTCCTTTGCAGTTACGGTCAAGAGCCCATTTTCATCGATGCAGAATGCGACGTGCAGTCGCGCCTTACCCGCTTTCATCGGGGGTATGCCCGAAAGCACGAATTTGGCGAGAGATCGGCAATTCTTAGCCATTTCCCTTTCCCCCTGTAATACGTGCAATTCATACCCTGTCTGATTATCGGCGGCAGTCGTAAAAACGGTGTGAGCCGAGGTTGGCACCGGGGTATTGCGAGCGAGTAACCGCTCAAAACCACCGCCCATCGTCTCGATGCCAAGGGAAAGCGGTAATACGTCGAGAAGTAGCAAATCCTTCCCTCGATTTTGTAGCAAATCTGCCTGCAAGGCGGCCCCCTCCGCCACTACACGATCTGGATCGACGTCGCAAAGTGGCGCCCTTTGGAACAACTCAGTCACGAATGAAATCACGCAGGGCATGCGGGTTGCCCCCCCGACCAGAATTACGCCGTCCAAGTCTTTGAGCTCGATTGAAGCGTCCCGCAAAGCCCTTCGTACGATGCGCTTGGTGCGCAAGAGCAATGGCAGCACGAGCTGATCCAGCTCTTCCCGGGTTACTTCCAGGGTTACCTCGGTATCATCGGCGCGCAACATCTGCGCGCGCACGGCAGGCTCACGACTCAAATCGTGTTTGAGCGAACGTGCCGTTTGCAGGAGTTTACGAACTGAACGAGCGTCCACTTTTGCTTCATCGAAACCGAGTGCGCCCAGCAGCTCTGCGCAGAGCACGCGATCAATATCGTCGCCGCCGAGTGCCGTATCGCCGCTCGTACACTTAACCTGAAACACCCCTGCAGCGAGGCGCAGCACGCTAAAGTCGAACGTTCCACCGCCCCAATCATAAACGGCATATAGGCCGCTCTTGCGAGTCGCAAGTCCATAGGCCAAAGCGGCAGCCGTCGGTTCATTCAATAGCCGCACCTGTGGAAGGCCTGCCAAGCGCGCAGCGTCGCGCGTTGCCTGCCGTTGCGCGTCGTCGAAGTATGCTGGCACGGTCACGACCGTCAAACCCACTGTTCCGACTGCAGCCCGCGCGCGCTCCGCCAGAGCGCGCAATATTTCAGCGCTAGCTTCAACTGGAGTGACACTGCGGTCGCCCAAATCGAAATGAGCAATCCGGGCCTGGTCATCCGTTGCAACTGCAGTCAGTGCAAGGCCGGTCAACGGCTGCGCTGCGGCTTCGTCCGCGGACAATCCAACAAACCGCTTTACACTGCTCAGGATGCGCTCGGGATTGTGTTCGGCAAACCGTCCTGCCTGTTCACCCACGAGACTACGCCCGTCGGGTGCGTAGTAAACGATACTCGGCAACAATGCTGATTCTTCGTCACCGGAGATAACTTGAGGCCTGCCGTCTATCACACAGGCAACAACGGAATTCGTCGTTCCGAGATCGATGCCAATTGCTCGCGCGGCGTTTTTGCTGGACGTGGGTGTCGAGTCTTTCAAGGGTCTTTTCCGTGACGCTGCAACAAAAACGACAATAGTCGAATGTGCGAGAATCGTCCTATTGCCAAGCCATTGCGGTTTTGTCCAACGACAATGAGTGTACGGAGGACAATCGGAGCGAAATTCACTTGCATTGAGCCGCAACGCCTGGGCATTCTAGCAATAGGCCCGCGCACTTGAGGGCCCGCTTTAGATTACAGGGAACGCAATTAACATGAACACTCTCCAAGTGAACACGAAAACCCTTTACGCGATACTAGGCGCGATCTTGCTAACAGCCGCATGCGATGCCGGTAACTCCAGCAGCGTGTCTAGCGGCGACGCCGGCATGTCAGGCGGCGATAGCTCGATAGGTGGCGGTACGGGGGGAGGCCTTGGGTTGAGCACCGGTGGCGCGCGAGCAACGGGCACCGGTGGGTCCATTTCTGCAGATTGCAATTCGGTCCTGAATGGCGCACCCTCCGTATCAAACACGGCTGTGGCGCAAAATCCCCCAGCGCCCACAGGAGGCATGATCCCTAATGGTACGTACTACCTCACGCAGATAGTACAGTATACGGGCCCCGGCGGCAGCACGGTTCCTACTCTCCCCGAGACGATTCAGCAAACGATAGTCATTTCGTCCAGCAGTAGCACCGGTGCGTTGCTGCAAGCCAATACGAGTGCATCATCTCAGGGCCTTACAATTTCCGGTGAGATGAACGGAGCGATAACAATCAGCGGCACGTCTCTAACTACCGCTTTGACTTGCACGACCGTTACAACTTCTGGCACTGGCCAGGCTAATAGCTATTCAGTCCAGAGCGGCCAGTTGTTGCTATACAGCGGTTCAATTGTGCCGAACGTCAGCATTGCCACGTATACGCTGCAATAGGCCAAAAATAAGAACGCTCTACAAGAGCTCGTCCAAGGTAAGCTCTGCGCGTTCGATGAGCTTTTTCAAATAGCGTAGCTCATCCAGCACCCGTGCAATTGGGGTTTTTTGCGGCACGGAAACGCACCCCTGCTCGGTTTCAAAGAATGCCGCAAGTTCCTCAATCAGCGCCGATTGGCGCGCGCGTGCCGCTGCTGCATAAGTGGAAAGACTATTCGCGTCGCGGCGGTGGGTTGCATCTTCGATGGCTTCGCGTTGCTCGAAAACCCGCGCTAATAACTCGGGATCGCCATCTGGTGTGAGCGCTCTACCGCGCCGCACCAGCAGTTGCTCGGCGCGGCGAATGGGATCCAAGAGTGACCGATGCGCGTCATTGAGTTCGCCGAGTTGGGACAACAAGACTGCCCGCGCGTCGGACTGCGGATTGTCAGGGGGCGCGGGCGCATTGTCAGGAATGAGTTCGTCCGCGGGCACGGGGATACGGTCAGGATGCAACTGAGTCAAGAGGTCACGGTGACGTCGGTCGAGTTCGGCCGCATCGATCGCGAACCGAGGCTCGATGCCCAACAGATCGAAGGCGTCCGGCATTTCGTTTACTTAGTTGGAGTAAGTGCGGCCTGCTTGCGACGAAAGTCCTCGATGGCCTTCTCGATGGCTTCCTCCGCCAAGACCGAACAGTGCAGTTTTACCGGGGGTAGGTTCAATTCCTGCGCGATTGCCGTATTCTTTACGCTGGCGGCTTCGTCCAACGACTTGCCGGTGACCAACTCCGTAACTAACGAAGAGGCCGCAATTGCCGAGCCGCAACCGAAAGTTTTGAAGCGAGCCTGCTCGATGCGTCCGTCGGCATCGACACGAATTTGCAGGCGCATGACATCGCCACACGCGGGAGAACCCACCAACCCAGTTCCTACGTTGGGATCGTTGACGTCTAGCGAACCTACGTTGCGGGGGCGTTCGTTGTGATCGATAACTTTGTTGCTGTAGGTCATTGATATTTTTCGTTTCCCCCGCCCTCAGGGATTTTCTCCCCTAAACCCCGCAGGGGATTATTTTCTCCCCTCCCTAAATCCCTCCCNNCCGCTGGGGAGGGACTTCTCCCCCCCAAATCCCCCCCGCTGGGGGGGATATCTAGGCGGGATACAGCGGGTTACATATTTGAGCTCGATCGAGAAGTTTTGCGGGTTACTTCGCTTTGCATGCTTGAGCTCGATCGGAAGCTCACCCACAAAAGGCCTCGAGCGACACTCTTCAAGTTGCATACTTGGCCTCTTGCTTTTCGACGAATGCGGGCTTTTGATTACGGTCGAGTGAGGGCTCGGGTGCGTTGCCGAGCTGCACGCGCTTCCAGCCAGTGATTCTCCCCCAGCGATCTTTGGCGACGCGCAGTTCGAGTTGATTCGAGTGATTGCGCCGCAGTTCGATGCGTTGCGCGACGGGCAAGGGCAACGGAGCCTGATTGCTGGCGTCCGTTAGAAGAAGCACCACCGTGCGTTGCCCTTCGAGAGCCAGCGCCATCTGTCGAATGATACGCACCCAGGGCCCGAGCGAGCGCACCGAGCTTTCGCCGAGCCCTCCCCCAGCATCGATAACCACGACGGCAAAAACCCCAGAACGAACGACCCGCAGTGCCACATTCGCCAAAGCCTGCGGCTCAGGCGTGACCACCAATAAACGATCCAGCCGCAAACCGAACTCTGCCACGCCCGGTGCGTGCAACGACTTCGACGGATCAATGAAGGCACACCAGGGCTCATCCGTGCCCACCGCATGCCCTTGTTGCTGCGCCTGCGCGCAGGCCTTGAGCGCAATCGACGTTGTCAGTGCGCCGGGATGCAGCGCTGCGAGCTGCACCACATGCCCCCGCGCAAGCCCGGCGTCCGGCAAGCCTGCCTCGAGCTCGGGCCAACCGAGCGTTAGCCCCGCCGGCAACTGCGTAGAAACGTTGGCCGCACCCAGGCGAACCTGCCCACCGAGCCGCGATTTTGCACCGAAACCCAGTGAATCAGGGAGGCGTTCAAGCAAGTCCGCCGGGCGAGCCATGATACTGAACACTATATCAGTATCTGGACAAATCGCCAGTCCATGAGCCGTCCATCGGCCAATTTGTTCGGACATTAATTGTCAGTGCCAGAGCCGCATCCCTGTTCCTGCCTGAGTGTAGTCTGCACCAAGCGCCCGTGTCGCGTTACGCTATCGCTGAACGCGGATTCGACCCAATCACTCGCGACTACTCGCAACGACAGAACAAGAGTGACCGGCGCCAAAACCAGCATGCGCAAAATACACACCGCGGTTGGAACACTCTTGACGTGTTTGCTCGCGGCATGCACGCGCTCGGCGCAGACGCCGGTGGCAGCGCCGACTGCTGAACATCAGGTAATCGCGGGGCGACGCGTTCTACTAGAGGCCCTTCAGGCGCAACAGTTGTTCACGGCAGAACGACTGGTGGTACACGTGGCCCACGTCTGCAATCTGGTCATCGGCAAAGCGGTATTCCCAGTCGTTGATTTACAGGAACTCGTCAAAGGTGTCGCGGTCCCTCGCGGGGTGAATGCCATCCTCGTGCTCAATCCGAACCTGCGCCTGCTGCGCCGAATCGAGTACGCAACCGAGCGCCCGCTCTTTTGTCGCGACAATCGGCTCTACGTCTGGGGCGACCTCACTATCGACGGCGTCATCGGCGAGGGCAATGAGCTCACGTTGGGGCTGAACGGCGAAATCACGAAGTTGAGTCAAATCGAAGCCAATGACGTCCCGGCCCCCGCCGTCGGACACGAACGTCCACGCTAATTCCCTGCACTCGAGAAGGATGCAGCTAATGGCGCCCATTCCACCAACCGAATCAGTGCAACGCTCGTCGGGTTACTTGTTTATGGTGTGACGGCACCTGGCTTCCCTGCCGATGTGTCAAACACTCAAGCGGCGGTTGATTGTAGCGAGCACAATTCTGATGCGGTCGGCGGTGCTGGAGTGAATTCAAGTCCCAGCGCTGGGGCAACATCGGCCGATGTCTGCACGGGCGGCACGAGTTCGGTCGGGGGAGACACGGGCACGGGCGGCTCGCTCTCGACTGGGGAATTGGGGCCACCGGTGGCGCGGTCAGCACGGGTGGATCCATGGCCTCTGGCGGGACGGATGCCACAGGCGGGCTGACATCGACGGGTGGCGTTTGCTTGAGCCCGCAGCGACAACTTGTCGCACGAGCAGGCACCGTTTGCGAGCTCGTATCGATCCGGTAGCACCTCTTCAGGGACTCGAACTCGCTTACCCCCCGAGTTGCACCGCCTGGTGCAGCCACTGATCCGTCTCGACGGCTTCGAGTAGGAAGTCTGCGACGTCGGCACGTGAGATCGCGCTCGGCACCGGTTCGAGCGCGCTTTTCTTCTGATACTGCTTGCGCGCGGGGCCATTGGTTAGGCGACTCGGTCGAGCAATTACCCAATCGAGGCCGCTATCCCGGGTGAGCTGTTCCTGTCGCGCGTGATCTTCGAAGGGTATTCTTAGAAGCCACCCAATGACGAGCTTCCTTAGGAAGACATTCATCAGTTTGGCGCTCTCACCCGTGCCTAGCGCACTCAACACGACGAGCCGCTTTACGCCATGCGCCTTCATCGCTTGGATTACGTGCTGCGTTCCGAGCGAGAAATAATTGGGATTATCCTTGAACGCACGCAGACTTGTCGCAGAGGCCGTTATAATGACTGCATCATGACCGGGTACGGCGGATTCGACCGACTCCATTTCATGGAAGTTCCCCGACGAACGGGTTAAGTTGGGATTGTCCAAGGACAACCGCTGCGGATTGCGCGCAAAGGCCGTAACCAAGTGGCCCCGTTTCAACGCTTCCTCGACCGCAAGTGCGCCCGTGCCCTGTGAAGCTCCTACAACGAGAATTCGCATCGCCACACCTCGCCTTCACACAGTCCATAGCGCCGTTTCATCGAAGCGTCACGCAGCAGTACATTTCGTCACAATTGTCACCAAAAACACCTAATTTACTGCGGCCGATCCGGTTCTCCGACAACGATCGCGCTCATCTGGCCAACGCGGTCCGAACGCGAGGAGCCACGGACTCGGGCAATGACAAATTCGGGTTGGTCGCATTTCTGGCCTGGCAGAGAACTCTAGGGCCAAGCGTTGGCTTCTCCGCGCGGCGGCGGGTTCGAGAGTTCACCAATTGTAAACACAAATGATTCAAAGGATACACACTGAGCAGGCGGCATGGACCTAGGTACCCCTGCACACGAGATCGTGTAGGAGGATACAATGCGTATTAGTCATGTTTCGCCAGCTCTATTGCTAGTAATGGCCAGCGGCTGTTCCAATCAGGCGTCCAACCCAGACCCCACACCGGAAACCACTCAGTCGGCGGTTGAGCCAATCGTTGCAAGTTCGGCGTTTGGTCTTACGGGGGTACCGGCTGCCAATACGAAAACGGCTGGCGTTTCATCTCCCAACTCACTGTCACCAGAACTCATGGAGACGATTGTCGCTCAAGGTTCGAACGCAGTTGAGAATCCGACAGCTGTAGATCTAGGAAATGGTTCCTCGGCAACAGTCACCAATTACGGTTACGATGGCGACGGCCCCATGGTCCCGGCACCTGGGGATCTGCCCTCGGCTACGCATAAGGTCGAAGCCACCAAGACGGAGCCCGATAAAAATACGTACCTCGTCTTAAATGATCAAACGGGTGCCGATCCAAATTACGATTACGGCAGTCACTTTTTGTTCCAGGGCCACGAATTGGGCACTCTCAATGCAGCCGGAGCACCCATTGGCTCGATCACCCGCATCAATCTTGATGCTGATGGCCCGCATCGAGTGACACTTCTCGCAACAACCGACACATCAGGCGCAGCATTGCCTCTTATCGACGGCTCAACCTGGGACCCCTTCGCGCAAAAGCTGCTGTTTTCTTCCGAGAACGGGGCTGCCGGTGGTATCTGGCAGGCGACCTTGAGCTTCCCTTCAACGGTCGAGGACATATCGGGCGCGTTAGGTCGTGGCGGTTATGAGGGCATTCAAAACGATCAGGATGGAAATCTATGGATTGTGGAAGACTCAGGCGGCAAGACAGGCACGGCATCACCGCACGCAAAACAGCCGAACAGTTTTCTATATCGTTACGTACCCAAGCACAAGAATGACCTGAAGCAAGGGAAATTGCAGGCATTGCAAGTGATGTCGCTGCAGACCGGTACACCGATCGCATTTCACGCCGGCGCGGCGGATGCCGACATTCTCTCTGCGGACGTAGGCGACCTGCACACTTACGGGAAGGTATTCGACACCGAGTGGGTAACGATTCACGACACGGACGTGGACGGTTACTCCCCGTTTAACGCCAATTCACTAGCAAAAGCCGCTCTCGCGACGCCATTCAAACGACCCGAGAACGGTCAGTTTCGTCCGCAATCCGGGTTCCGCGAGTTTTACTTCGATGAGACTGGGGACACGAATATCCTCTCGGAAGCCGGGGCTGCCCATGGCGGCTTTGGAAGCGTCCTCAAGTTAGTGCAAGCGTCGCCCAGCTCAAATTCGGGAAAGCTGTCGCTCTTTTACCTCAGCGACGTCGTGCATTCCGCATTCGACAATTGCGCATTCTGGTCCCGCGACCACATCGTGTTTGTCGAAGATGCCGGTGATGGGCTGCACTCGCAACGCAATGCCCTCGATTCGGCCTACGTACTCGACGTAAAGCTCGACTACTCGAACCCCGCCAACGTGCCGGTACGAATCATTGCCGAAGGCCGTGATCCCTCGGCGACGATTGACTCAGCGCTCGGTGGCCTGGGCCTGGCCGGCTTCCAGAATGAAGGCGACAACGAAATTACTGGCATTCACATCTCTGACGGCGACCCCGGCCGCTCGGGGCTGCTCGGAGCCCGAATTCCCCGACCCTTCTTCGACGGCTGGCGGGTGTTCTACACACAGCAACACGGGGAGAACTTTACGTGGGAGGTTCTCTGGAACCCGACACGCTTCGAGCGATAGCCCAGGATTGACGTTCACCACGGGTGCGGCCTTTGAGCAGCCCACCCGTGGTTGGCGCATCGCGCTTGAATTCGTCCGTGCGTCGTTAGCCGAGTCGGCTATTATGACGTGTGACTCACGCAACTTTGCCCATGAATGTGGGAGCACCACCACCCACGCGAGGCGCCAAAACGGTTTCTTCAAAAAAGAGTCGGTTCGGGGCACGCTTATTAATAGGGCTTGTATTTGTCGCCTTACTCGGGCTGGCCGGCTACGTAGCAACTGGGCCCTATCGAACTTTGAACGGTCTGCAGGCAGCAATCACCCAAGGCGACGCAGCTGCGATGTCGCAATATGTCGATTTTCCGACGCTGAGGCAAAACCTCAAGGATCAGCTCAACGCAAGTGCCAGTTCCAGAATCAACACCACGCTCCCAAATGGAATCGTATCGCAAATAGCTGGTGGGATAGCCAACTCCGTAGTCGACGCCACGGTTGACTCACTCGTGACGCCAGTAGGGCTCAATCGGCTGCTGATGGGCGCCGCTGTGATATCGAGCAATTTTCTGGACAATTCGGGCCCGACGCTGCAACAGCGCCTCGAGAACGGTCGTCGCTCTTTCGAGTCTTTGAACACCTTTACGCTCACATTTGCGTCGGCAGCCGGTAGTGAACTCGTAGTTGTTTTGACCCGCAGCGGCCTCGATTGGCAGCTGACGAATGTCCGAATACCCGGTGACACCCCCACACCGGCAGCTTCCGTCCCGCAGTAACTGCGTGACGTCACTTATCGCGCATAGTTAGCGACCCGATGAAGTCCATTTTTCCGACGTCGACCCCGTTGTGGCGCAATATGTCGTAGGCCGTAGTTACGTGGAAATAGAAGTTTGGAAGGGCCAGTTCGACCAAATAGTCGCTTCCGAGCAATACCTTGTCGGGTAAGTATGAAAGGCTGACGAGACGCTTGTCTGCCTCGTTGAAATCGGCCTCTTTGAATGTCTCCAGGTAATCAACGCAAGTTCGAATCCGCGCGCGAATATCGTCCATTGTCTGCTCGGTGTCCGGATGCTTGGGTGCTTCCTGCCCCGAAAGGCGCGCCGCGGCAAACTTGGCCGTGTCACAACAACTTTGTATCTGCCGCAGCAACGGATACATGTCGGCAATCAATCTGCAATTGAGCAAGAGGGTCGGTTCGAAGGACTTGCTTTTCGCGTGGTCGATCGACTTTTCCAACCATTTGTCGAGACCAGTTAACATTTTCTTCATTTGCAAGATCGACGCATAGGCAAAACTCATCTGGTACCTCCGAGGGGTCGCCAACCTAATGCCGGCTCCCGTGATTCGCAACCCCGCCGGCGTAGCTAGACACTTGGCATTCGTGGGGGAAGGTCGCAAGATTGGGCAACCATGAATTTTCACACTAACGGACGCTTGGTTGGACCTAGGCTCATTGCGCTCACACTATGTATCGATCTCATGGGTTGCGCGTGCAGGGAGGGCAACCCCGCGGCAAGTCCTGCATCGAACCCACAACCTTCTACGAGTGCCAACGTGGCACCGCCGGTTCCAACGGCCAATGCCAGTGCAGCAGCTTCGCCACCCTCGATTCAGGCCATCGTCGATGCCGGGGACCGTTCTGCCGACGATCGGGCCCTGGACAACGGCCGTCATCCCGCTGAGTTGCTGAAGTTCTTCGATTTGCGCCCGGGCATGAAAGTGGCTGAAATCTCCTCAGGTGGTGGTTACACTACGGAACTATTGGCACGAGCCGTCGCGCCTAATGGTGTCGTGTACGGTCAGAATTCCAAGTTCATTTTGGAGCGATTTGCCGAAAAGCCTTGGAGCGAACGTTTGGCGAAACCCGTCATGAAGAACGTGGTCCGCGTAGACCGCGAGTTCGACGACCCAATCCCGCCGGAGGCCAAGGAACTCGATGCCGTCGTCGATGTGCTTTTCTATCACGACACCGTATGGCAGAAGACCGATCGGGCGCGCATGAATCAGTCGGTCTTCAATGCGCTCCGAAAAGGTGGCGCCTATTTCATAGTCGACCACAGTGGGCGTCCAGGCACCGGTACCTCGGAGACGCAGACACTGCATCGCATCGAAGAGAAAGTGGTCCGCGACGAAGTGCTAAAAGCAGGGTTTCAATTGGCTGCAGAAGGCGACTTTCTGCGCAATCCGGCAGATACACGCGATTGGAACGCTTCACCGCGCGTTGCAGGGGACAAACGCGGCACCAGCGACCGATTCGTATTGAAGTTCGTCAAACCCTAGAATCGGCTGCATTGAGCGCCACGGCTAAGTCCGCTTGGCGGAACCCCGTTGTGGTCAATAGCCCGCACTAGTGACTGGCGTTCTGTGGCCTCAGTTCGAAACGATGAACGGTATTAAGTCGTCATGCCTCGCTGTTTCTCAGCAAAAGCCAAGTAGAGGTGACACCCTCGCTCCATATCTGATACGGCCCATACCTAGTCTCGGCGCGGTATCGGAGGTGCACTTGACGGAGAACATCGAGCTGTACACGGGCAAACACGTCATCATTCGATTCGATGGCGAAAAGTGCATACACTCGCGAAACTGCGTCCTGAGCCGACCCGATGTCTTCCGGCCCAATGTAGAGGGCCCGTGGATATCTCCTGATAGCGCCAGCGCCGAAGCGGTAGCTGCCGTGGCACGCAATTGTCCATCGGGTGCCATCACCTACGAACCCGTGGGTAACATAGCTCCGGAAACTCCACCGCTGGTCAATGTGATTCGCGTGCTAGAAAATGGACCGCTTGCCGTCAGCGCTGATCTTGAGATCGAAGGTCAGCCTCGAATCACTCGCGCAACGCTTTGTCGTTGTGGAGCGTCCGAACATAAGCCCTACTGCGATGCCAGTCATCACACCGCCAACTTTCGCGCCACAGGTGAACCCGAAGGCGACAATTCGGCGCCATTAGAGAAGCGGGATGGGCCACTAAAGGTAAAGCCGTCACCCAACGGCCCGCTCATTGTCGAAAACAGCGTCGAAATCGTCACTGGAACCGGGCGAACCGTAACGCGCACGCAGAAAGCAGCCCTGTGTCGTTGCGGCCATTCCAGCAGGAAGCCCTTCTGCGATGGAACTCATCAGCGCGTTGGGTTCAACACGAAATAGTTTCTGAAACCAGCCAGGGCAACGGCCGCGCGGCGGCCTCGCCAGAAGGTTTGCCCAACTTCCGCTCTTCCGCCCTTCCTGTGAAATCCAAATGAGCCGATGGCTCAGGAAAAAACCGAGACAGCCTCTAACCGCCAGCCACACATTGGCCATTCGTGCAAGTAGCGCGCTTATTCATGCAGGGCGCAACCAGACAACTCACGGTGGTGCCGTTGCAGGTCGGATCGGGTGCGGTCTTCGGCAGCGCCTGACAATTACATCCGCCACAGTAGTCATCGAAGAGCCGACAATCCGTATCGCCTGCACACTGCGTACTGCCCGCGCCTCCAGTCGTCGTACAAGCGATCTGGATGCAAGCAGCGCCCATGGGAGCGCACATGCTGCAGCTGGCGTTGCAACAGTATTGCCCGGTGCCACAGACCT
The DNA here is from genome assembly GCA_003154095.1 of Myxococcales bacterium. Taxonomy (GTDB): domain Bacteria; phylum Myxococcota_A; class Polyangia; order Polyangiales; family Polyangiaceae; genus FEN-1139. Next base: position 11,099 of record PMCK01000503.1, on the reverse strand, counting down.
TGGTGCCACAGCTGATACCACTGGTGGTACCGCCTGCTCCCATAGCAGTGCCGCCACTTGAATGTGAACTCGCTCCTCCCGGATTTGCGCCTCCGCCGGTAGCGACCATTCCTGCGCCGCCCCCGTTGCCTCCTGGATTGGGTGATGCTCCCGCACAAGCCAAACTCATGGAAAGTGATGATACTGTCGCGAAAGCTATGCTCTGAATGCGCATGACGTCACCTCGACTCAGCCTAATTCTAGCACAGTATGCGTGTGCGGCCTAAATCCCAAACCTGCCGCAGTAACTGCCCAATATCGTTACAATCGGTTCATCCCGCATTGAACTTAGCAATTGTCGTGATGGGGGTTCTACGTGCCGCTGTGGCTCCACTAATAGGCCTTCTTTCAACCAACCCCGGTCTAGGACCGACCATCCGAATTTCTGACGCACACCTTCGAACCGATCGCGTGCCCCCCTTAGCTAATCATCGGGGAACGCGGCCACTGCCCGCCTGGGCGCTACGGCGTGGGTTGTCGGGGCTGCTGTTGGTGGGCGGATGGGTTCGGCGTATTGTGCAGGCTTTGCTCGCGCAACCGATGTTGGAGCTGCCTTTGCCGCGGTTTGGGACACCTTCGCTGCCGAAGCGACCTTCGACACGGCTGGCACTGAAACGGACGCAGGACTTGGCAATGAAGCAACTGCGACTTCACGCGGTGCCACTGGTGCGGCCTTGACGGGCGCAGGCAATTCTTGAACGGCGGCAGGCACCTGAGCTGGCGTTGGCACGCCATTCGCGGCGGCTACCGTTGGCGGCGCATTGGGCGGGGCGGCGGGCGCTGGCGGCGGCGCGAACTCCGCTTTCGATTGCAGGGAGTATTGAGGACTGGGTTTGGCGGGGGATGGCGCGGCGGGCCGTGCATCGGCGTGCCGCGCATTGACCGCCTGAGTCTCGCTACCGCTGCTCGCCTTGAGGCGCGCCGCTGTGACCAACAATACAAGACACGCGGCAACGATTGTCCCCACGACTTGCATCATTGCGACGCGGCGAGCCTGTTGCCGGGGCGTTCTAACGATTGCCTTAGGGCGTTCCTCGGGCACATCCCAAGTGGGTATGCTTGGAGAACTACTGTCTGCAGCGCCGCCTTCATAGTGTCCGCGATCGCCCCGTTTGAAAAAATCCCGAATTTCATCGTCAGGCCGAGCCGATGTGGCGTGAGAATTCGACCTTGGTTGAACCGACTGGCGGCGACTCTGAGATTCACTAAGTGCTGCTTTGGCGTTATTCATAAGGTTATCCAAGTTGTGGTGCCGGGCTCGACACGCANNCGCGACATATTTCGTAACCTAAGTGACTACAGTTTAGAACTAACGCGGATGCTCGGCAAATGAGAATTGGGTTCACGGCGGATCGATGGCCACGGCCACTTACTAGCGAAATTTGATGGTAAATCACTGCGAGTCCCCCGCTTTTTGTCTGACCAGCCGGTGGCCAAAAGTCGGATAGTGTGCCGACATTATCCGAGCAGACTGTCATCCGAAACTCTCGTGAACGGGCATGGCCCCTCTTCGCCCAGCACCAAGTTGCCAGCCTGGCTCGTGCCGACTCCAAGATCCGCAAAGCCTCCGAGAAACACCTCTTTGAAAATGGAGCCACTGCTTGGGTGCGCTTCGGTGGTCTGGGCAATCGCAACTCGGCTACCGAACATCGCAAACGCGACGCAAACCATGCACCCACGTGCAACCGCACATCGCCAGCTCGCTTCAACTCTCGGTGGCGCTCGACGCCGCTTGCGGTCTGGCATAATCCGTGCGCGTGAGGTTTAGCAGGGATTCCGAGTTCAGGAAACGCATCGACGGATTGGGGCTTGTCCAAGTGTGTACCCACAGTGTCCGACGGTTTTTGTATACCTGTCAATGTCGCGGAAACGCCTCGATGCACGGGGGTATTTGCTCGCAATATCAACATATTGCGCTATTTGATGCGGCAGCTACGCTATCGAATTAGTATCGCCGCTCAATTCCACGCCACCAAGTTGCTCAAGTGATCGTATGCTAGCGGCATGACTCGGCTCACCCTTACTTGTTGTTTACTCATCGTAGGTTGCGGCGCCACGGTCGACATTTCGAGTACCGACGCGGGTCCCGGCGGTACTCGCAACGGCAACACTTCGACCGCAACTGGCACTTCGACTGGGACTCCGCCCGAGCAGCAGCTGGGCACTTCGCTACCCTCCTGGTGCCCGCAGATCTGCGCCAAGCTGCTCCAATGCCAATCTTCCGGTACGGATTCAAATTGCGTCACGGATTGCACCAGCACCGTCACCAAAGAATTTCTCGGTCATGGGAATGCGTGTGCACAGTTTGGACTCAACTTCATGAATTGCTTGAACGGTGCCACTTGCAGCGACCTTAATGGCCAAAATAATGTGTGCGATCCTAATTCGACCGCTCAGGAAATCGCCTGTGGATATGCCGAACTCGACGCCTCGGTACCCAACACCAATCCGCCCCCTTACCCCGCCATAACCTGCCAATCGAGTTCGGGCATAGCAACTGCGGGCGGCATCATCCCCATCGGCACGACCGTGTGCCAAAACAATGTCATGGGATGTACCGACGGGCATTCGTACAGTATCGATTGCATCAACGCGGGCAGCAATCAATTGACCTGCACCTGCTATCGGGACGGCGCGATGGGAGTGACCTTTGGCACTCCTGGATATTCCTCCTGCCCGTACGTGTCGGTAGTCAATGCCTATTGTGGCTGGCAGTTGGCGAGCATTTGAGTGAAATGCTTCTTTTCGGCGGTGCTTACGTCAACAATTACCCAGTCGTCCTCGAGATCGACACGGTCACCGACTAATCCGAATATCGGCAAATCATAGATTTGCTGATTGATGTCACAGCGGCACGGAAAGGCGTGTTCCGTACCGCTCCGGCATTGCTCTACTTATCGCCT